>CAJYXO010000072.1 GCA_913778765.1 uncultured Massilia sp. | reverse complement strand
CCTACGTCGAGAAACTGCACGCGCTGGCCTGCGTGCTGGAACAGGCGCAGACCCGCGACGAATGGATGGCCTCGCTGGACCGCGACGTGCCGATCCTGCAGGCGCAGACCCTGCCCGCCGGCATGGCACTGGACGAATGGGCGCGGCGCCAGGCGCTGCAGGGCAATCAGCTCGCCCGGCTGAACCCGGCCCTGGGCAACGGCCGCAGCACCAAGCGCGCGCTGCCGGTGCTGGCGCCGCGCAGTCTGGGCGGCCCCGTGCTGGCCCAGGACACCGCGCCGCCGGCGCAGGACGACACCCCGGTCGTCGCCACCGTGGCCAGCGCCGACGACGCTCCCGCGCCAAACCGTGCCAAGCGCGCCGGCGCACGCTCCCGCCACACGCACACCGTGCGCGACGGCGACACCGCCTGGAACATCGCCAAGCGCTACGGCATCACCGTGCAGGCGCTGCTGATGAAGAACGGCCTGTCCGCGCGCAGCGTGCTGCGTCCCGGCATGGTGCTGAGCTACGAGGACTGATCGCGCTTCGGCTGCGGCGGGACGAGCTCCGGCCCATGCTGCAACGTCCGCGGATGTGCAGCCACGCTGCGGGGATGACCACCCGTTTCCTCAGCCCGATAGGCACCTACGATCAGCATGAGCGCCTGGAAGGCAGGCGTATCGCCACGTCCAGCAGCTAGCGCAACTGCGCGCACGCGCCATCGGCAACAGGCTCTGTCTCGATGGCCGCCAGCAGGGACAGCGCATCGCGCCGGCCAAGGTAGCGACGTAACGCGCTTGCCGCCCATTCGCGCCACTGAAGGCATGCCGGCCATCGGCAGGCGCACATCCACACTTGCGTCAACGTTGCGCGCCTCCCCCACAGCAAATCGCACACGCCGATAAACCACGCACCTGAAACGCAACAGGCCCGGCAATGCCGGGCCTGTTGCGTGCCGCTTTGCGCTGTCGAAGCCGCGGTTACAGCTGCGATTCCTGCACGCTGATCTTGAAGTGCTTGCGCATCGCATCGACGTAGGCCTTGGCATCGGCCTCGCCTTCGATCCGCGCCAGCTGCTGCTGGAACATCGTCTGCTGCTCGGCCGGCACCTTGCTCAGGTCGCCCGGCGTCACCTTGGTGACCGCAAACAGCGCATAGCGCTTGCCCACGGTGCCCGGCGCGGCAGGCAGCTCGACCTTGCCCACCGAGGGCTTTCCGTCGGCCGGCTGCGGCGCGCTGAAGATCGCCTGGCTGGCCTGCGCACTCGGCATCGGCACGTTGCGCGGCAGACCCGGCATCGGGTTGATCTGCAGCTTCTCCGGGCCGGCCAGGGCCTGCAGGGTCTCGCCCTTGCGCAAACGCTCCAGCAGCGCATCGGCCTTGGCAGCGGCCGCCTTGGCGGTGCGGTCGGCATGCACCGCGGCCACGACCTGTTCGTGCACCTTGGCCAGCGGCTGGATCTGCTCCGGCTGGTGCTGGGTCACGCGGATCAGCACGCTGTGGTTCGGCCCCAGGTTGATCGGGTCGCTGACCGTGCCGTCCTGCACCAGGGTGTCGGAGAACGCGGCGCGCAGCACCGCCGGCTGTGCGGCGATGCCGCTGGCGGTGGCGCGCGAGAACGGCCCCAGCGTCTGCACCGGCAGTCCCACTTCCTTCGCCGCCGAAGCCAGCGCGGTCGGGTTCTTGTAGACCAGGTCCACCAGCTTGCCGCTCAGGTCGCTGAAGGCCTTCTCGCTGTCGGCCTTCAACTGCTCGCTGGCGAGCTGGTCGCGCACCTGCTCGAACGACTTGCCTTCGCCGCCCTTGACCTGGCGCAGCTGGATCACGTGGTAGCCGAATTCGCTCTTCACCGGACCGACGATCTCGCCGGGCTTCATCGCGAACAGCGCGTCCTCGAACGGCTTCACCATCACGCCCTTCTCCACCCAGCCCAGATCGCCGCCGGCGTTCTTGGAACCAGGGTCATCGGAGTTGGCGCGGGCCAGCGCGGCGAAATCGGCGCCGGGCTGCTTGGCTTCGGCCGCCAGCTTGGCCGCCTTGGCCTCGGCCGCCTTCTGCGAGGCCGCGTCCTTGCCGGCGCTGATCAGGATGTGCGAAGCCAGCCGCTGATCGGGCTCGACGAAGCGCGCCTTCTCGTCGTCGTAGCGCTTGCGCAGCGTCGCCTCGTCGGCCGGCTTGACCGGCGGCAGGCTGGCCGCGTTGAGGTCGACGTACTCGATCGTCACGGTTTCCGGCTGCTTGAAGTCCGACTTGTGCGAGTCGTACCACTGCTGCACCTGCGCGTCGCTGACCGGTGCGGTGTCGGCCGGCATTTCCGGCAACAGCGCCATCTCCACGTCGCGGGTCTCGCCCAGCATCTTCAGCAGGCGCTCGGTTTCCGGCTTGGTGGCGAACGCCGATTCGGCGATGCCCGACGGAATCACCGACTGCTGCAGCGCGTCGCGCACCAGTTGCTGGAACATGGTCGGCGTACGCGGCGGCGTGCCCGAGGCCAGAGCCAGGCGGTAGCGCTCCGGATCGAACTTGCCGTCGTTCTGGAACGCAGGCATGGAGCTGATGTAATCGCGCACCGCGGCATCGCCGATGACCACGCCGGCGCGTTCTGCCGACAGCTTCGCCACCTGCTCGTCGATCAGCTGATCGAGCAGCTTGCGCTTGTTGTCGATGCTTTCGAACGCGCGCGGATCGAAATCCTCGCCCTGCTGTTCGCGCGCCTGGATGCGCGCCTGCTCGAAGCGGGTACGGAACTGCTCCGTGCTCACTTCGTGGTGCTGCCACAGCAGCGACACCGGCCACCACGACGGCGCCGACGACCACCACGACGGCGGCGCCTGCACCTTGGCGACATTGTTGGCACCGACGCCACCGAGGTAGCTGTTGTCGATGACGAACAGGAACGGAATCATCAACAGACCGATGATCGCGGTGGCGATCCAGCCCGAGGTCTTTTCGCGAAGTTTCTGCAGCATTGGGAACCGACGGCCTATTGGCGAGCCGCGCAGTTTAACCCGCTTCACGCCTTGCGGCAGAACCGGCGGCCCGGCAACCCGCGCCGCTCATGCGTCGAGGCGGCGAATCCGGAGCGCATCGACGACCAAACCAGCGCACTGCGGAAAAAAAGAAACCCCCGATCGCTCGGGGGTTTCGCGTACAAATGGCGGAGTGGACGGGACTCGAACCCGCGACCTCCGGCGTGACAGGCCAGCATTCTAACCGACTGAACTACCACTCCGCGTTTGAACGGAGGCGGGCGCGAGGCCCGCTTTCCCGCAGCGACCGGGCCAACGCTGGCGCGTGGCGGCGACTGCGAGAAACGAAACCCCCGATCGCTCGGGGGCTTCGGTACAACTGGCGGAGTGGACGGGACTCGAACCCGCGACCTCCGGCGTGACAGGCCAGCATTCTAACCGACTGAACTACCACTCCGCTTTTGAAACTTGTCGCTCGGTGCTCTGGTGGGTGCTGAGGGTTTCGAACCCCCGACCCTCTCCGTGTAAAGGAGACGCTCTACCGCTGAGCTAAGCACCCTAGCGAGTCGATTAGTTTACGGCATCCTTCAGCGCTTTACCAGCCTTGAACGTCGGATTCTTCGACGCCGCGATCTTGATGGAGTCGCCGGTCTTCGGGTTGCGGCCGGTGCGCTCGGCACGGTCGCGCACCTGGAAGGTGCCGAAGCCCACGAGCGTGACGCTGTCGCCCTTCTTCAGGGCCTTGGTCACTTCCGACACGAAGGCGTCGATGGCACGACCGGCTTCGGCCTTGGAGATGTCGGCGGCAGCGGCGATCGCGTCGTTCAGTTCGGCTTTATTCATTTCTTGATGACTCCATGTGCGGCAGAAGACCGCGGATTGAGGATCGGGTGTCGGCGTGGCCTGCCTCGCCTGGGCGAGACCCCGATGGATATGTTTCGCACTACCAAGCACGCCCGTTCGCGGTGCTCGCAAGCGCTGCATTTATACCAGCGGGCCCATACCCGCGCAAGCCGAAAAGCCAACAACGGCGCGGGTTTGAGCCGTTTGCGCGGGTGCGGTTCAGCGCGCGTCAGTGCTTGACGCGCGGGTTCGAGGATGCTTTCTGCTTGCGCCGCGACGGTGCCTGTTCGGCGTCGGCGGCGGGCTTGGGCGCGAGCGGACGCTCCAGTGCCAGATCCAGCACTTCGTCGATCCACTTCACCGGCACGATCTTCAGATCGCGGGTGACGTTCTCCGGGATGTCGGCCAGATCCTTGCGGTTCTCCTCGGGGATCAGCACGGTGCGGATGCCGCCGCGCAATGCGGCCAGCAGCTTCTCCTTGAGCCCGCCGATCGCCGAGACGCGGCCACGCAGGGTGATCTCGCCGGTCATCGCCACCTCCGACTTGACCGGCACCTTGGTCAGCATCGACACCAGCGAGGTCACCATCGCGATGCCGGCGCTGGGGCCGTCCTTCGGCGTGGCGCCGTCCGGCACGTGCAGGTGGACGTCGTGCTTCTGCAGGAAGTCCGCCTCGATGCCGAGCCGCTCGGCGCGCGAACGCACCACCGACAATGCGGCCGACGCCGATTCCTTCATCACGT
>CAJYXO010000071.1 GCA_913778765.1 uncultured Massilia sp. | reverse complement strand
GGCCAGTCTGGCCGTTGGTGCCGGCCGTACGCCATGCCTCGCGCGACGGATAGCTCGAGATGTTGCGGTTGTCCGAATCGGCGCGGAACATGTTCTGGTCGAGCTGCACCCACAGGTAGTGCAGGGTGTCCGGCGAGTTGTTGTGGTAGGTGACGGTCTCGCTGCCGGTGATGGCGCGCTTCGCTTCGTCCAGTTGCGCGCGGATCTTGTAGTCGGCGCGCTGCTGCCAGTATTCGTGGCCCGGCGCGCCCGAGGCGGTGCGCGCGGCGGTCGGCGTCGGCAACAGCTCGTCGAGCTGGCGGAATTTGTCGTCGAATTGCTGGGCGGAGGTCGAACCGGCGATGGCGATCAGGGCGAGGGCGGCGAGGCTGGCGGGCAGGCGTTTCATGTCTTGGCGTGTATGTGAAAACGGCAGCCGGACCTTCTGGGCGCGGCTACCGAAGTGGATTCAGCGTCGTCCCCGCGGCGGCGGGGACGACGATAGCGGGATTACTTGCTTGCCGCTGCGCTGCCCTGGTCGGCCGCGGCCTTGACTTCCGGCTTGGCGTCCTTGGCGCCCTTGTCGTCTTTCGACGCTGCGGACTCCTTGGTCTTCAGCTTCTCGTTATAGTCGCGCATCATGTCCTCGCCGCCGTTACGCTGGGACTTGAACAGTTCCAGGCGCGACGGGGTCGCCTTGCGCGGCCACGCGTTGTCGCTCTGGTCGGTGTCGGCGGTTTCCCAGTACGGGTCCTGGACCAGGCTGGTCATCGGCTCGTCGGTGATGATCAGCTTGGTGATCTTCTTCGGGTTGTAGCGCCATACTTCGGCCGGCACACGCTCGACGTACTTCTTGCCGCTTGCGAGCGTGATCTCCAGCACCAGCGGGGTCACCAGACCGCCCTTGTTGCTGAAGTCGACCAGGTACATGTGCTTGCCGTCCTTGAGCAGGGCCTTTTCCCAGTCCTCCATGCCTTCGAGCGCTTCGTTGTACTTGTTGCGGTCCTTGTTGGTGACCGTGAAGTCGTCGTGCTCGTTGTAGAAGTCCTTCAGCTCAGGGTGGGCATCGAGGCGGCGCGCCAGGGTGCCCTTGTTGCGCTGGTCGGTGATCGAGACCGGCTCTTCGTCGTGGCGGGCGCGCTTCCATGCCTTCTCGATTTCCGGATCCTTCGTGCCGACGGTGTACTCGCTGATGCCGTCCACGCTCACGTCCACGTGGTCGGTGGTGTAGAACCAGCCGCGCCAGAACCAGTCGAGGTCCGTGCCGGACGCGTCTTCCATGGTGCGGAAGAAGTCCGACGGGGTCGGGCGCTTGAACTTCCAGCGGCGCGCATATTCGCGGAAGGCGAAGTCGAACAGTTCGCGGCCCAGGACGGTCTCGCGCAGCACGTTCAGGGCGGCGGTCGGCTTGGAATAGGCGTTCGGGCCCAGCGCCGTGATCGACTCGGAGTTGGTCATGATCGGCTGCTGGCCGGCGCTCTTCATGTAGTCGACGATCGCACGCGGCTCGCCGCGCGACTGCGGATAGTTCTCTTCCCAGGCCTGCTCCGCCAGGTACTGCACGAAGCTGTTGAGGCCCTCGTCCATCCAGGTCCACTGGCGCTCGTCCGAGTTGACGATCATCGGGAAGTAGTTGTGGCCGACCTCGTGGATCACGACGCCGATCAGGCCGTACTTGGTGCGCTTCGAATAGGTGATCTCGCCGGTCTTCTTGTCCTTGGTCGGACGCGGGCCGTTAAACGAGATCATCGGGTATTCCATGCCGCCCACCGGGCCGTTCACCGAGATGGCGACCGGGTACGGATAGTCGAAGGAGTACTTGTTGTACTGGTCGATGGTGTGGATGATGGCCTGGGTCGAATACTTCTCCCACAGCGGGTTGCCTTCCTTCGGGTAGTAGGACATCGCCAGCACATTGGTCGAATCCTTCTTGAAGCCCTGGGCATCCCAGATGAACTTGCGCGACGAGGCCCAGGCGAAGTCGCGGACGTTCCTGGCGCGGAAGTGCCAGGTCTTGCTGCCGCTGGCGCGGGTCTTTTCCTTGGCTTCCGCCTCGGCCTGGGTCACGATCACGACCGGCTGCTTGGCGGTGCGGGCCTGGTCGAGGCGCTGGCGCTGGGCGGCGGTGAGCACGTCGCCCGGGTTCTGCAGCTCGCCGGTCGAGGCCACGATGTGGTCGGCCGGGACGGTCACGGACACGTCGTAGTCGCCGAATTCCAGCGTGAATTCGCCGGTGCCGAGGAACTGCTTGTGCTGCCAGCCGGTCACGTCGTAGTAGGCGGCCATGCGCGGGAACCACTGGGCGATCTCGAACAGGTCGTTCTTGTCTTCGTCGAACTTCTCGTAGCCGGAGCGGCCGCCGAGCACCTTCTGCTCGTTGATCTTGTAGCTCCACTCGACCGAGAACGCGACCTTCGCGCCCGGCTTGAGCGGCTGCGGCAGGTCGATGCGCATCATCGTGCGGTTGATGACGTAGTGGAGCGGGGCGCCGCCGCTGTCCTTGACGGCCTTGATGTTGAAGCCGCCGTCGAAGGTGCGGGCGGTCATCATCGACTGCATGGCGTCGAACTTCATGCCGTTGTCCGGGCCGCGCGGCGTGTCCCAGGCATCGCGCGAACGGATCGTGGCGCCGGTGCGCGAATCCGAGTTCGGCTTGTAGATGTTCTGGTCGAGCTGGACCCACAGGTAGGTCAGCGAATCGGGGGAATTGTTGTGATACGTGACCGTCTCGGCGCCCGTGATCGCACGGTTCGCTTCATCCAGCGTGGCGCGGATCGTGTAGTCGGCGCGCTGCTGCCAGTAAGCGTGGCCCGGGGCGCCGGAAGCGGTCCGGATCGTGGTCGGCGTCGGCAGCAGTTCGTCGAGCTGGCGGAACTTGTCGTCGAAAGGTTCCGCTGCGATGGCGGACATGGTGAGGCATAAGGCCGCCAAGCTGATCGGCAAACGTATCATATTTACCCTGCGATAGAGGTTGAAAAGAAGAAAATATTCTAGTCTTCGCTCTACAGCAATGGTTTGTTTGATTTGTAACAAGCTTGTTACAAAGCATTAAAACACTGTGGTGTTTTAGGTACGTCCGCTCTCTGCCTTGGCGGTATGCGTCTGGGTAGTGACGCCATCGCGGAAACCCTGGACGAAATCGCCGATACCGGCACTCAAGAACAGCGTCAGTCCAGCCCATACCAGCATGTTCCGGCTGCTGCGACGATAGCCGACAACCATCAGTACGATGCCCAGCGCGAGAAGGATGTAGGAAAAAACGTCGGTCATTCGATGGCTCCGCATGCTTGAGAGCCGGATTGTATGATGAGACAGACCTGTAAATTCTTACCAATTATCACTTTTACCGATGACGCACCGTCCGCGCATGCGCGCGCAGGTAAGCCGTGACCAGCACGATCGCCATGCCGAGCATCACCAGCACCGTGTTCATCCCCAGCTTGACCTGCAGCGCCATCGCATAGCTTGCCGTCATCGCCAGGATGGCCAGGTTCTCGTTGAAGTTCTGGACGGCGATCGATTGCCCGGCGCTCATCAGTTTATGGCCGCGGTGCTGCAGGACGGCGTTCATCGGCACCACGAACAGTCCGGCCAGCACGCCGATCGCCAGCAGCATCGGCAGGGCCACCTGCACCGTGTGCACGAACACCATCGCGCACAGGCCGGCGCCCAGCACGATCCCGACCGGCATCACCGACATCGAACGCACCAGCGGCACGGTCTTGCCGGCGACCGCCGCACCGATCACGACGCCGACCGCGAACACGCCCTGCAGCGCGGCCGCCTTGTCCAGCCCCAGGCCAAGCGCCGACTGGGCCCAGGCCAGCAGCAGGATCTGCAGCACCATGCCGGCGCCCCAGAACAACGAGGTCACGCCCAGCGAGACGCGGCCTTCGCGGTCGCGCCACAGCGTCGAATTGCAGCGGTAGAAGTCGAGCAGCAGGGCAGGGATGGAGCGCCGCGCCGTGTCATAGCGGGCGCCGGCGTTCACCACCGCCAGGTTCAGCACGCCGGCCACGAGATAGGTCAGCACGATCACGAACACCGCCGCGCGCACCGGACTGTCGGCGATGCCGCCATGCGAAGGCGCGATGTGCAGCAGCCAGGCGATGGCGTGCTCGTTCGCGGAAATCAGGCCGCCGAGGATGGTGCCGAGGATCATCGACACCACCGTGGTGCCCTCGATCCAGCCATTCGCCGCCACCAGCCGCGGCGCCGGCAGGACTTCGGCCAGGATGCCGTACTTGGCCGGCGAATAGGCCGACGCGCCGAAGCCGACGATGCCGTAGGCGAGCAGGGGATTGGCTTTGGCCAGGATCAGGGTGCAGCCGAACATCTTGATCGTGTTCGTCACCAGCATCACCCGGCCTTTGGGAAACATGTCGGCGAAGGCGCCGGCGAAAGGCGCCAGCAATATATATGACAGGACAAAGCCCATCTTCAGCATCGGCGTCATCCATTCCGGGAAGGACAGCGTCGTGATCAGCGAGACGCACAGGATGAACAGCGCGCTGTCGGCCAGCGACGAAAAGAACTGGGCCCCAACGATGGCGAAGAAGGCGGGTTTCATGGGCGCGGGTCAGATGTCGAACAACGCTTATATCACAGCCTTTGCGCGCTCCGATTTCGCTTGGATCATGCGGACGGCATGCTTCCTTCGCACATGCGCAGAAAACGACGATCGTCCTGGCACTGGAATATTTGGCTGGAATTCAATATGGCAACGGATTTATACTACCGTCATTCAAATTTGGCCGAAGAATTCTGGTCGACAAGGCAGGGATGGACTCGTTTACTCTCGTCATTGCGTCGTTACTTGTGTCCGGCACCATGGCGCTCAAGATGCTCCTGCTATACCGGGCCAGCGCGGGGCGAGCGGCCTTGTTCGACTGGTCCCTGAGCGGCTTGTTCTTCTTTGCAGGCAATATCATCGGCGCATTGGCGACCAAGTATGAACTCAGCTATGTCTTGGCGCCTGCTCTGGGCAACGTGTTCTACGTCGCCGGCCATGCCGGCATCCTGGCCGGCGTGCGTCGCCACCTGGCGCTGCGGCCGCGCTACGATCGGCTCGTGTTGCTGGCGCTGGCTGTCCTGGCCATGCACTTGCTGCCCTATGTGCGCGACTCGGTCGAGCACCGCCTGTTCCTGCTCACGCCGGTTGTGGCCGGCATCAACTTCGCGGTGGTCTGGCTGCTGTGGCGCCAGCCGGACGAGGATGCCAGGCACGCTTACCGGCCGCTGATGGTGCTGGAACTGCTGTTCGGGATCCAGATGGGCCTGCGCATCCTGTACATGCTGGCCAATGCCAACCACGACCTCACCTTCATGGGCAGCCAGTTCCTGCAGACCTCGGGCACGCTGTTCGTGCTGGTGTTCCTGTCGGTGGTGACGATGAGCTGCTCGCTGATCGTCACCCACCAGCAGCAGCAGGCGCTGCGCCGCGCGTCGTTGACCGACGCCCTGACCGGCTGGCTGAACCGCCGCGCCCTGCACGACATCGCGCGCCGCGAATTCCACCGCTGCCGGCGCACCGCCACGCCGCTGACTTTCCTCACCTTCGACATCGACCACTTCAAGTCGATCAACGACCGCCATGGCCACGGCGTGGGCGACGCCGCGATCCGCCATGTGACCGCACTGTCGGCGCGTGTGCTGCGCGGCTACGATGCGCAATTTCGCACAGGCGGCGAAGAATTCGCGGTGCTGCTTGACGGCGCCGGCGCAAGCGACGTACAGCGCATCGCCGAGCGCCTGCGCGAGCTGGTGGCCGCCACGCCGCTGGTGACGCAGGGCCTGAGCGTGCCGATGACGGTGAGCGTCGGCGTGGCCGCGGCCCGCCCCGGCGACGGCCAGTGGGAAGAAGTGCTGAAACGCGCCGACGAAGCGATGTACTTCGCCAAGAAGCATGGACGCAATCGCGTCGGCATTCACGGCATCGACGTGCCGGCAGGCGGGGCGCAGGCGTTCGCCGCCTGAGCCCCATGTCGATACCGGCTTACTTCATCCACACCGCGTAGTTGGCGCCCGAAGTCTGCAGGGTCCAGCCGGTGCCCGGGCTCCAGCTGTTCGGGCCGATCTTCATCGCCAGCTGGTGCGTGCTGCCGGTGACGATCGCCGCATACAGGCCCTGGCTCGCCTGCTGGATCGCCACCGCCGACGTCGAATTCACACCGGCGCTCTTCCTCGCCTTCATCAGCGCCGCAATCTGCGATTTCAGGTTCCAGTTGTAGATGTGCGGGTAGAACACGGTCGGGATGCCAGGGTGGCTGAGGATGTAGGCATAGCCCTCCATCACCTTGCCGCAGGGGACAGGCCACAGGTTCTGGCCGCTGCCGCAGCTTTCGGCCGGGCCGGTGTCGTGGTTGTCGACGAAGGTCACCGACATCGCCGGCCACCAGCCGATCGCGCCCTGCGGCTTGCCGTCGGTGGCCTTCAGGCGCCAGTAATTGCCGTTCGCGAGGGCGTCGTTGAGGATGCCCTTGGTCGTGAAGTCGAAGGCGCCGCAGGCGTTGCCGGTGCCGTTGATCCAGTTCATGATCGCCTGGCGGTTGGCGTCGATGTTGTTGACGTCGAAGTTGGGCCACAGCTCGCCCACGCAGAAATCCGGCGCGAAGGCGTTCGCGTACTGGCCCACGTAATTGGCGCCGAATCCCTTCACGTAGTCGAAGCGCAGGCCGGAGAAGCCGACCGGCTTCAGCGTGTAGTTGAGCCAGTTGATGATGCCGTTCTGGACTTCGCCGACGTTGGTGTGGGCGATGTCGCGGCCGCCGCTGAAGCCGTCGCCGGTGTCGGCGCCGCCGAGGCCGCAGTTGCATTCGTCGTTGTTGACGATGGTGTAGGTGGTCCAGTTCGGATTCGTGAAGTCGGACCAGCCGGTGGTGCCGACCCGGTGGTTGACGACCACGTCGGCGATCGCCTTGATGCCCTTGCTCTTGAAGGCGCTGATCACGTTGGTCAGCTCGGCCGCGCTGCCGTAGCTGGAATCGAGCTTGTTCAGCTGGCGCGGCAGGTAGCCTTCGCGCGCGGCCGAATCGGACGGCGGCGGGAACCACACGTGGGTAAAGCCCATGGTGCTCAGGTCGCCCACATTCGCCTGCAGGGTGTTGTACCAGTCCGGGCCGGCATAGGCGGCCGAGTTCCAGTGGAAGCCCTGCAGCAGGATGGCGTTGCTGGCGCCGGCCTGCTGGGTGGGGGTGGCGGCGCCGGCGCTGCCGGTGCCGATGGACAGCAGGATGCCTGCCGCGAGCGCGGCGGCGATGGTGTTCTTCATGGTTTCTCCTCCGTTGTCGACCTGGTTGGTTTAGGTACTTTTACTACGGGCCGGAGGTTTTGCTTGTGGGTGTCTCCTCATCTCCGGTGTGGAGATTGTTTGATAAGGCTAATTTTGTGTCAATTGAATTCGGGTGGGTGTGTAGTTTTAATACGATCTACTTTTTCTTGAATTCGACGTCGAAGGAGCCGGCCAGCAGGCGGCCGCCAGTACCATCATCCTTTGCCATGCGCAATTCGAGTTCGCGCGACAGCACGAACAGCACGCCAGGGGCATCGGCCGCCGCATATAGCGGTTCGACGACGCCTTCGCGGATGCCGAGCACCAGCTGGCCGTTCCGGTCCGCGATGTCGAAGGTGCCGAGCCCCTTGATTTCGTAGGTGCCGACCAGGGTCTTGCGCTTCGCTGCGGACAGAGGCGCCGCCTTGCGCATCGTCGTCTGCCTGCTGGGCCAGCGGTATTCGAAGGCGGCCGCGCGTACGATGCTTTGCGCCAGCTCGGCGCCGGCATCGCCATTGGTCATCACCACGATGCCGTCGCCGCGCTCGACGTAGGCGTACAGAGAGTTCTGGAAGCCCATGTTGCTGCCGCCATGGGCGAAGGAACGGTCCGCATCCTTGCCTTCGATTTCGAAGCCGAGCGCGTAACCGTTCTTCACCGGCGTCAGCATGGTGCGCGCCATCACCGGCGCGAGCAGGGAGTTCCCCCGTGTATCGGCATGGCGCTGCACACCGATGACGAAGCGCGCGAGGTCGCTGGGCGTGGTCCAGAGGCCGGCCGCGCCGAGTTCCGGGTAGGTGTAGGGGCCGCCCTTGTACGCATCGCCCTTGGCGTCGTGCGGCATCGCGGCGCGCGGCAGCAGCCCTGCCGGCAGCGGTTGCGCAAAACGGCTGTTCCGCATGCCGAGCGGCGCGAGAAGCGTTTCAGATAGCAGTTCGGGAAAAGGCTTGCCGGCACGGTCGATCATGGCCTGCTGCACCACTGCATAGCCGCCGCCGGAATAATTCCAGGCGCCGCCCGGGGAGGTGTCGATGCGCACCGGCTTGGTGTTCGCCGGCGGCGCGCCATCCAGCACCTGCAGCAGGGTCGGTACCTTGGCATCGTGGGCGTAGCCGGGGAAGCCGGAGACCGATGTGCCGGCCGTGTGCGACAGCAGCTGGCGCAGCGTGGCGTGCGAGCTGTCGGGGCCAGGCGGCAGCTTCCAGCTGGTCAGCGCCGTGTTGATATCGGTGTCGAGCGAGAGCTTGCCGGCTTCCACCAAGCGTAGCGCGGCAAAGGCGGTGACCGGCTTGCTGATCGAGGCGGCCTGGAATAGTGTGTCCGGCGTGACCGGGGCGCCATCCTTGTTCGCGACGCCGTAACCCTTGGCCCAGGCGATGTGGCCATTGCGCACGACGGCGATGCTGACGCCGGGGACGTGCAGACGCTGCATCTCGGCTTGCAGGGTGGTGGTGGGGACGGGTTTGCCTTCCAGGGCGACGGCAGGACGCAGGCCTTGTTCGATGTGGCGGATCTCGACGGCGTCACTGGCGCGGGTGGTTGCGCTGCTCAGCAGGGCGGCGAAGAATACGAGTCGTTTTGCTGGAGATAGGTACATGGGAGCCGACCGGGAATGTGAGTTGCACTGCCACGTAGTATCGATGAGGCATATTTTTCTTGCAAGAAATTCTTGACGGTCCTGCGATATCACGCCGGTCAGCGGACTCGGTTCGCGCGATCGACGCGATCAAGCACGGTATGCCGCTGGTCGACCGGCGGTCAGTCGAATCCGCGCACCGGAAACCCGGCATCCCGCTGAATCCAGTTGCGCGCCGAATAGCTCGTGCGCGCATCCGTCACATGCAATGTAAAAGCGTGCCGCGACACACTGGAGCGGTTCGGCGCGCTGTAATGCGGCAGCAAGCCATGGAAGCACACCAGCGACCCGGCCTTCGCCTCCAGCGGCACGGCGGTCGAATCGTCCGGCCACGGCGTCGCGTCCAGCTTCTCCATCGTGATCTGCCGGCCGTCGCGCAGGAAGCGCTCGCGCAAAGGCCCGCGATGCCCGCCCGGCTCCACCCACAGGCAGCCGTTGTCGACGGTCGCGTCTTCCAGCGCGAACCAGAAGGTGGTGACGCTGATCGGCGTCGAGTCGAAGAAGGTCGCGTCCTGGTGCCAGCGCACTTCGCCGCCGATGCCGGGCTGCTTGAAGATGTACATCGACTGCCAGACCTGCGGCTGCGCGAGTCCGAGGTCGCGCGCCACCGCCGCCAGCCTGGCATCGCGCGTGAAGGCTTCGAAGACCGGGTCGAGGTCGTGCATGGCATGGCCGATCTTGTTGATCGACAGGGCCTTGGCCTGCTTGAGTTGCCCGTTCGCGTCGAAGGCTTCCTCCTCGAAGAAGCAGCGCACGGTATTGTCCGAGCCGAGGAACCAGGCGTCGCTGGCGTTTTCCTGGTCGCGCGTGGTGAACACGGCGCGCGACTCGAGCGGGTCGAAGGCGTCGACGATTTCCTCGGCACGCAAGCGCAGGCGCGAGATCTCTTCCGGCGATTTGAAACCGGGGATGACGATGTAGCCGTCGCGCCCGTACTGGTCGCGCTGTTCCTGGGTCAGCATGGTGAAAGGCTCCGTTGAATGGACCAGGTATTCTACGACGCCGCCACCGTCCAGCCCCCATCGGCATACACGCGCTCACCGTCGAGATACACCGCATCCGTCACCATGAACACGTCGATGTGGTAGCGCGCATCCTTGCGCTTGAAGCCGGGCTTCGCGTACACGCCGTGCTTGGCGCCCAGCGACAGGTGGATGCCGCACATGCGCTCGTAGGTGCCGATGTCGTCGACGCGGCGCTCGCGCGTGAAGGCGCGGTTCATGCCGAAGCCCAGTTCGCGCACCCAGACTTCGCCCTCGTCGCGGCGGATGATGTCGAGCACCTGCTGGAATTCCGGCGTCGCGTTTTCCGCGCCGACCACGCGCCCGCGTTCGATCACCAGCGTGACCGGCGCGGCCGGACGGTTGACGAGATAGGACGTATCGCCGAACACGTGGACCTGGGCGCGGCCGCTGACGGCTTCGAGGTCCTGCGCCTCGGTGAACACTTCGCCGATCGGGAACTGGCCGCCGACGTTGTTCATGGCGCTGTAGTCGCCGACGTTCAGCTTGGCCGGTTCGAGGGCCGAATCGAACACGAGGACCTCGCCGCCGCCATGCACCTCGGCGCGCCGCGCCTTGTCGATGCGGCTCTTCAGCGCGTGGCCGACGCCGCGGAAGTACTGCGGATCGTAGGCCAGCGCCTCGATGTAATGCGCGCCCTGCGCGCCCGGCATGCGCGACAGGTGCACGTGCTCGATCACTTTCAGCCCGAGCTTGAAGAGTTCCACGCGCAGGCGGAAGCCGTCGAGGCGGAAGTTGGTCGACTGCACCAGCACCACCAGGTCGCCCGGCGCATAGGTCTCGAAGGCGGCCAGCACGGTGCCGGGTTCGACGCCGTCGAAGTCGATGAAGTCGGCGTCCGGCAGGTTGCGGCGGTAGGCTTCGAGCAGCGCGCGCGACAGGCCGGTGCGGCGATCGAACACCACCAGCGCGCGTTTTCCAGACCCGTGTTCGAGCGCGATCGCCAGCACGTCGCGCAGGTGGCCGGTGGCGGCGTCGATGGCGGAAGAGGGAAGGTCGGGAGTCGGGAGCTCGAAGGCGGTCATGGCGTTGGCACGGTGGAAACAACCCGGCATTATAGCCCGCCGCCGTGCTTGCGGCAGCTCACGACCGTCCACGCCGCTTTGCTGCACAGTTTGCCTGTAGGGGGTCCTATCATGTTGATTCTAAACGGAAAATTTCCATTTCTTAATTTGTGGGCAGTGCTGCTGGCCACGATGCTGGCGCTCCTGCTGGCCGCTAACGGGTCGGCCAGGGCGGCCGAGACCAAGGCGTCCGAGGCGAAGACGGAGGTGAAAGCGGGCGCGCGCGCGCCGGACGCGGTCGCCACCGAGTTCTATGGCTGGTATCTGGAAACCCTCGGCGCCGACCAGGATCCGCTCAGCGACCGCTACGACATCTTCGTCCGCTTCGTGGCCAGGGACCTGACCGCGCGCCTGGTCGACCACCTGCAGGGCGGCCGCGTGCCGCAGCGCGATTACTTCATCCAGTCGGCGAGCTACCGTCCGTCCTGGCAGCGCAGCGTACACGCCGCCACCATGCGCCTGCGCAGCGGCGCGGCCGACGTCCTCGTGACCCTCGGCGACGGCAAGGACGACAGCGGCCCGCGCCAGGTGCTGGCCCTGTCGATGGTGATGGAGGCCGGCGTGTGGAAGATCCGCCGGGTCGTCGCCGTGGATGCGCTCGGAAGTTCCCCTGAACAGCCTGCGATTTGATCCCTGAAGGATTATCCCGCGCTCCCTTCGTGAACGGCGCGCCGTGCCCCCCATGCTGGCGCTATGATTCCAAAAGCACAACGGCCCCATGATTGGCGCGGGCCGTGGCGTTTTGACGATGGAATCAGGATCGACAGCGGGGGAAAATGCCATACCGATGGGAAACTCCAGCCAGCGTCTGGCTGGAAGACGAGGGCAGCGGGCAGTTCGAACTGGCGGCCAGCGAAGGGCTGGGCCGGATCGACTGGAGCCGTCATGCGCGCGGACGCATGGCCGACTTCGCGCACCTGCTCGGCGCTTCGCTGCCGGCCTGCGATACCGAAGGTTGCGAACACTCGCCCATCTATCCCGAAGGCTTTTCCTTCTGCCCCGCCTGCGGCAGCCCGCTCGAACGGCTGGCCGGGCGCCAGCAGCGCCGCCCCGAGTGGTGGGGGCCGTATGCGGACCAGGCGCTGCCGCGCCACGTGCCGCACGGCCTGCCGGTCACCTCGCTGCCGCTCGGCGACAGTCTCGAAGAGCGTCCGGCCGCGCCTGTGGTCGGCCGCTTCGACACGTCGATGCCGACGCCGCCGAACGCCGAGTGCGTGTTCATCGCCGCCGGCTACGGTTTCCAGGAACAGCGCCTGCTGGCCCTGGCGCCGGGACGCGGCGTGCTGCAGTACTGGGATCCGCTGGGCGAGCTGTGGCACGTGCTGGTGCCGGAAGAGGGAACGGCCGATCTGCGCTTCGGCGCTTCCGACTATGGCTGGCTGCCGTCGCTGGAACCGCGGCGCGGCGAAGTCGCCCTGGTGCCGACCGCCCAGGGCCTGTACCGCCTGTGGATCAACCCGATCAGCGAGAGCTTCCGGCTCGATTCCGTGCTGGCCGCGCCGATGGTGGCGGCGCCCGGCAGCATGCGGCGCCAACTGGCCTGCCCGGTGCGCGGGCATGCCGGCGTGCTGGTGCTGGCCACGCTGGATGCCGAACTGGCGCCGGGACCGCAATACGAGTGCGGCGCGCTGCCGCTGTCCGGCTGGAGCCGCCCGATCGGCTACGACGGCCAGCTGGCCTGGCTGCACGACGAGGGCCAGCTGCTGTGGCGTCCGGGCGAGGCGCCGCGCTTCCTGCCCTGGCCCGACACCTGGCTGCCGCGCCTGCAGTTCGGCGGACCGACCCTGAGCCGCGACGGCCGCATGTGGCTGATCGGGCATGACGGCCAGTCCTACTGCTTCCTCGAACTCGGCGTCGAGCATCCGCAGCGCGAGCCGATCGACGGCGCGCGCCTGGGCTTCGCCAACTTGCTGTTCCGGCGCGGCCATCCGGTGGTCGACGATCCCTGGCTGGGGGCGCACGTCGAGGATCCGAACGAAGACGATTCGCTGGTGCTGCCGCTGCTGCGCAGCTTCAACAACAACCGCGCCCAGCCCAGCGGGCTGGTGCTGCGCTTCCATAAATACACCGGCCGCGCCGAAGAAGCGCTGGCCGACCGCGTGATCGCCCGCACCACGGTCGAATGGATAGGCCGGCGCAACGTCATCCTCGACGAGATCGCACGCCTTTCGCGTCCGCTCGCGTGCCTGCCCTTCGTGTACGCCAACCGCCTGTGGCTGCACCACCCCGACTGGAACCGGATCCGCGGCTGGAATCTGGAAGCGCTGTCGTGAGGCGCGCGCTCGCTTCGATGCTGGTCCTCGCGGCAAGCCTGCTGGGCGCCGCCGCGCCCGCCTTCGCCATCCCGCATGTCGTGCTGGTCCAGAACTCGGGCTGGATGGAGCCCTTCTACAGCGACCCGGCCTCGAGCTTCAAGCCGCTGGTGACGGAACTGGTCAGCAACGTGGTGCAGCCCGGCGACGCGCTGGTGCTGGCCGCCTTCAACCAGTCGCTGCCCGGGGCGCCGTCGCCGAAAGGCCTGCTGTCCGAACAGGTCGATGCGAAGACGGTCCACGCCCACGTCCAGGCGGCCCTGCAGGATTTGCAGCTGGCCAGGAAGCCCGGCGGCCAGGCGCTGGCCGATACCGACCTCGGCGAAGCCGTCGACGCCGCCCTGAACCGGGTCCTCGGCGGCAAGCCGGGCCTGGTGTGGCTGGTGACGAACAACCGCAACAGCCCGAACAACGACCAGGCCACCAGCGCCCGCAACCGCGAGTTCTACGCGCTGATCCACCGCGGCGCCGCGATCGACAAGGCGCTCGCTTTCCCGCTGCGCATGAAGGTGCAGGGCGCGCACTACAGCGCGAACGGCCTGATGGTGTATGTGTTCGCGGTCGGGAAGGAGGGCGCGCGCGCGCTGGATGCCTTGCTGGCTGCCGGCCGCGTGCAGCGCGTGATCACCGAGCCGCCGGCGCGCCTGAAGCCGCTGGACCGCGACACCGTGCGCCTGGTGCCGCGCCGCGTCGAAGGCGCGGCCGGCGTGGCGCTGGCGATGGATGCGGGCGGCCGCCTGCATGCCGACGTCGAGCCGGATGCGGTGGCGCCCAGCACACGCATCCAGTGGCAGCTGGAGAACACGATGTATCCGTACACGATCGCCGACGCCACCCTCAGCGCGCGCTCGGTGCTGGCCGGCGAGAACCGGCCGATCGAACTGGCGCGGCGCGACGTGAAGCAGCTGGCGCCGGGCAAGCCCGAGCCGCTGTCCGCCAGCATGCAGCTGCCGGTGGCGAAACTGCCCGGCAAATGGTCGATGGAGGCGCTCAAGTCGGCCGGCTCGGCCTATGTGCTGCCGGGCCGGATCGAACTGCACCTGGCGAATCAGCGCCTGGTGCTGTCGCAAGCCTTCCGCGAACGCATGGCGGCGCTGTTCCCCGGCGATCCGCTGCCCGAGATCTTTACGCCGCCCGCCGAAATCCAGGCATCGACGGCGGTGCTGCCGCTGGAAGTGAGGGTGCACTACGGCTCGGGGCCGCTGATGGCGCTGCTGGGCGGCGTGCTGGCCCTGCTGGCGGCGGGCGCCGGCGCAGCGTACGCCTACGGCCGGCCGCGCCGCGTGCAGCTGGTCGTGGAAGACGAATTGCGCACCGTGCACACGCGTTCCGGCGCCACGCAACCGATCTACGACAAGGCGGGCAACCAGGTGGCCCGCCTGAAGACGACGCTGTTCGGCCACCAGTTGATCGACCTGCGCGAAGGCGCCCAGGTCCGGCTGGGACGATGAGATAAAAAACGAAAGGAAGGCCCATGCAAGACAAGAAGACCTCGCCGGATTCCACCGACCCCGGCTTCAAGCTGCCGGGCCAGACCCAGCAGACCACCCCCCAGGAAGGGCTGCCGAAGACCGCGCCCGACACCGCCAGTCAACCGGTCGAGATCGCGCCGGGCGGCGCCACCAATCCCAGCGCGGCGCCGCTGCGCGACACCTCGGCGCGCGACCTGGCGATCGGCGGTGCGATCCTGCTGGTGCTGCTGGTGATTTACTTCTTCGTGCGCAACGCCTACGTGCACCACCTGGTGGTCAAGCGCGTGGCGCCGTCTTCGGCCGGCAGCGCCGGCTGGCTGCTGTTCGTCGGACTGGCTTTCCTGTCCTTCGCGGCGGTGCTGGCGATCATCAATGCGGCCAAGTACCTGACCCTGGCGATCACCGGGCCGCTGGTCGTGATCGGCGTGGTGGCCCTCATCGCGGCCTTGCTCATCGGCCGCCGGTAAGCGCCGCCAAGAATCAAAGGATAACGACATGGCAGATTTTCCCGATCCCTCGGCGCTGAACAAGAAAGCGGAACTCAAGGTCGACCTGCGCCCGACGCTGTTCATCGGCGCCGGCGGCACCGGCATGGAAGTCATGATGCGGATCCGCCGCCGCATCCTGTCGGCGGTGTGGAACCGCCAGCATCCGACCCGCGTGGAGTCGATCGCCGACTTCCCGGTGGCGCGCTTCCTGCACTTCGACCTCGACAACCAGGCCATCATCGACGAAGGCAAGTCGCAGCGCACCGATCCCTGGTTCGAGCTGGTCAAGCTGAGCGACGAAGAACGCCTGGTGGAACCGCTCGACCTGCCGCAGTACCACGAATCCGACGACAGCCTGGCGCGCTTCCCGCTCATCGAAAACTGGATGCCGCTGCGGCCCAAGAAGCTGCGCTCGCTGGGCATCGATCCGTCCAAGGGCGCCGGCCAGATCCGCGCGCTGGCGCGCCTGTATTTGTTCGACAAATACCCCAAGCTGCGCGGCCGCATCAAGGGCGCGCTGAACTTCCTCAGCTCGAATGCGGGCAACGAGCGCAAGGAGAATTACCAGCGCCTCGGGCTGCAGGTCGATACCAGTAAATTCCGCATCGTCGTCATCGCCTCGAACGCCGGCGGCACCGGGGCCGGCAGCGCCATCGACCTGGGCTGGCTCGCCAAGGCCATCGCAAGCCAGGAGGTTTCGAGCAGCCAGGTCGACCTGGTCATGTTCCTGCCTTCGGGCTATGCGAAGGCCAACAAGGAGCGCACCGAGGCGAATGCCTACGCGACCCTGATGGAACTCGAGACCACCATGCGCGACATGAACGCGCGCGTGCAGTGGATGGACCCGGACAGCGTGACCGGGCGCGGCGCGCCCTTCGACGACGTCTATTTCGTCGACACCGCCAACCTGGCCAACAAGGCGACCCAGGACGTGAAGGACGTCTACCAGATGGTGGCGGACACCTTGTTCGAAGACTTCGCTTCGGCCGATTTCGCCAACCGCAAGCGTTCGGTGGCGGTGAACCAGCAGCAGCACAAGCTCGGCCCCTACAATCCGCGCGTGCCGGAGCAGCGCTTCGGCGACATGCGCCTGTCCTACTCGAAGGTCTATTCGGCCTTCGGCCAGTCGGTGCTCGACACCCAGCAAAGCCTGCGCGACGATATCCGCGCCTACGAGCTGGCGGCCTTGATGGTGAAGGCTTTCTTCGGTTTGGCCAGCACCGACGGCAAGGCCGCGCGCCGCGCCACCGACGCGGAGCGCGACAGCTTCATGCGCGACCAGATGGGTTTGCAGGAGCATCCGTTCTCGGAATTCCCCGACTTCCGCAAGGGCACGGTGGACGTCACGCCGTTCCAGGAATACGCGCTGACCGACATGCTCCTGATGGACAAGGACCAGCGCTCGCTGCTGGAGCGGGTCGAGAGCAAGGTGCAGCTCGAGATCGACCGCATCATGGCGTCCTACGACCTGAAGCTGTGGCGCGAAAAGGTGGTCGAGCTGCTGCCCAACCTGGAACGGGACGCCATCCGCGAAGCCGGCGCCACCGCCGAGACCAGCGAAGACCGCATCAAGCGCAAGACCGGCGAGCTGCTGGCGGAGTTGCGCCTGAACGTGCGCGGGCGCCTGTACATGCTGCTCGACGACCGCAAGCAGGGCGGCCTGGAATTCGTGCTGTCGCTGCTGGAACAGATCAAGGCCAGGCTGGCCCAGCGCGACCTCGCCAACGCCCAGCGCAACGGCAAGCGCTACCGCGACATCCGCGACGCCCTGCGCACGCGCCAGGTCGAAGAATCGCTGAACAACCTGTCGCAGGCCGCCGGCCGCCTGTTCGGCAAGGATGCCCAGGCGCGCGAAGTCATGAACCACCTGAAGCGCGACATCGCCGACTACCTGCGCTTCCACCTGCTGTCGGTGGCGGCGGGCCAGGCGATCGACGTCATGCACAGCATGTCGGCCTGGCTCGGCAATCCACAGGGCACCGACGAACAGGGCCAGGCCCAGTGGAGCGGCGTCGCCGGCGAATTCCAGGAAGGCCGGCGCAACGTCGGCGCAATGCTGGCGGCCTGCGACCAGCGCATCGGCCAGCTGCGCGACGACGCCCGCCACGAGCACGCGACCTACCTGAAGCTCACCGGCGATACGCAGCCGGCGCCGCCCAGGCTCACGAGCGACGTCAGCGGCTGGGCCGAAGAAGTGCTGCTGGAATTCGGCGGCTCGGCCCAGCTCTTTCCCCAGCTCGGCGACGAACGCACCCGCGCCGACCTGCTGCTGAAGCTGTTCCGCCGCGCGCAGACCCAGCTCTCCAGCATGCAGGCCGCCGGACTCGAACCGGGCGACGCGGTCGATCCGCTGCTGGAACGCCTGGGGGCGATGTCGCCGCAGGAGCGCCACCGCGTGTTCAGCGAGTGGATCCGCAGCGCCATGCCGTGGATTAACGCGCGCTTCTCGGCCGAGTTCACGCCCAGCGCCGACCAGTTCAAGTGCTTCATCGGCGTCGGCGACCCGGCCGCCTGGCGCCGGCTGGAAGCCGAGATCCGCGCCGCCGTGCCGACCGGATTCCTGCACGGCGACGCGGTCGCCATCGTCAACACCGGCGTGACCGGCAGAGCGGTGTGCTACATCGAGCTGTCCGGCTATCCGATGACGGTGCTGCGCGGCCTGCCGACCTGGCGCGCCTCCTACCAGATCGAAAACCCGAAGATCCCGACCCACCTGCATTTCGATTCGACCCGCTTCCGGCATCCGATCTCGCCCTCGATGGACGAATTGAACCGCCTGGCCGACGATTACGAATGGTACCTGGAGGCGGTGGCGCTGGGCGTCATCCGCCGCAAGCAGGATGCCGGCGACCGCGAAGCGGCCTTCCAGCCGCGCGGCCAGTACCTGTTCGAGGTCGAGCCGGGCTCCGGCGAATGGCTCCAGATCGGCAACGAGTACGCGATCCGCTCGAACGGCCTGCCGCCCTACTATCGCGAGCAGGTGATCGCCGCCGTGCGCCAGCGCCTCGGGAACATGGGACCCTACCGGCTGGCGCTGCTGGCGGCGCTGATGCGCCACTACCAGTTGCGCGTGTACGAGCCCAAGCTGGAAGTCGACGAGACCGGCGCCCAGCTGCCGTCGCCGTCGCTGCCGACCATCACGGCGCGCCGGCTGTACGACCAGTGGATGCGGCGCGCATCCTCGCTGCATCCCGAGCTGACGCCGGCCCAGGTCGAGGCGGCCCTGGCCCAGCTCGACCTGTGGAGCGAGACGGTGCCGGATTCCGCCAGCGACGCCTACCACTGGGAGGTCGAGCGCCCGGTCGACAAGCGCATCATCCGGCCCGAGTTCCTCGCCAGCGAGGCGCGCGCGCTGCAGGCCCTCGAACGCCGGTCGGGCGCGCCGGCCGGCACGGCGGCGGGCCTGGGCGGCGATGGCTTCGGCCATGGCGCCGACCTGCAACCCGCCGCGACCGGCGCGGCGCGCTTCAAGCTGTTCGTGAACGGCGCCCAGCGCGGCCCGTACGCGCTGGAAGAGGTGGCGCAGCAGCTGGCGCGCGGCGAGATCGACCGCGGCACGCGCATCTGGAACATGCTGTGGAACCCGCGCCTGGACAAGTGGAAGACGGTCGGCGAGCTCCCGGAGCTGGCGGGCGGGCTGGATGCCGCGATTCCCGATCCGGACGACGGCATCCCCGATCCGGAATAAGGGAGCGCCGTGGCAGACGAAACGATTTACCGATGCATCAATGCCGCCTGTGGCCGGCCCACGCCGCGGCCTGTGAACTTCTGTCCGTGGTGCGGGACTGCGCAGGCGCGCAGCGGTGCGCGCACGCCCGCGGCGGCGATGCCCGACGGCGCTCTATCCGCAGCGGCGGCGGCTGCCGCAGACAAGGCCGCGGCAGCGGCTGCGGGCGCAAGCGCGGCGGCGGCGCTGTCCGGCTGGTCGGATGCGCCGGCGGCCGAGGTGGCGCCTGCCGCGCCGCCGGTTGCCCCGGCTGCCGCGCCGTCCGCTGCCGCACGCACAACAGGCGCACAGGCAGCTTCACAGGCCGGCGCCGGCGCACCGAGCGCCACCGCCTTCGGCCGCGGCGGCAAGCCCGCCGCCGAGGCGGTCCCGCCGCGCCAGGAAGTGCCGCGCCCGCCGTTGGCCGCGCGTCCGCCGGGACGCAGGCCGATCCGCCTGCGCTGGTGGATCCTGGCGCTGGCCGTGCTGTGGGGCCTGTGGTTCGTGGCCAAGCCGTCGAGCAAGCGGATCGAGCGCCGCATCGACGCCGCGATCGCCCTGGCGCGCGAGTGCAAGGCCGGCGATGCGCAGGCCGAGTTGATTGCGCTGCGCAAGTCGCGCGCCACGCCGGCGCAGTTGCAGCGCCTGCAGCAGGCGCTCAACGACGAAGCCGCCGCCTGTACGAAGCGGCGCCAGCGCAGCAAGGCCTGGAACGACGCCAGCGTTGCGGTCGAATCGGCGCTGGCGGCATCCGGCTTCGACAAGGCGCGCAGCCGCCTGCAGGCGTTCACGAAGCGCTGGGGCGAGGACCAGGACACGCGCGCGCTGAACGACAGGATCGAGGCCGCGCGCCGCGAGGAGATGGCGCACCGCGAGCATCCGCTGGCGGCGCCGCGCGGCGCGCTCGGATCGTCGGGCGGCGGCAGCACGGGCTCGGGCGCCGGCTCAGGCGGCGCCGTGCCGGACAACAGGAATCGCTAACCGAGTCGGAAAGGAGGAGGCACCATGAAACCAGCCATGACAACAGCGCTATGCCTGGCCGCATTGCTGGCCGGCTGCAATCCCTCGTCGGACGGCATGGGCCCGGCCCAGCAGGCCGGCAAGGCCGTCGACGACGCCGGCGCGAAGGTCCAGAGCGCCGTGCAGCAGCAGGTGGTCAAGGCCAACGCGGCGGCCGAACGTGCGCGCGAGAAGGCGAAGGAGGCTACCGCGGAAGCACGCGAGAACCTGGACCGGGCAACCGCGAAAGTCGGCGAGAAGGTCGAACAGGCGGGCGAGAAGATGCAGGAGGCGGCGCGTTAAAGCACCTCCGTCGTTCCCGCGCAGGCGGGAACCCAAGTTTGTCCGAGTTTCGTCAGGCATGCAGAACCTGGATTCCCGCCTTCGCGGGAATGACCTTGTTTTAAGGCGCGGCGGCGCTTACGCCGACACCGCCTGCAGCTGCGGCGGCGTCCAGTTGCCCTGCACGACCGACAGTTCGATGCTGCCGGCGCGCCATGCGCCTTCGATGTCCTGCTCGATCTGTTCGATGCTCATGCCGGTATCGCGGGCGAAGCCCTGCACGCCGTAGGCGCGGTTGCGGCCGTGGCCCTTGGCCAGGTAGAGGGCCATGTCGACCAGGTTGACGGCGCGCTCCCACGATATCGGCTTGCCGCCCGGCGCCAGCGGGAAGGGCGCGAAGCCGATCGAGACGTTGACCGACAGCTTGACGCCCTGGTAGTCGATGCTGCGCGCCGGAATGCCGCTGAGCAGGCGGCGCGCGACGTCGTCCAGGCTGCTGCGCGGCACCGCCGGCAGGAAGGCCAGGAATTCCTCGCCGCCCCAGCGCACGATCATGTCGGTCTCGCGCAGGATCTCGCGCAGGGCGTCGGCGATTTCGCGCAGCACCGCGTCGCCGGCGCCGTGGCCGTAGGTGTCGTTGATGTGCTTGAAGTGGTCGACGTCCATCAGGTAGATGGCGCTGACGGTTTCCTCGGTCGCGCCGGTCTGCGCGATCTCCTGGTGGCCGCGCATGAATTCCTGGAAGTGGCGGCGGTTGTACAGGGCGGTCAGCGGATCGCGCGCGCTCTGCTGCTTGAGCTCCAGGTTCTTTTCCTCGAGCCGGGCGTTGGCCTGGCGCACTTTGCGGTACAGGAAGTAGACGATCACCGCGGACAGCGCGAACACCAGCGCCAGCAGCCACCAGACGCGCTGCTGCAGGCGGCGATTGTCGATCTCGGTGCTCTTGACCTGGTTTTCCTGGCGCAGCAGTTCGATCTGGCGCTGGCGCTTGTCGGACTCGTATTTTTCCTGCAGCTCCAGCATCGCCTTCTGGCGGCGCTGCTCGAACAGTTCGTTCGACAGCGCGCGTTCGCGGTGGTAGGCCTTCAGGGCGCCGGGCAGGTCGCCGGCGCGCTCCAGCGCTTCACCGTATTCGGCCAGGGCATCCTGCAGCGTCGGCTTGTCGCCCTGCTGCTCGTACCAGGCCATGCCCGCTTCGATGTTCTTCTTGCCTTCGGCCAGGCGGCCCATCGCCAGCAGCGCCTGGCCGATGTTCATGCGCGCGGTCGCCATCGAGCTGTCGTTGTTGATCAGGCGCGCCTGCGCCAGCGCCTGCTCGGCGTACGAGAGGGCGTTGCGGTAATCCTTCAGCTTCAGGTAGCAGTCGGACAAATTGACCAGCGAGGTCGCGACCATCGGGCCGGCGCCGATCCTGCGTTCCAGTTCGACCGCCGCCAGCAGGGCCTTCAGGCCGCGCTGCACCTGGCCGGAATCGATCGACAAGGCGTATTCGGTGTTCTTGAGGGTGGCCATGCGCCCGGGCGAGTCGATGCTCTCGGCGGCGCGGTAGGCTTCCTTCAGCGCCTCGAAGCCCTTGTCGTGCTCGCGCATCTGGTTGTACAGATAGGCCAGCGAATTGAAGGCGATCGTCATCAGCATCGGCTGGCCGCTCTGGCGCGCCAGCGTGGCCGCCGCCTGCAGCTTGCTGAGGGCCATCGGGAAGTTGCCGTCCTCGCCATACGACTGGCCCGAGGAAATCGTGGAGCGTACCCGCAGGTCCATGTCGCGGCTGCCCACCGCCAGCTTTTCCGCCTGCCAGATCAGCTGGTGCGACTGGGCCAGTTCGTTCAGGTGGAACATCACATAGCCCTTGTCCAGCATGCCGCGCGCGAGGATCGTGTTGTCGGCGTGCTGCTGGCCGAGCAGGATCAACTCGTCGCACAGTTTGTTGGCGAGTTCGTAATGCCCGAGGCTGTCGTGGATCTTGCAGGCCAGGTCGAGGAAGGCGGCCTTCTCGGCCAGCGGCGCGGCGCGGCTTTCGCGCTCCATCTGCGACAGGATGGGCAGGGCGCGCAGCGGCGTGAAGCGGCCGAGGTCCTGGATGTCGGCCAGGCGCTGGGCCAGCGGGGCGGGCGCATCGGCGAAGGCGAGGCCGGACGCCAGCAAAAGCGCCGCCAGCAGCGCGCGGCTGCGATGCTTGTGCGATGCGGGTTTGTGGCCTGCCAACATAATTCCTCGAGGACGTGTCGATGGTCCCACGATGGGACTTAACCAGACATTTTACGCCGCTTGCTACCGAGAAATACACTTTTTCAGGAAGTTATACAAAAAAGATACATATCCATGCCTTTAGCTTATGGTTGACTAAACGGCAAGCTGCTGCAGCATGTAAAGACGCTGGTAGAGACCGCCTTCGATGCGCATCAGTTCCTCATGGCTGCCGGCCTCGCTGATGCGGCCATGGTTCAGCACGATGATGCGGTCGGCGTCGCGGATGGTCGACAGGCGGTGCGCGATCGCGATCACCGTGACCTTGCCGCGCAGTCCGACCACGGCCTGCTGCACGATCTGTTCGGTCTGGCTGTCGATGCGCGAGGTGGCTTCGTCCAGCAGCAGGATGCGCGGCTTGCCGGCCAGGGCGCGGGCGATCGCGATCAGCTGCTTCTGGCCGGAGGACAGGCGCGAGCCGCCTTCGCCCAGCGGCGTGTCGTAGCCCTGTTCGAGGCGGACGATGAAGTCGTGGGCGTGGGCGGCGCGCGCCGCGGCTTCGATCGCCGCCTGCGGCAGGCCGCGCCCCATGTCGATGTTCTCGCGCGCCGACGCCGCCAGCAGGAAGGGATCCTGGGGCACCAGGCCGACCTCGTTGCGGAAGCGCTCGTTGCCGATCGCGGCCAGCGGCTCGCCGTGGATCTCGATGCTGCCGTCAAGCGCTGGGTAGTAGCGCAGCAGCAGCGACAGCAGGGTCGACTTGCCGCTGCCGGTGTGGCCGACGATGCCGAAGAAGGCGCCCTGCGGGATCTCGAGCGACAGGTGGTGCAGCACGGTGACGCCGTCGACGTAGCCGAAGCTCAGGTCGCGTACCCGTACCGCCGGCGCGTCCGGATCGAGCCTGGCGGGGATGTCGGCCGGACGGCCGCCGCTGCCGCTGCGCCGGCCGTGTTCGGGCGCGCTGGTTTCATCCAGCAGGGTGGCCACGCGCGCGGTCGCGACCACCGCCTGCTGCAGGCCGCTGAACTGCATCGTGATCTGGATGAGCGGCTCGACCACCCGTGCGATATAGCTGATGAAGGCATACAGCACCCCGACCTCGACCGCGCCCATGCTTTGCCGGCCGAAGCTGAAGATCACCACCGCCAGCAGGATCACGTTGAGGAAGTCCAGCGCGGGCCGCAGCAGGAAGGCGTTGGCGCGCAGTTCGGCCACGCGCGCCGTGTAATGCTGGTCGTTGGTGGCGGCGAAGCGCTGGCCGAAGCGGTGCTGGGCATTGTTCGCCTGCAGCACGCTCATGCCGCCGATCGATTCCGCCATCTGGGCGTTGATGTCGCTGCGCAGGGCGCGCGCGCGGGTGACGGCCGGTGCGCTCAGGCGCTGGTACAGCCAGATGATGCCCAGCACGGCCGGCAGCAGGGCCAGCACGATCAGCATCAGGCGCCAGTCCAGCCAGGCCATCGCGATCGAGGTCCCGATCAGCACGATGGTCGAGTCGAGGATCACGAACAGCACCTGGATGTACAGGGTCTTGACGGCCTCGGTGTCGTTGGTGACGCGGCTCACCAGCTGGCCGGTGATGGCGCGGTCGAAGAAGGCCATCGGCAGGCGCAGCACGTGGCCGTACACCCATTCGCGCAGGCGCTGCACGGAACGCATCGCCAGACCCGATAAACGCACCAGCTGCAGGAAGCGCAGCCAGGACGCGGCCCAGCCGGTCAGCAGCACGCCGCCCAGCAGCCAACCCATGCGGGTCCAGTCGAGATGGTGCGGCAGCAGGTGCTCGTCGATCAGCTTCTTGCCGAGCAGGGGGCCGAGCACTTCGAGGCCGGCGGCCAGGATCAGCCAGCCCGTGGCCCACACCAGGTGGGCGCGGTCCGGGTGCGCGGCGCGGCGCAGCAGGCCGGCCGCCTGCCTGGCCTGGGCCGGCGTGGTCTTTTCCTTGTTATTCCTGGACTGCATCGAGGCTGGCCTCCAGTTGTTGATAGCGCCACTGGCTGGCGTACCAGCCGTCCTTTTCGAGCAGGGCCTCGTGGCTGCCGGCTTCGACGATGCGGCCTTCCTTCAGCACGACGATGAGGTCGGCCTTGACCACGGCGGACAGCCGGTGGCTGGCGATCACCGCCGAGAGTTCGGGCCGCGATGCGCGCAACTCGTCGAGGTGTTCGAGGATGCGGGTCTCGGTGCCGGTGTCGACCGCGGACAGCGCATCGTCGAGCAGCAGCAGCGGGCTTTGCGCCAGCAGCGAGCGCGCGATCGCCACGCGTTGCCGCTGGCCGCCGGACAGGGTGATGCCTTTTTCGCCGACCGGCGTGTCGTAGCCGTCCGGGAAGCGCAGGATGTCGTCGTGGATGTCGGCCATCTTCGCCGCATGCTCGATTTCAATACGCGAAGCGCCGGGATTGCCGAGTGCGATGTTCTCGGCGATCGAGGCTGAGAACAGGAAGGATTCCTGCGGCACCCAGCTGATCCCGGCGCGCAGCGTGGCCAGCGTGTAGTCGTCGAGGGCGTGGCCGCCCCAGGTGACGGAACCGGTCTGGGGCTCGGCCTGGCGCAGCAGCACGCGCAGCAGGGTCGACTTGCCGGCGCCGGTGGGGCCGACCAGGCCCAGGGTCTGGCCGGGTTCCAGGCGCACGGACACCTGCTTCAGCGCCTGCTGTTCCTGCCCGCCATAAGAAAGACTCACATCCTGCAGCACCAGCGGGCCGCGTCGCAGCGCCTCCACCGTGCCGTCGTCGACCACCGTCAGCGGCGCATCCAGCAGCGGCTGCAAACGCGCCAGCGCGGCGCGTCCGCGTTCGATCAGGGACAGCACCCAGCCGGCCGCGAACATCGGCCAGATCAGCTGGCCAAGGTACATCGTGAAGCTGGTCAGCGAACCGATGGTGAGCTGTCCATTCCATACCAGGTAGCCGCCCAGGCCAAGCGTGAGGCCGGTGGCGGCGGTCAGGGTCAGGCCCACCGCCGGTTCGTAGGCGGCTTCCCATTTCTGCGCCGTCAGGCTGGCATCGGCGGCGCGCGCCGCCAGTTCGGAGAATTGCTGGGCGCTGCGCTGCTCCAGGCCGAGGGCGCGCAGGGTGCGCACGCCGGAGAGCGTCTCCTGCACGTGGTCGTTCAGCGCGGAGAAGCGTTTCAGCGAATCGCCGGAGGCCGTGTGGATGTGGCTCGAGATGCGCCAGAAGGCCAGCGCCATCAGCGGGAAGGGCAGCAGGGCGATCAGGGTCAGGCGCCAGTCGACGCCGAGGAACATGATGCCGAGCACCATGACCAGGGTGAGGGTGCCGTCGAAGCCGGCCAGCATGGCTTCGCCGGCCGCCTGCTCGATGGCGTCGATGTCGTTGGTGGCGAGCGCCATCAGGTCGCCGGTGCGCTGGCGCTGGTAGAAGGCCGGGCCCTGGGCCGACAAGCGCGCATACAAGCGGGTGCGCAGCTCGACCCCGAGGCGGTAGGCCGCCGAATACAGGCGCAGGCGCCAGGCCACCCGCAAGACGTAGATGGCGAGGCCGAGGCCGAGCAGCTGCAGGAGCTGGATGGTGAGGTCGTGGCCCTGCAGGCGGTGCGCCGCCAGGGCGTCGATGGTGGCGCCGACCTTGCGCGGCACCAGCACCGAACACAGGGCGACGCCGAACAGCATCACCGCCGACGACGCGTACGAACGCCAATGCCGGCGTACGAAGCCGCCGATCAGCCTAGCCAAACCCATTGCGTGTCCCGTTCTTCGTTCTTGTTACAGGACCGCTAATGTACTATTTTTGCCGGGCTCCTGCAGACCTGGCGGTGCGCTTCCCGCTGCGCTTATTTTCTGCGCGAGCCGCGCGAGGCTTTCGGCGGCGTGACCGGCGGCAGTTCGACCTCGCCTTCCGCGGCTTCCAGCGGCACCATGGAGGCCAGCGGATGCGCGGCGCTGGCCGGCTTCGGCGAGACTTCGTTCAGGGCCTTGGCCACGGGATTCGGTTCGGCGGAAGGGGCTTCGTCGGCGAGGGCGGTCTCGATGGCGGCTTCGAAGGCGGCGGCCTGGCCGTCGGCCGGCGCGTGGGGAGCCGGTTGCGCGGCGGATCGCGTGGCCGGCTGCGCGGTTTCCGGGGCGGCTTCCGGGGCCGCTTCGGTCTGCGCCACGATGCCCGCATCGATCGCGGCTTCGGCATGCGCGGCGCCGATGTCGACGGCCGCGGCGGCGATTTCGCTGGTGATGGTCGCGGCGTCCGCGGTGGCGATCGAGGCCTGCTCGATGATCTGGGTGTAGCTGGTCGGCACGTTGGCGCTGGCTGCCGGCGCGGCCAGCAAGGGGACCGGCGGCAGCGCGCGGGCGCCGGCGGCAAGGCTGATCAGTTCGCGGCCGTAGTTGAACATGGCCTGCCATTGTCCCTGGGCGGCCGAGCCGAGGTCGAACAGGCCGCGCGGGTCGCGCAGCTCGAGCATCTGCTTCACGGCGCCCGCGGATTGTTCCAACGCGGCGCGCGAGGCGCGCATGTTGAGCGCGGCAACCTGGCCGGCGCTGTCGAGGGCGCGTTCGCCCAGTGTGCGGAACATGTCGAGCTGGGCCTCCCATTGGGCCTGGCGAACGGCGGACAACTGGTCGGAAAATAGAGTCATCTGGATCCCTTTTTATTCAGTTATGACGCACTGCAATAAGCTGCCAGTGTAAAGGCGTTCTGCAGGGTTGGGAAGCCATATTTGTGTTGTTTTTGCAAGGAAATCTTGCGTCGCAGCATAACTTTTTAATCTGCATCATTACGCTACAATGAGCCAACTCATCGGGAGAACGCGCATGGACCTCGTCATCCGCAACGCCGCCCTGGCCGACGGCCGCCATGGTATCGATATCGCCATCGCCGGCGAACGCATCGCCGCCGTCGGGCCGCGGCTTGCCGTGCAGGGCGCGCGCGAGATCGACGCCGCCGGCAACCTGGCCAGCCCGCCTTTCGTCGACGCCCACTTCCACATGGACGCCACCCTCAGCTACGGCCTGCCGCGGGTGAACGAATCCGGCACCCTGCTGGAAGGGATCGCCCTGTGGGGCGAGCTGAAACCGCAACTGGCGCAGGAAGCCCTGGTCGAGCGCGCGATGCAGTACTGCGACTGGGCGGTGGCGCGCGGCCTGCTGGCGATCCGCACCCACGTCGACATCTGCGACGACCGGCTGCTGGCGGTCGAGGCCCTGCTGGAAGTGAAGCGCCGCGTCGCGCCCTGGATCGATCTGCAGCTGGTCGCCTTCCCGCAGGACGGCCTCCTGCGCAGCCCCTCCGCCTTCGACAACCTGAAGCGCGCGATCGCGATGGGGGTCGACGTGGTGGGCGGCATCCCGCACTTCGAGCGCACCATGGCGCAGGGCGCGGAATCGGTGCGCCTGCTGTGCGAGTTCGCGGCGGAGCAGGGCCTGATGGTCGACATGCACTGCGACGAGACCGACGATCCGCTGTCGCGCCACATCGAGACCCTGGCCTGTGAAACCCAGCGCCTGGGACTGCAGGGCAGGGTGGCGGGCTCGCATCTGACCTCCATGCATTCGATGGACAACTACTACGTCAGCAAGCTGCTGCCCCTGATTGCGGAATCGGGCGTGGCGGCGATCGCGAACCCGCTCATCAACATTACCCTGCAGGGCCGCCACGATACCTACCCGAAGCGGCGCGGCATGACCCGGGTGCCGGAGCTGCTGGCCGCCGGCGTGCCGGTCGCCTTCGGTCACGACTGCGTGATGGACCCGTGGTACGGACTGGGTTCCGGCGACATGCTGGAGGTTGCGCACATGGGCCTGCACGTGGCCCAGATGACGGGCCAGGCCGCGATGCGCCAGTGCTTCATGGCCGTCACCGAAACCCCGGCGCGCATCCTCGGCCTGCAGGGCTACGGCCTCGAACCGGGCTGCAATGCCGACCTCGTGCTGCTCGACGCCGGCGGCCCGGTCGAAGCGATCCGCCTGCGCGCCGCGCGCCGCCTGGTGCTGCGCCGCGGCCAGGTCGTCAGCGAAGCGCCGCCGGCGCGCGCCACGCTGCATTTGCCGGGCCGCCCGCGGAATGTGGATTTCCGGCTGACCCGCAAGGAATAGGATTTCATGCTGGCCCTGTCTATACAGGCAGGGCGTCTGTTCTACATCTGTGTAAAATGTTGCCTACCGTAATTCAGTTTCTCTCTGTAAATGCGGTTACATTTTTCCTTCGCCGTTCGGACAAATACCGGTTTAGAATCTTGCGCTTTCGTTACATTTCGAGCAGGCCAAGAAGTGAGAGACATCCAGATTCGTCCCGCAACCGACGCCGACTTCAGTGCGATATGGACCATTTTCCGGGCGCATGCCGCCAGCGGCGAAACCTTTGCCCACAGCGCGTCGACCAGCCGCGAGGACAGCCACGAATTCTGGTTCGCCCCCAGTGCGACGACCTTCGTGGCGGTCAAGGGCGACGAGCGGATCCTCGGCATGTACAAGCTGCAGCCCAACCACATCGGCCGCGGCGACCACGTGGCCAACGCATCCTACATGGTGAGTCCGAATGCGCAGGGGGTGGGGGTCGGGCGCATGCTGGGCGAGCACAGCATCGAGGAAGCGCGCCGCCAGCGCTACCTGGCCATGCAGTTCAATTACGTGGTCAGCACCAACTCGCCCGCGATCAACCTGTGGAAGCGGCTCGGGTTTTCGATCGTCGGCACCCTGCCCAAGGCCTACCGGCACCGCCGCCTGGGTTACGTCGACGCCTATGTGATGTACAAGCTGCTGGAAGACCCGGCCCGCTGGGATCTGCCTGAGGAAGACTGATTCGTGAACATCCTTGAAACCGCGCGCCTGCGGGTGCGGGTCGCGACCCCGGACGACCATGCCTTCTTTTATGCGCTGGTCAACGACCCGGCCTTCATCGAACATATCGGCGACAAGGGCATCCGCACGCTGGACGAGGCGCGCACGGCGCTTTTGAGCGGACCGATCGCGATGCAGGAAGCGCGCGGGCACTCGCTGTACGTGGTGGAATCGAAGGCGGCGGCGTCGCCGATCGGCATGTGCGGCCTGATCAAGCGGGATACCCTGGACTGCGTCGACATCGGCTATGCCTACCTGCCGGACTGGCGCGGCCAGGGCTATGCCTTCGAGGCCGCGCAGGCGGTGCTGGCCTACGCGCCGACATTGGGCCTGCGGCGCCTGCTGGCGATCGCCTCGCCGGGCAACGTGGCGTCGAACGGGCTGCTGCGCAAGCTGGGCATGCGCTTCGAACGCTTCATCCATCTGGCGCCGGAAGACAAGGGCACGAATTTGTACAGCATCGAGTTCCCCATCGTCGTTCCCGCGCAGGCGGGAACCCAAGTTTTGTAACGACACGGCCAGACTTGGATTCCCGCCTGCGCGGGAATGACGGTGGTGCTGCACGGGCGCTGGTTACTGCTTCGTACTCCCCCACGGGAAGAACCACGTCAGCGGCTTTTCCACCCGCGCCGCCCACGACGCCTCGTTATGCTTGCCGCCTTCGGCCTTTAAGAACAGCAGGTCCTCGTTTTCGCGGTAGCCCTTGGCCTGCATGGCCTCGACCATTTTGGTCGTGTCTTCGAGGCCGTCGTCGCGGGTGCCGGCGTCGAGGTAGAACTTGACCGGCACGCGCTGCGGCAGCTTCTTGACCAGGTCGCCGTTATTCCACCAGAACGAACTCGAGACGCCGCCCGCTTTCGAAAAGACGTCCGGATAGCGCTGCGCGATCGCGACCGAGGCGATGCCGCCCAGCGAAGAGCCCATGATCGCGGTCGTGTCCTTGCCCGGCAGCGTGCGGTAGCTGCGGTCGATCCAGGGTTTCACGGTGTCGACGATGAAGGCGCCGTAGGCATTCAGCTTGCCGCCGCCGTATTTCGGGTCGCAGCAGGGCGTGTATTCCGGGATGCGGTCCGGGGTGTTGTCGATGCCGACCACGATCACCTCGTCGGCCTTGCCCATCGCGATCAGGCGGTTCATGGTCTCGTCGATGCCCCATTCGGTGCCGAAGGACGCGGTCTTCGCATCGAACAGGTTCTGGCCGTCGTGCATGTAGAGCACCGGATAGCGCTTCGCCGGATTCTCCGCATAGCTGGGCGGCAGCCAGATGCGCAGCGCGCGGCTGTTCTTCAGCTGGGGCGAGGCGAAGTCCTTCACGATCTCCAGCTTGCCGAAGGGCGCGCCAAAGAAGGGATAGATGTCGACCGTGGATCCGGGCGCCAGCCTGTAGGCGCCGCCGATCGAGAACTTGTCCTCGCCCAGGGTCGGCTTCATCTGCACTTCGCCCAGCGCGTCGGGCCAGGTATAGGTCCAGACGTTCAGCGGGCCGCCGTCCGGCTGGGCCGCCGCGCCTTTGGACCAGCTCATCGGACCCTTGTCGCCGACCACGCGGATGCCTTCCTTGCCGGCCGGGTAGTGGATGCGCACCGTGGTGGCGCCGGCATGCTGGGCCAGTAGCATCAGCATCGCTGTTGCTGTCGTGGTGAGTCGTTTCATACGTTTCCCGTGTCAATGCACGCGCAGCAGGCGCACGCCGTAGATGTCGAAGCGGTTGGACGGGCCCTCGATGCCGCCGGCCGCGCTGAAGCTGCTGTTGCTCCGCAGGTAGCTCATGTTATAGAAGTCGCTCATCTCGATGCGGTAAGCGCCTTTGCCGTTCATGCGCACTGTCAAAGGGGTCGAATACACGGTCGGCGTATGCGCCTTGTCGATGCGCGCATGCGGCAGCTGCACTACGCCCTGCGCCACGATCGCGCCCGACGCATCCTTTACCGCCAGCCATTTTACGCCACCGCTGATGCCCAGGTTCACCTGGTTGGCGCCATTGTGGTAGCGGACCTGCAGCGCATACTCGCCGGCCGCCGGCACCTTGACGTCGCGCACGCTGAAGCGGTCCTGCGGCTTGCCCCAGTCGGCCAGGTGCGGCTCGTCGAAGCGCGGGTTCGGCGCCGCCAGGGGCACGCCGGCGCTGACGCGCGCATCGCCCGCCGGGATCTCCACGCCCGCATCGAGGCAGCGCGGCACGCTGTGGTGGCTGCGGTTGCCGGAACCGTCGAACACGGCTTCGACCGCGTAGCAAGCGGTGCTTGAGACAAGCCGGTCGGTCCAGGCGCCGGCCGGCAGCTTCGATGCCGCTAGCTTGCCGTCGCGGTAGACGTTGTAGGTGATGCCGCCCGTATCCTTGCCCTCGATGCGCAGCAGCGCATGGCCGGCGGCGTCGCGTTTCAGGTCGGCGATGTTTGGCTCGTGCGGGCCGAACACGGCCGGCGTTTCCACATACGGGTCGGCGTTCACGCGATGGATCGCCTGCTCGCCGCTTTCCAGCTTGCCGAGCACGATCTCGATCCGGTTGCCGTCCGCCAGTTCGCTCCACTTGATCGTACTGCCGGCCGGTTTGCCGTTCAGGACGATGCGTTCGACCGCGTACACGCCGTTCCGGTCCTTGTTGTCCGCAGCGGGCAGGCGCAGCGCGATATCGATGGCGTGGCCCCGCAGGCGCAGGTTGGCCAGGGCGATCTCTTTCGCGGCCGCGAACACGCCGCCGCGCAGCTTCGCCGTCACGAAAGGCGCCAGCTCGATGCCGTCGCCGGTGGTCGAGACGCCGAACACATTGCGCACCACCATGCCGAGATAGGCGCCGACGGACCACAGCTGGCGCTTCGAGTTGATCACCGGGCCGATCAACTTCGGATGGGCTTCGTCCAGCAGCAGCGGCTGGCCGGACAGCCACTCCAGGTTCTCCATGTTCGACAGGTTCAGGGCCGCGCCGCGCATCAGCGAATCGTAGGCGGCGTCGGCGACGGCCACGTTGCGGCCCGCGACCGCGGCGCGCAGGCCGTAGGCCGTCACGAAGGGCCACATGGCGCGGTTGTGGTACACCGGCATGTCGAGCTGCTGCGGCCAGATCACCGGCGCGCCCATCGGACCGTGCGGATAGTGCGCCAGGATGCTGCGCGCACGGGTTTCATCGGCCACGCCGGTAATGATGGCCAGCGACTGGCCCAGCCAGTCGAACTTGTGCATCGGCACGTTATCGAAGTGCGCGGCGGTGAGGCTGCTGTACATGCCGGCGTCGTCGAGCCAGAGGCGGGCGTTGATGGCGCGCTTCAGGTCGCGCGCCCAGGCGCCGTAGCGCTTTGCACGCGCGGCATCGCCCTGTTCGCGCGCCAGCATGGCCGCCAGCGTCAGCGCCTTGTAGTGGCCGACGTTGGTCGACAGCGCCATCGACGACGCCATCGACGCCAGGTCGTCGGGAATCCATGCCGCGTAGCTCTGGTCGCGCCAGTCGAGGAAGGATTCCTCGCCGGTGTACAGGCCGCTGGCCTTGTCGAAGGCGGCCAGGCGGTCGTTGTCGATCGTGTTCGACAGGGCTTTCAGCGCGGTGGCCGCGAAGGCAGGGCGTTCGGCCGGCGGCAGCGCCTTCAGCACTTCCTCGGCGGCGAAGGCCCAGGTGATGCGGTCGGTGCTGACCGGCCAGCTGCCGCCGCTGCCGGTGTCCTGTGCGATCTGCAGGCCATCCTTCGTTCCCGCGACTTGCGGCGCCGGCCGGATGCCGTCGCGCCAGCCGGACAGCTTGAACAGCAGCGAATTGCGCACGCGCTGGGGATCGAGCGCGGCCAGGCCCAGGTCGGCGGCGTAGGACAGGTCGCGGGTCCAGACGTAGTGCCACTTCTCGCCGGTCTCGAAGCAGTCGCAGGGAATCGGGTTGTTGCCGTTGTAGTTGCCGTCGCGGATTTCCTTGACCGAGTCCAGCCGCATCTCGTGGGCCGCCAGCGCGAACAGGGCGTCGAAGGCCAGGTTGCCGCTGCGGACCCGGGGCAGGGCGGCGTCCTCTTGATAGGTGGTGTATTGCGGGCCAGGATCGCGCAACTGCATCGTGGTCGACTGCGCGTAGCGGCGCAGCGGCGCCTGCGGATCCCGCACCGAGAAGCGCGCCGTCTCCTGCTTGCCGTCCCAGGTCGGGAAGATGAGGCTGGCGCTGGCGCCGGCGCCCGCGTGCGGATCGACGGCCGGGCCGGTGGCCGGCGTCTCGATGCGCGTGACGCTCAGCACCGGCTTCGCAGGGTCGGATACGTCGACGCGGAAGCGGAAGGTCGCGGTCTGCTTCGTGAACAGGTAGTCCTCGGGGCCGGGTTCTAGCGCGAGGGGGTAGGCCGCCTCCAGCTTGACCGCCACGCTCGCCGACGGATTCGCGACCCATTCGGCGTTCCAGTCCTTGCTGCCGATCTTGAAGGCGTGGTTGCCGGGGCTGACCAGGATGTCGGTTTCGTAGATGCCCTTGCCCTGGTAGTTCAGGCGGTTGTCGGTGCCCCAGCCGTTGAAGGCGCCGCGGACGTAGATGTCGTAGCGCAGCGGCGGCGCTTCGGCGGCGACGGCGATGGCGGGAAGTGCTTGGGCGGCGAGGGCCGCGATGAAGATGGCGGTCGGTTTCATGCGTCAGATCTCGAGGATCAGGGTGGCCTTGGCCGGCAGCCGGATCTGATCTTTCAGCGCATAGGTCTTGCCGGTCAGGACATCGCGGCCGGATGCCACGCCATCCAGCATCTCATGGAAGCGCCCCGCATCCAGCACGGTCTCCTTGTCGTTGGCATTGAAGGCCACCATCACCTTCTTCGTCCCGTCGTAGCGGAAGTAAACATAGGTATTGTTCTCCGGCCCATAGTGCATCAGCTTCCCGTGATGGATGACGGGGCTGTTCTTGCGCCAGTTGACCAGCTTGCGGACGAAGTCCTGCGCCTCGCGCTGGCGCGGCGTGAGGCCGGCGCCGGTGAAGGCGTTGACCTTGTCGCCGGCCCAGCCGCCCGGGAAGTCGTGGCGGTAGCTGTTGTCGTCGCGCTCCTTGGTGGCGCTGGTCATCAGCAGCTCGTCGCCGGTATAGAAGTGCGGGATGCGCGGCATCGTCATCACGAAGGCGATGTCCATCTTGTAGCGGTCGTAGTCTTCGTGCACCTCGCTGAAGATGCGCGACATGTCGTGGTTGGCCTCGAACAGCACCAGGCGGCTCGGGTCGGGATACAGGTAGTCCTGCGACAGGGTCTCGTAGACATCGGTAAAGATGTTCCTGCCCTTCCTGTCGGCCAGCGCCGTGCGCATCGCTTCCGTCAGCGGGAAGTCCATCATGCTCGGCATCGAGCTGACATAGCCATTGAAGTTGGCCTTGCCGCGCTGCCAGTGCGAGACCACGGCCGGCAGCTTGCTCCATTCCTCGCCCACCATGTTCAGCTGCGGGTACTCGGCCATCAGGCGCCTGGTGTACTCGGTCAGGAAGGCGCCGTCGGAATAGCCGAAGGTGTCGATGCGCAGCCCGGACAGGCCGGCGTACTCGATCCACCAGATGTTGTTCTGGATGAGGTAATTGGCGACCAGGGGATTGGTCTGGTTCATGTCCGGCATGCCGGGGCTGAACCAGCCGGTGGTGAAGTTGCTGGCGTCTTCCTTCGATGCGTACGGGTCCTGCACGGCGGTGCGGTGGTGCTGGGTGCCCACGAACTTGCCGGGGTGGTTGATCCAGTCCGGCGTCGGCAGGTCCTTCATCCACCAGTGGTTCTTGCCGATGTGGGACAGCACCACGTCCTGGATCAGGCCGATGCCATGCCTGCGCGCCTCTTTCGACAGGCGCACGTAGTCCTCGTTGCTGCCGTAGCGCGGGTCGATCCGGTAGTGATCGGTGGCGGCGTAGCCGTGGTAGGAAGCTGCCGGCATGTCGTTCTCGACCAGCGGCGTCGGCCACAGCTGGGTGAAGCCCATGCCGGCGATATAGTCGAGGTGGTCGATGATGCCCTGGATGTCGCCGCCGTGGCGGCCGTGGCCCAGCTTGCGATCCAGCTTGTCGGCCAGGCCGGCGACGCTGTCGTTCTTCGTGTCGCCATTGGCGAAGCGGTCCGGCATGATCTGGTAGATCGCGTCCTGGGTATCGAAACCCTTGCGCTGGCTGGATCCCGCCTCGCGCGCCAGCAGGCGGTAGGTATACGTGGTGCTGCGCGCGGCGGCATCGCCCTTGCCGCGGAAGTCGATGCGCATCTCGCCCGGCGCGGCCTTGGGATCGACGACCAGGTCGACGAACACGTAATTGCGGTTGGCGACCCGCGTCACCTGGGCGATGCGCACGCCCGGATAGTCCAGGCTGGGCTCGAGCTCGGCGATGGCCGGGCCATGCACCATCAGCTGCAGGCGCTGGTCCTGCATGCCGGTCCACCAGAAGGGCGGGTCGACGTGGTCGATGGCGGGGGCCTGGGCGTGGATGGCGCCGGAAGCAAAGAGGGCAGTACCGACAAGAATGCTGGCGAGGGTGCGGCGGATGGTCCCGGGCATGGTCATGGTCTCCATTAAGGAGCGTAACTACATCGGCCCTTGCGCCACCTTACTGTGGGAACGGTGCCGGCTTTACATTATTGCCCAGAGAATACACCAGCAAGCGGCGTGCATGAAAGAACGGTCTGTGTTGAATCTCTAGTTTTGCTACATCGAGTTCACCGCATATTTACAGTCCTTTCGCCACAACGCTTGACATGGATTGAAAATCTACTACGCGAATTTGCACCATACCGGTGCAAAAGCAAGCCAGGTTGGTGCAAAGTAAGCGTTTTGTAGTACGACTACATTGTCTGTATAGCTACTTTGTAGCCCGAATACAACGATATTCGTTCTCACTCTAAGAAAAGCGCGTAAAAATTCGACATTCCCGTAGTCCGGGACAAGTCCCGTTGACAGTGCATCTAGTTTTAGTACAGAATCCTTGACAGAACGTCTAAGAACGTTTTTCTTCTGGCTCCCGTAGTGATGGCTCTCCGGCTAGTGTTTTCGGGAAAAAAACATACATTTGTACGATTTGAGGGGACACATGAACCTGATCAATAAGCGCGCGGCGCGCACTGTGCCGGGCACCATCGCATTCAAGCTCAGCCCGGTTGCAGCGGGCTGCGCCGTTTTCCTCGCGCTGGCGACGCACACTGCGTACGCGCAGGAAAACGCGCCGAACACCGTCGTCCCGACGGCGACCACCCAGGACGCCAATCCGCAGGAAGACACCACCAAGGTTGCGACCCCTCTCGAAGCGGCCACGCCGAACGTCGCCAAGGTGCAGGTGACCGGTATCCGCCGCGGTATCGAAGCAGCGATCTCGATCAAGAAAAATTCCACGTCGATCGTCGAAGCCGTTTCGGCCGAAGACATCGGCAAGCTGCCGGACCAGAGCGTCGCCGAGTCGATCTCGCGCCTGCCGGGCGTCTCGGCCCAGCGTGGCCGCAGCTCGGGCAAGGCATCGGACATCTCGGTGCGCGGCCTGTCGCCGAGCTTCAACGGCACCCTGCTGAACGGCCGTGAAATGGCATCGACCGGCAACGCCCGTTCGCCTGAATTCGACCTGTTCCCGGCCGAACTGATGGGCGGCGTCGTCATCTACAAGACCCCGGACGCGAGCGTCATCGGCCAGGGTCTGGCTTCGACCATCGACCTGCGCACCGTGCAGCCGCTGGACTTCGGCAAGCGCACCGTCGCAGTCGCCTACAAGAAGAGCCGCCTGGGCGTGAAGCAGCGCGACGGCCTGCCGGAAGGCGACGGCAAGCGTTACTCGCTGTCGTACATCGACCAGTTCTTCAACCGCACCGTCGGCGTGGCGATCGGTTTCACCCGCTATGAGGAAATGGGCGGCGGCCAGGCGAAGTTCAATTCGTGGGGCACCGCGGACATGAGCTACAACGGCACCACCGTCAAGACCCCGGGCGGCTTCGGTTACGACACCGAACAGAACTCGCACAACCGCGACGGCGCCTTCGCCTCGCTGCAGTTCCGCCCGAACCGCAACTTCAAGTCGACCGTCGACATGTTCTACTCGGCTGGTGAAACCGGCCTGAAAAAGACCGGCTTCGAAGGCGGCGTGGCCTATAACGGTGGCGGCGCCTACGAGCTGCCGCACGTGCTGAGCAGCGCGACGGTCTCGAACGGCGTCGCTACCAGCGGCACGCTCACCAACTGGAAGGGCGTCGTCCGTAACCACTACGAAGGCGCGGAAGATGACCTGAAGAGCATCGGCTGGAACAATGAACTGAAGATCGGCGAGTGGACCACCTCCGCCGACCTGACCTGGTCGAAGGCCACCAAGCTGGGTTCGCGCTACGAGACCACCGCCGGCACGCTGCCGAGCGTCCAGGACACCCTGACGTACACCGGCTTCAACGGCGCCAACGTCACCGAGGTGAAGTACACTCCGGGCCTGAACTACTCCGACCGCAACGTCGCCAAGCTGACCGATACCATGGGCTGGTCCGGCGGCGCCGCATCGCCGCAGGCCGGCTACCTCGGCCAGCCTTACGTCGAAGACGAAGTCCGGGCGCTGCGCCTGACCGCCAAGAAGAGCGTCGAGTGGGGTCCGGTTACCGCGACCTCCTACGGCTTGAACTACACCGCGCGCGACAAGTCGCGCAACGGCGAGGAAGGCCGCCTGGTCATCAAGGGCGGCGATCCGGCCGGTTCCGCGACCATGCCGGGCAGCGCCGTCGCTCCAGCCGGCGCATCGGGCTTCAACGTGATTTCTTGGGATCCGCGTGGCTCGCTCGGTACGGTGTACGAACTGGCGCCGAAGGTCGACGCCGATATCCTCAACAGGTTCTGGGACGTCCAGGAGCGCATCGCTACCGGCTACGTCATGGGCGACCTGGAGGGTGAGCTGTTCGGCTTGTCCTACCGCGGTAATGCGGGCGTGCAGGCGATCCACACCGACCAGACCGGCGGCGGCTACAAGGTCGACAGCGGCAATTGCAAGGGTAATACCCCCACCAGCTGCCCGGGCGTGCGTGTCAGCGGCAACGACAAGTTCTGGGACGTCCTGCCGAGCATGAACCTGTCGTTCGATCTGGGCAGGGAGCAGTTCCTCCGCCTCGGCGCGGCCAAGGTGGTGTCGCGCGCCAACCTGGATGACCTGCGTGCCGGTTCGAATGTCACGCTCGGCAACAACCAGGGCAAGCAGGTCCTGACCAGCACTTCCGGTAATCCGGACTTGAAGCCGTTCCGCGCCAAGGCTCTCGACCTGTCGTACGAAAAATACTTCGGCAACAAGGGTTATGTCAGCGCCGCGCTGTTCTACAAAAAGCTCGACAGCTACATCGTCCGCGTGGCTCGTGACTACGACTTCGCCGGCTTCATCACGCCAGGCACGAATCTGCCGGAAGGCGCCTCCACGATCGGCCGCTTTACCCAGCCGCAGAATGGCAGCGGCGGCAACCTGAAAGGCTTCGAGCTGGCAGTGAACGTGCCGTTCTCGATGGCGAGCCCGTATCTGGGCAGCTTCGGCCAGTATCTGGACGGCTTCGGCATCATGGTCAACCACTCGGATACCCGCAGCAGCATCAATCTGCCGCGTGAGAGCTTCGCGAACATCACCGGCGACGCGGTGTCCGTCCCGCTGCCGGGCTTGTCGCGCAAGGTCACCAACCTGCGCCTGTACTACGAGAAGGCCGGCTTCCAGATCGCAGCCGCGGCGCGCAAGCGTTCGAACTTCCTGGGCCAGGTGTCGGATTTCCAGGACAATGCGCAGCTGACCTTCATCAAGGGCGAAACCATCGTCGACCTGCAGGCGTCGTATGAAATCCAGGGCGGCTGGCTGAAGGGCACGAGCCTGTACGTCCAGGCGCAGAACTGGAACAACGCACCGTTCCTGGAGTACACCGCCGACGAGAACAACCCGACCAACCGCGTCGACTACGGCCGTACCTACCACTTCGGCGCCAGCTACAAGTTCTAAGCTGCGCTGAACTGCGGTACAGTAACGACCCCTGCCGGGCTTCCGCCTGCCAGGGGTCGTTTTTTTGACCTTCGGGCGAATACACATGCAGAACGAACCAATCAAGGACATCGTCATCGTCGGCGGCGGCACCGCCGGCTGGATGACCGCGGCGGCACTGTCCACCGTCCTCAACGGCCGCTTCAACATCCGCCTCGTCGAATCGGACGAGATCGGGATCGTCGGCGTCGGCGAAGCCACCATCCCGATGATCCAGCGCTTCAACCGCGTGCTCGGCATCGACGAGAACGAATTCATGCGCGAGACCATGGGCAGCTTCAAGCTGGGCGTGGAATTCGTCAACTGGGGCCGGCTGGGCGACCGCTACATGCACGGCTTCGGGCGCATCGGCCAGGACCTGGCCACGGTGTCCTTCCACCAGTACTGGCAGAAGATGCGCGCGCTCGGCAAGGCCGCGCCGATCGAGGAGTACTCGATCACGCGGATGGCGGCGAAGGCGAACAAATTCATGCCGGCGCGCCACGACGTACCGAATTCGCCGCTCGGCGACATCGCGTATGCCTATCACTTCGACGCCGGCCTGTACGCGAAATACCTGCGCAAACTGGCGGAAGCGCGCGGCGTGGTCCGCATCGAAGGCAAGATTCTGCGCGCCACGCAGCGCGAGCCGGACGGCCACATCGACGCGGTGGAGCTGGAAAACGGCACGCGCGTCGAAGGGGAACTGTTCATCGACTGCTCGGGCTTCCGCGGCCTGCTGATCGAACAGGCGCTGCAGACCGGATACGAGGACTGGACCCGCTGGCTGCCGGCCGACCGTGCGCTGGCCGTGCCCTGCGAATCCGCGCCGGCCATGACGCCATACACGCGCGCGACCGCGCACAAATCGGGCTGGCAGTGGCGCATCCCGCTGCAGCACCGCACCGGCAACGGCCACGTGTACTGCAGCCGTTTCATCAGCGACGACGAGGCGGCCAGCACCCTGCTCGCCAACCTGGACGGCAAGGCGCTGGCGGACCCGCGCCTGATCAAGTTCCAGACCGGCATGCGCAAGCTGTCCTGGAACCGCAACGTGGTGGCGATCGGCCTGGCTAGCGGCTTCATGGAGCCGATCGAATCGACCAGCATCCACCTGATCCAGTCGACGATCCAGCGCCTGATCGACTTCTTCCCGGACCGCGGCTGGCGCCAGGCCGACCGCGACGAATTCAACCGCCAGTCGCGCTTCGAGTACGAGCGCATCCGCGACTTCATCGTCCTGCACTACCACCTGAACCAGCGCACCGATTCGCCCTACTGGCTGGAGTGCGCCAACATGGCCATTCCGGAGACGCTGCGCCAGAAGATGGACCTGTACCGCGCCCACGGCCGCGTGGTCCGTTGGGATAACGAGCTGTTCGCGGAAGTCGGCTGGATCCAGGTGTTCGAAGGGCAGAACATGCCCGTAGACGGCTACCACCCGCTGGTCGACGCGCAGTCCGAGGAAGACATCGCCGATTACCTCGACAGTGTGCGCGGCGTGATCGCCAAGTGCGTCGGCGTGATGCCTTCGCACGACGAGTACATCGCGAAGATGTGCGCCGCGAAGAAGATGTGAGGTCTTAACGGCCGGCGACGGGCGGCCCGGCCAGGTACTGCTCGTCGCTGACCTTCTCCATCCATACCACGTTCACGCCGTCCAGCGCTTCCTGGATGGCGATGTGGGTCATCGACGTGGTCGGCGACGCGCCGTGCCAGTGCTTGTGGCCGGGCGGGCACCAGACCATGTCGCCGGCGCGGATCTCGACGATGGCTTCACCTTCGCACTGGGTCCAGCCGCAGCCGGCCGTCACCACCAGCGTCTGGCCGAGCGGATGCGTGTGCCAGGCCGAGCGTGCGCCCGGCTCGAAAGTCACGCTGGCGCAGGACACGCGCGAGGGCGCGGGTGCGCTGTTGAGCGGATCGATCCGCACCGTGCCCGTGAAGTATTCCTCGGGGCCCTTCGATGAGGGCTGGGAGCCCACGCGTTTGAGTTGCATGTCTATTCCTTTCGTTGTGCGAAGACGTCCTTGAAGACCGGCATGGCCGAGAACACGTTCGGCCAGCCGGCGTAGAAGGCGAGCTGGGTCAGCGCTTCGGAGGCCTGTGCTTCGGTCAGGCCATTGTCCATGGCGCGGTTGAGGTGGTAGGTGACTTGCGCGACCTGGCCGTTCGCCACCAGCGCGCTGACGGTGACCAGGCTGCGGTCGCGCGGCGCCAGGCCGGGGCGCAGCCAGAGGTCGCGGAACAACGCATCGGTGGTGTACTTGACGACGCCCGGCGCGGTCTTGCCGAAGTTCTCGTCGACGCCCTTGGCGCGCGCGGCTTCCTTTTTTTCGTCCAGCGGCAGCGGGGGAGGTTTTGCCGGCGGCAGCTGCGCCATATCGATCTTCCGTTCGGCGAACACGGCGCGCGCCGCGGCATCGGCGGCGGTGGCGTTGGCCCAGTCCGAGTAGAAGGCGAGGTGGGTAATGAGCTCGGCGATCTCGCCCGGCTTGAGGCCGCTGTCCAGCGCCCGGTTCAGGTAGAAGGGCAGGTCGTGGTTCTGGTTTTTCGCGACCAGCACCGACAGGGTGACGATGCTGCGGTCGCGCGGCGACAGGCCGGGGCGCTGCCACAGGTCGCCGAGCACCAGGTCCTGCGTGTAGTGTTCGAGTGCGGGTGTCATCTTCGGTTTCTCCTTCTTGAGTGGCGCGGCCTGCACGCCAGTACAGAAAATCAGGGTGACCAACGCGATCTTATTTACCGTATTGTTCATCGCTGACCTTCTCCATCCATTCGACGTTCTTGCCGCCCACGGTGTCCGTGATCGCAAGGTGCGTGAGGGCGGTCGTCGGTGCGGCGCCGTGCCAGTGCTTGACGCCGGGCGGGGTCCAGACCACGTCGCCGGGCCGGATCTCCTGGACCGGCCCACCCCAGCGCTGCACGCGGCCGACGCCGGCGGTGACGATCAATACCTGTCCTGCCGGATGCGTGTGCCAGGCCGAGCGCGCGCCCGGTTCGAAGGTGACGTAGGCGCCCGATGCAGCGGACGGCGCATGCGGCGCGAACAGCGGATCGACGCGCACGGCGCCGCTGAAGTTCCGGGCCGGGCCATTGGCGGAGGCCTGGCTGCCGGCGCGGGCGATGGTCATGTCGGGCGCGTTCGCAGTCTCCGCGAACGAAGGGCCGGCGAACAGCAAGGCGCAAACGCCGGCGGTGAAAGAACGCATCATGAGACGGCTCCTGGCTGAAAAGGCCACTATAGCCAGCATCGCCTCATGAGAGTAGCAGCTGTTTATTCAATGCCGATATGAGCAGATTTCATCAATCGGATCGATAACGCAGCGTCTCGACCACCAGCGCAAACGCCGGCGATGCCTGGCGCCGGCTCGGATAATAAAGGTGGTAGCCGGGGTAGGTGGGGCACCAGTCGTCCAGCACCCGCACCAGGCGGCCGGCCGCGACGTGCTCCGCCACCATGTCGTCGGGCAGGGTGGCCAGCCCGGCGCCGTCCAGCGCCGCCTGCAGTTTCTGCGGCGTGGTGTTGAAGATGGCCTGGCCCTCCACCTGCACCTGCAGCGCCTTGCCGTCCTTGACGAACTCCCAGGGCGCCAGCCCGCCGTGGGTCGCCAGGCGCAGGTTGATGCAGTTGTGGCGCACCAGGTCCTGCGGCGTTGCCGGCGGCGGCCGGTTTGCCAGGTAAGCCGGGCTGCCGACCACGGCGCGCCGCATGTCCGGCGAAATGCGCACCGCGATCATGTCCTTTGCCACCTGGTCCCCGGTGCGCACGCCGGCATCGAAGCGCTCGGCGACGATGTCGATCAGGCCGTAGTGGATGCCGATTTCGACCTTGATGTCGGGGTAGGCCGCCAGCACCTTCGACAGCTTCGGCCACAGGATCGTCGTCGCCGCATGGTCATGGGTCGTGATGCGGATCGTGCCGGCCGGCCTGCCGCGCGATTCGCCCAATGCCGACAGCCCGGCCTCGATGCCATCAAAGAGCGGCTCCAGCGAGGCATACAGCTTTTCGCCGGCTTCGGTGGGAGAGACGCCGCGCGTGGTGCGCGTCAGCAGGCGCACCCCCAGTTTTTCTTCGAGTCCGCGGATCGTGTGGCTGAGCGCCGATTGCGATACGCCCAGCTGGGCGGCGGCGCGCGTGAAGCTGCGTTCGCGGGCGACCAGGATGAAGGCTTGCAGGTGGTTGAAATCGGGACGGGACATGAACGGCAGTGTAGCAGCGTCGTTTTCCGGCGGCGCAGCAGCAAATAATCGGACCCCCGAGCCCGCGAACGAGTAAACTGTAGGATTGGCTCAAAATTTTAAAGAGAATTTCTTTCATGCAAGACACCCAGCTCCCGACGTTTGCCGATCTGAACCTTCCCGCGCCCATCCTGAAGGCGCTGAAGGAGGTCGGCTACGAAACGCCGTCGCCGATCCAGGCCGCCACCATTCCCCTCCTGATGGAAGGCCGCGACATCCTCGGGCAGGCCCAGACCGGCACCGGCAAGACCGCCGCCTTCGCGCTGCCGGTCCTGTCGCGCATCGACGTCAAGAACCCGGCCGTCCAGGCGCTGGTGCTGGCGCCGACGCGCGAGCTGGCGATCCAGGTGGCGGAAGCCTTCCAGAGCTACGCCGCGCACCTGAAGAACTTCCACGTGCTGCCGATCTACGGCGGCCAGGCCTACGGCCCGCAACTTTCGAGCCTGCGCCGCGGCGCCCAGGTCGTGGTCGGCACCCCGGGCCGCGTCATCGACCACCTGGACAAAGGCACCCTCGACCTGTCGCAGCTGCAGACGCTGGTGCTGGACGAAGCCGACGAGATGCTGCGCATGGGCTTCATCGACGACGTCGAGCGCATCCTGCAGGAGACCCCGGAATCGCGCCAGACCGCGCTGTTCTCGGCCACCATGCCGCCGCAGATCAAGCGCATCGCCACGACCTACCTGCACGAGCCGAAGGAAGTGACGGTGGCCGCCAAGACCACCACCGCCACCAACATCACCCAGCGCTACTGGCTGGTGGCCGGCCTGCAGAAGCTGGAAGCGCTGACCCGCATCCTGGAAGCCGAACCCTTCGACGGCATGATCATCTTCGCGCGCACCAAGCTGGGTACCGAGGACCTGGCCAGCAAGCTGCAGGCGCGCGGCTTCGCGGCCGCCGCCATCAACGGCGACCTGGCCCAGGCGCAGCGCGAACGCACCATCGACCAGCTCAAGACCGGCAAGATCGACATCCTGGTCGCCACCGACGTCGCCGCGCGCGGCCTGGACGTCGAGCGCATCAGCCACGTGATCAACTACGACGTGCCGTCGGACCCGGAAAGCTACACCCACCGCATCGGCCGCACCGGCCGCGCCGGCCGCAGCGGCGAGGCGATCCTGTTCGTCACCCCGCGCGAGCGCGGCCTGCTGAAGGCGATCGAGCGCGCCACGCGCCAGCCGGTCGCCCAAATGACCCTGCCGACCATCAAGGCCGTCAACGAAGTCCGCATCGCCAAGTTCAAGGACCAGATCGGCGAGGCCCTGGCCGCCGGCGGCCTGGACATCTTCCGCCAGCTGATCGAAGACTACGAGCGCGAACAGAACGTGCCGGCGATCGACATCGCCGCCGCCCTGGCCAAGCTGAATCGCGGCGACGAGCCGCTGCTGCTGGAGAAGCCGGACCGCGAGCCGAAGGCCGTGCCCGAATGGCAGGACCGCGAGGCCCGTCCGGCCAACGCCGGGCGCGAGAGCTTCCGCCGCGACAGCTTCGGTGGTGAGGAGCGCCCGGCGCGTCCGACCCGCGAAGGCTTCGCCCAGCCGCGCGAAAGCTTCAAGAAGGAGCGCGTGATGCGCGCGCCGGAACCGGGCATGGCGACCTACCGCATCGAAGTCGGCCACGCCAACAGCGTCAAGCCGGGCAACATCGTCGGCGCGATCGCCAACGAGGGCGGCATCCCGTCCAAGGAAATCGGCCGCATCGAAATCTACGACGACTACTCGACCCTCGACATGCCGGCCGACCTGCCGCAGGACCTGCTGCAGCACCTGCAGAAGGTGTGGGTGGCGGGCCGCCAGCTGAACATCACGCGCGACGGCGAGGAGCCGATCAAGGCGGCGCCGAAGAAGAAGTTTGGCGAGAAGAAGCCGTACAAGAAAGGCTAAGTCAACCCGTCGTCCCCGCGGAGGCGAGGACCCAAGTTTGCGTGAGCAGCCATAACAGAGCCGGCGGCTCGCAACGAACTTGGATTCCCGCCTCCGCGGGAATGACGTTGATAAGTCTGTTGTTTGACTACATTTTCCCCGTCATCTCAGGCATTGGCTGGATTGACACTCAACAATCTCCATGTTACTTTGCTACATGGAGGTAGTCTGGCGCCAGTCCAGGCACCGTTAGGGGACACTAGGATGGAAATGCAAACTCACGCGCTCAAGCCGCGCCTGTCGTTCTGGCAGCTGTGGAACATGAGCTTCGGCTTCTTCGGCATCCAGTTCGGCTTCGCTCTGCAGAACGCCAACACCAGCCGGATCTTCTCGACCCTCGGTGCGTCGCCGGACGATCTGCCCCTGTTCTGGCTCGCCGCGCCCGTCACGGGCCTGCTGGTGCAGCCGGTGATCGGCTACCTCAGCGACAATACCTGGCACCCGACCTGGGGCCGCCGCCGTCCTTTCTTCTTCCTCGGCGCCATCCTCGCCTCGCTGGCCCTGTTCCTGATGCCGAATTCCGCCGCCGTCTGGATGGCGGTGGCCGTGCTGTGGATGATGGATGCCGCGATCAACGTGTCGATGGAGCCGTTCCGCGCTTTCGTGGGCGACAAGCTCGACACCTCGCAGCAGACCGCCGGCTTCGCGATGCAGACCTTCTTCATCGGCTGCGGCGCGGTGATCGCCTCGCTGCTGCCGCAGATCTTCGCGCACTACGGCGTCTCCAACGTGCCGGTGGGCGGCGCGATTCCGGATACGGTCAAGTACTCGTTCTACGTCGGCGGCGCCGTGTTCCTGGCCGCCGTCAGCTGGACCGTGTTCACCGCCACCGAACTGCCGCCGCCCGACATGGACCGCTTCCAGGAACAGCGCAAGCATGCGCGCAGCTTCGGCGTGGCGCTGCGCGAGATCGTCGGCGGCTTCGGCCACATGCCGAAGACCATGGTGCAACTGGCCTTCGTCCAGTTCTTCACCTGGATCGCGCTGTTCGCGATGTGGATCTACACCGGCACCGCGATCGCCGACAACGTCTACGGCACCGTCGACGCCCAATCCGCCGCCTACCAGGAAGCCGGCAACTACGTCGGCGTGATGTTCGCGGTGTATAACGGCGTCTCGGCGCTGGCGGCCTTCCTGCTGCCGATCCTGGCGCGCGCCACCAGCCGCAAGGCCTGCCACACGATCTGCCTCGCCATCGGCGGCGTGAGCCTGGCCAGCATCTTCTTCATCCACGACAAGCAGGCGCTGATGCTGCCGATGATCGGCGTCGGCATCGCCTGGGCCAGCATCCTGACCATGCCGTATGCGATCCTGGCCGGCGCGCTGCCGGCGAACCGCATGGGCTACTACATGGGCCTCTTCAACTTCTTCGTCGTGATCCCGCAGATCGTCAGCGGCCTCCTGCTCGGCTTCTTCACCAAGCACTTCTTCGGCGGCCACACCGCGCTGACGCTGGCGCTGGGCGGCGCCTGCATGGTGCTGGCGGCCGTATTGACGCTGTTCGTGACCGACAGGGCCGGGAAAGTCACGGTCAACTAAGCTGCGCCACCATTTCGCCTCCTGTCGTATCGTAATGGTTTGACAACAAACCCATGCAATCACGAATACGACAGGAGCGACAATGACGATCCAGACAGTAGCGACCAAACCCTTTGCCGGCCAGCGTCCCGGCACTTCGGGTCTGCGCAAGAAGGTGACCGAGTTCCAGCAGCCCGGCTACCTCGAGAACTTCGTCGAGGCGATCTTCCTGACCCTGGGCGGCGGCAAGGGAGCCACCCTCGTGCTCGGGGGCGACGGCCGTTTCTACAACCGCAGCGCGATCCAGACCATCCTGCGCATGGCCGCCGCCCACAAGGTGCAGAAGGTGCTGGTCGGCCGCGGCGGCATCCTCTCCACGCCGGCGGTGAGCTGCGTGATCCGCAAGCGCGGCGCCTTCGGCGGCATCGTGCTGTCGGCCAGCCACAACCCCGGCGGCCCGGACGGCGACTTCGGCATCAAGTACAACATCGAGAACGGCGGCCCGGCGCCCGAAAAGATCACCGAGGCCATCTACGCGCACACGCAGACGCTTTCCGAATACCACATCAGCGACGCCGGCCCGGTCAACCTCGACGAGATCGGCGCCACCACGCTGGACGGCATGACGGTGGAAGTGATCGACCCGGTGGCCGACTACGCCGAGCTGATGTCGCGCCTGTTCGACTTCGACGCCATCCGCGAGCTGTTCCAGCGCGGTTTCACGATGCGCTTCGACGGCATGAGCGCCGTCTCCGGTCCGTATGCGAAGGCCATCATCGAGGGCATGCTGGGCGCGCCGGAAGGCACCGTCATCAATGACGAGCCGCTCGAAGACTTCGGCGGCCACCACCCCGACCCGAATCCCGTCAACGCCTTTGACCTGGTCGCGCTGATGAACGGTCCCGATGCGCCGGAATTCGGCGCGGCCTCGGACGGCGACGGCGACCGCAACATGATCGTCGGCCGCAAGCTGGCCGTGGCGCCGTCCGACAGCCTGGCCATCATCGCCGCCAACGCCACCCTGGCGCCGGGTTACCGCGACGGTTTGAAAGGCATCGCGCGCTCGATGCCGACTTCGCAGGCCGCCGACCGCGTCGCGGCAGCCCTCGGCATCGCCTGCTTCGAGACGCCCACCGGCTGGAAGTACTTCGGCAACCTGCTCGACGCGAACCTGGCCACGCTGTGCGGCGAGGAGAGCTACGGCACCGGCTCGAACCACATCCGCGAAAAGGACGGCGTGTGGGCCGTGCTGTTCTGGCTGAACCTGATCGCGGCGACCGGCAAGTCCGTCAACCGGATCGTGCGGGAACACTGGGCCCGCTTCGGCCGCAATTACTATTCGCGCCACGATTACGAAGCCGTCGACGCGGCCGCCGCCGACCGGATGATGCTTGCGCTGCGCGGCAAGCTGGCATCGCTGGCGGGACAGCGCTTCGGCGAGTTCCGCGTTGCCCAGGCCGACGACTTCGTCTACACCGACCCGGTCGACCAGTCCGTCGCCACCAAACAGGGCATCCGCATCATCATGAGCGACGGCTCGCGCATCGTGCTGCGCCTGTCCGGCACCGGCACCGAAGGCGCGACCGTGCGGGTCTACCTCGAACGCTACGAGGCCGACCCTTCGCGCCATGACCTCGACACCCAGGAAGCCCTGGCGCCGCTGATCGCGATCGCCGAGCAGGTGTCGGAACTGAAGCAGCGTACTGGACGTAATGAACCCAGTGTTATCACATGATCCGTCATCCCGGCGCACCTCTTCGTCTTCCCCGCGCACCTCTCCGTCGTCCCCGCGCAGGCGGGGACGCCGTAACTCACCTAAAGGACCCCGCATGAAATTGTCTGCCCTTGCCGTTTCCCTGATGCTTGCTTTCGGTTCCGCTTCCGCAGCGCCGGCGCCACAAGGCAAACCCTTCACCTGGGAGAACGCGACCGTCTACTTCCTGTTGACGGACCGCTTCAACAACGGCAACCCGGCCAACGACCACGCCTACGGCCGCAAGAACGATGCCGCAACGGCGCGCGGCTTCATGGGCGGCGATTTGGCCGGGGTCACGCAGAAAATCAAGGAAGGGTACTTCGACGACCTGGGCGTGGACGCGATCTGGATCACGCCGCCGGTCGAGCAGATCCACGGCTCGACCGACGAAGGCACCGGCAAGTCCTACGGCTTCCACGGCTACTGGGCGCGCGACTTCACCAGCATCGACGCGAACCTCGGCACCGAGAAGGACATGCACGAACTGGTCGACGCCGCCCACGCGCGGGGCTTGCGCGTGCTGCTGGACGTGGTGATGAACCATACCGGCCCGGTCACCGCGCAAGACCCGGCATGGCCGGCCGAATGGGTGCGCACCTCGCCCACCTGCACGTACAAGGACATGAAGACCACGGTCGAGTGCACGCTGGTGAAGAACCTGCCCGACTTCCGCACCGACAGCAACGAGAAGGTCGAGGTGCCGCCGGCCATCGTGGCAAAGTGGAAGAAGGAAGGGCGCTACGAGCGAGAGACCGCGGAACTGAACGACTTCTTCAAGCGCACCGGCTACCCGCGCGCGCCGCGCTACTACCTGATGAAATGGCATGCCGACTGGGTCCGCAAGTACGGCTTCGACGGCTTCCGCGCCGACACCGTCAAGCACACCGAGCCGGGCGTGTGGAAGGACCTCAAGAAGGTCGCCAGCCAGGCCTACGAGGACTGGAAGAAGGCCCATCCGGACAAGAAGCTCGGCGACCTGCCGTTCTTCATGACCGCCGAGACCTACGGCTATTCGGTGAAAGCCGGCCGCGAGTTCACCTACGACGGCGGCGCCAAGGCCGATTATTACGCCAACGGCTTCGACAGCATGATCAACTTCAGCATGGCGGGCGACGCAAGCCAGAGCTACGAACAGCTGTTCTCGTCCTACTCGGCAGCGCTGAACGGCCCGCTGAAGGGTCATTCGGTGCTGAACTACCTGGACTCGCACGACGACGGCCACCCCTTCGACGCGCTGCGCCAGCATCCGATCGAATCGGCAAATAAACTGCTGCTGGCGCCGGGCCAGGCCCAGGTCTACTACGGCGACGAGACCGCGCGCGTGCTGAAGATCGAGGGCGCGGAAGGCGACGCCAACCTGCGCTCCTTCATGAACTGGGACCAGCTCAAGAACAACAGCAAGATCGGCCTGTTCGGCGCGGCCGACGTGCGCGACCACTGGGCGCGCCTGGGCCGCTTCCGCCACGCCCATCCGGCGGTGGGCGCGGGCGTGCACCAGATGCTGTCGGCCAGCCCCTACACCTTCAAGCGCACGTATGAAAAGAACGGCGTGAGCGATCGCGTGGTGGTCGCGCTCGACCTGCCGCGGGACCGCGCGGTGGCGATCACGGTGGCCGGCGTGTTCGCCGACGGCCAGACCGTGCGCGACTGGTACACCGGCAAGAGCGCCGTGGTGGCGGGCGGGAAGGTGACGTTCGCGCTGGCGGCGCCGGTGGCGCTGATCGCGCTGGACTGATCTCCCGTTCGGACTTTCCATCGCTATCCGCGCATGCCGGGCATCGTCGATGCGGAAGCGGTGCTCAAGTCATTCCGCAGATCGGCTAGACTCGCAGGCATCGTCAGTCAAGGAGGAAGCACGATGCCTGCTTATCGCCGCTGTGCCGCGCTGCTGTTCAGTCTTGCGGCAAGCGCCGCCCGCGCCGCCGAACCCGCCTACGGCCCCGAACTCGAAGGCTTCGACTACCCGCACCCGGTGCAGCAGTACCGCTTCACCTCGCAAGGCGTGCAGTTCCACATGGCCTACATGGATGTGAAGCCGGCGAAGCCGAACGGCCGCACCGTGGTTCTCCTGCACGGCAAGAACTTCTGCGCCGCGACCTGGGAGGGCAGTATCGACGCGCTGACGAAAGCCGGCTACCGCGTGGTCGCACCCGACCAGGTCGGCTTCTGCAAGTCCAGCAAGCCCGGGCACTACCAGTACAGTTTCCAGCAACTGGCCGCCAACACGCATGCGCTGCTGGAGGCGATCGGCGTGAAGAAGGCGACCGTGATGGGCCACTCGACCGGCGGCATGCTGGCGGTGCGCTACGGCCTGCTGTATCCGGACCAGACCGAGCAGCTGGTGCTGGCGAATCCGATCGGCCTGGAAGACTGGAAGGCGCTGGGCGTGCCCTCGCTGGGCGTGGACACATGGTATGAGCGCGAGCTGGCCCAGACGGCCGACAAGATCCGCGCCTACGAAAAATCGACCTATTACGTGAACCAGTGGAAGCCCGAGTACGAAACCTGGGTCGGGATGCTGGCGGGCCTGAACAATGGCCCCGGCAAGAAGATCGTCGCCTGGAACTCGGCCCTGCTGTACGACATGATCTACACCCAGCCGGTGGTCTACGAATTCCCGCTGCTGAAGATGCCGGTGCTGCTGCTGATCGGTACGAAGGACAACACGGCCATCGGCAAGGATGCCGCGCCCGCCGGGCTGCGGCCGAAGCTCGGCAATTATGCGGCGCTGGGCAAGCGGGCGGCAAAAGCGATGCCGCACGCGACGCTGGTGGAGTTCGAGAACATGGGCCATGCGCCGCAGATACAGGACCCGGCAGCCTTCCACGCGGCGCTGTTGAAGGGACTCGCAGGGAGGTAGACATGCTGATCAACGCAGACTTTACGCGCCGTGTCGTCGTCGAACCCGGCCAGTACGAATGGTCCGCTTCGCCGCAGGCGGGCGTCGAGCGCATGATGCTGGACCGGATCGGCGAAGAGCAGGCGCGCGCCACCAGCATCGTGCGCTATGCGCCGGACTCGCATTTTCCGCCGCACGCGCATCCGGGCGGCGAAGAGATCCTGGTTTTGTCGGGCACCTTCTCCGACGAGACCGGCGACTTCCCGGCCGGCTGCTACCTGCGCAATCCGCCGGGGACCTCGCACCAGCCTTTCAGCATCGAGGGTGCGCTCATCTTCGTCAAGCTGCGGCAGATGGCGGCGGATGACCGGCGTGTCGTGCGCATCGATACGCGCACGGCGTCGGCCTGGCAGCGTCACGAGGACCGGATGATTTGTCCGCTGTTCTCGAGCCCTGAGGAGCAGGTCTGCCTGCAGCGGGTGGAAGCAGGGCGGCCCATCCTGGTGGACGCCGCCGCCGGCGCGGAACTGCTGGTGCTCGAAGGCCGGATCGTCGACGGCGACCGGCGCTACCAGTCCGGCGCCTGGCTGCGCCTGCCGGCCGGGGATGGCCTCGGCTTCACCGCCGGCGAGAAGGGCGCGCGCTTTTACCTGAAGATCAGCAGCCCGTCTGCCTGATGCGCTCGACCTCGAGCCCGAACAGCGGCCGCAAACGCGTACCGAACACGTTGCCGATGAAGGCCGCCACCAGCCACAGCCAGCCGTGCAGGCTGCCGGAAATGATGCCGCTGAAGTAGGCGCCGATGTTGCAGCCGTAGGCCAGGCGCGCGCCATAGCCCAGCAGCAGGCCGCCGACGACGGCCGCGACGAGGGAGCGCAGCGGCAGCTTCCACACCGGGGCGTAGCGGCCGGCCAGGGCGGCGGCCAGCATCGCGCCGAGCACGATGCCGACGTCCATCATCGAAGTGACGTCCTGCGTGACCGGGGCGGCCAGCGCGGCGGCATTCGCCTTGGTGCTCCAGTAGGCCCAGCTGGCGGTGTCGATGCCGATGGCGGCGGCAGCCTTGGCGCCCCACAGCGCGAAGGCCGAGGTCACGCCCCACGGACGGCCGGACAGCGCCAGGGTCGCGAAATTCAGCAGCACCAGCGCCAGCGCGCCGGCGACCAGCGGCCACGGGCCGTGCAGCCAGGTGCGGGCGCGGTCGGCCGGCAGGTCCGGCGCGACCAGCTTGCCGTGGCGGCGCTTCTCGACCACGACCGTGATCCAGGCGATCAGCGCGAACACCAGCCAGTTGAGCAGCAGCGCCGGCGCCAGGCCCAGTTCGGTGACGAGCGAGATCGGCTTCAGTTGCGGCAGCGCGGTCCAGAAGGGCATGTGCGCGGTGCCGATCACCGAACCGGCGATGAAAGCCAGCAGGGTGACGATCATGCGCGTGCTGCCGCCGCCGACCGTGTACAGGGTGCCGGAGGCGCAGCCGCCGCCGAGCTGCATGCCGATGCCGAACATGAAGGCGCCGACGATCACCGAGGTGCCGGCCGGCGAGACCAGGCCCTTGACCGGATTGCCGAACAGGGTGCCGGCGGCCAGCGCCGGGAAGAACAGCGCCACGCCGATGGCCAGCATCAGCATCTGCGCACGCAGGCCGGCGCCGCGGCCGTCGGCGATGAACACGCGCCACGAGGAGGTGAAGCCGAAGGCCGCGTGGTACAGCGCGATGCCGAGCAGGGCGCCGACCACGAACAGGGCGGCCAGCTTGGCGCCGGCGGCGCTCGCGAGGTAGAGCGCGCCCAGGACGATGAGCAGCAGGGCGACGCCGAAGGGTTTGGGGTTGATGTCGACACGGCGCGGGAACGCCAAGGTTGCGGAATCGGACATGATAAGTATTTGAATTTGAAACGGAATCGCGTATTTTCGCGCGTTTTCGATTTTCGTGCTGGCGGGCTCTGCTCATCGGTAAGCGCTTACTCTTCGACCGCGCACGATAGCGCTTGAATCCGGCCGGCTTGTGGCGTAATATGATTAGGTAGCCTAACTAATATAATCATCCGACATCGATGACGACACCACGACCCGACCGCGGCGTCCAGCTCGCGGAAGACCTGCGCGAAGCGCTCAAGTTGATGATGCGCGAGATTCGCCGCGACGCCGAACGCCATACTTCCGGCCTGTCGCTGACCCAGGCCATGCTGCTGGGCGCCATCGGCCACCAGCCGGGCATCGGCGTGGCCGAGCTGGCGCGCATGAAGGACGTGCGCCCGCCGACCATGAGCGCCCAGATCAAGGCGCTGGAGGAGGCCGGCCTGCTCGAGCGCGGCGCGCCCGATCCCGACGACCGCCGCCGCAGCGGCCTGCGGCTCACCGCGGCCGGCCAGGCCCTCCACGACGAGATGCACGCGCAGCGCCTGGACTGGCTGGTCCGGCGCGTCAACCGCCTCGACGCCGCGCAGATGGATGCGCTGGCGGCCGCCATCGAACCCCTCAAGCTGATCGCCCGCCCATGACCCAGACTCCGCACACCGCCACGCATTCGCCCGCGCCGGCGCCGGTCACCGAAAAGGAAATCCGCGCCGTCTACTTCGCCCTGATGGCCGTGCTCGGCCTCGGCGCGCTCGACCAGAGCATCGTCGCCACCGCGCTGCCGCGGATCGTCTCCGACCTCGGCGGCATGGCCCACCTGTCCTGGGTGGTGACCGCCTACGTATTGGCCTCGACCGCCACCATGCCTTTGTACGGCAAGATGGCCGACCAGTACGGCCGCCGGCCGATGATCTTCACGGCGCTCGCCACCTTCCTGGTCGGTTCGGTGCTGTGCGGCCTGGCCGCCAGCATGACGCAGCTGATCGTGTTCCGCGCGATCCAGGGCATGGGCGCCGGCGGCTTCATGCCGCTGGCCCAGATCATCATCTCCGACCTGGTGGCGCCGCAGGACCGCGCCAAGCGCCAGGGCTCGATCGCGATCGTGTTCGCCGTCACCAGCGTGCTCGGCCCGGTGCTGGGCGGCGTGATGACCGACCTGCTGTCCTGGCACTGGATCTTCTTCATCAACCTGCCGGTCGGCGCCTTCGCCTGCTGGGCCATCGCGCGTTCGCTGCGCAAGCCTGTCATCACGCATGCGCACCGCATCGACTATCTCGGCTCGGTCCTGCTCACGTCCAGCATCGTCTCGCTGCTGCTGATCCTGGCGCTGGGCGGCACCGAATGGCCGTGGGATGCGCCCGAGATCAAGGTGTGCGCGCTGCTGACCGTGGTGCTGGGCGGCTGGCTGTTCGTGCACCTGCGCCGCGCCGCCGAGCCGGTGCTGCCGCCCGACCTGTTCGGCAGCCGCGTGTTCAACCTGGCCAGCATCGTGATGGCGCTGAGCTTCGTCGGCCTGATGGGCTCGAGCGTGTTCTTCCCGCTGTTCTTCCAGCTGGTGATGGGCAGCAGCCCGGCGACCTCCGGCATGCTGACCGTGCCGATGATGGTGGGGATGATCGTCGCCTCGAGCCTGATCGGCCGCGCCGTGGCGCGCGCCAACCGCTACAAGGAAGTGCAGGTGGCGGGCCTGGCGGTGGCGGTGGCGTCCTTCGCCGCGCTGACCTGGGCCATGGCCACCGGCCGGGGCTATGCCTTCATCGAGCCGCCGATCTTCTTCCTCGGCGCCGGCCTCGGCCTGGTGATGCCGAACATGACCATCGTCGTGCAGAGCGCCCTGCCGACCGCGCGGCGCGGCGTCGGCACCGCCATGCTGACCTTCTTCCGCTCGCTCGGCGGCCTGCTCGGCGTGACCGGTTCCGGCGCGATCCTGGCGCACCAGCTGCATGCGCACGGCATCGCGGCCGCGGCCAGCGCCGGCACCGGCGCGGTCCTGAGCCCGGCCATGCGCGCCATCTACCGCGACGCCATCGCCAATATCTTCGGCGCCGGCACCGTGATCGTGCTGGCGGCGCTGGTGATCCTGCTGTTCATGCCACATGTGAGCGTGGCGGGGGCCAAGGCGCCGCAGCCGGCGCAGGCGGAGTAGACGTCATCCCCGCGAAGGCGGGGATCCAAGTTTGCAAGCGTATCGGCAGCTCACGCAAAACTTGGGTTCCCGCCTGCGCGGGAACGACAGATTCATGGTTTTGGTGTCAATCAATCAATGGTATCCTAGCGCAATGACCATCGAGCCCGACACCACCGAACAGAAGCAACCGCGCGCCGCCTATGCCGACGGACCGCGCCTGCTGGCCGACATCGGCGCGACCCACGCGCGCTTTGCGCTGGAGAGCGCGCCGGGCGTGCTGCGCAACGTCGCCGTGCTGCTGTGCGACGACTATCCCGGCATCGTCCCGCTGCTGAACGCCTATCTGTCGCAATTGGGCGAGCTGCGCATCAGCCACGCCGCCTTCGCGCTGGCGAACCCGATCAGCGGCGATTTCATCCGCATGACCAACCGCGACTGGCAGTTCTCGACCGACGAAGTGCGGCGCGCCCTCGGCCTGACCACGCTGCTGATCGTGAACGACTTCACGGCGCTGGCGATGGCGCTGCCGGGCTTCAAGCCGGAAGACCTGCTGCAGATCGGCGGCGGCAAGCCGCAGCCGCATGCGGTGGCCGGCGTGCTCGGTCCGGGCACGGGCCTCGGCGTGTCGGGCGTGATCCCGACCTTGGATGGCTTCGTCACCCTCGGCAGCGAGGGCGGCCACGTCAACTTCGCGCCGGCCGACGAGCGCGAGTTCGCGATCCTGCAATACGCCTGGCGCGAATGGCAGCACGTATCGAACGAGCGCCTGATTTCCGGCCCCGGCATGGAGATCATCTACCGCGCGCTGGCGCAGCGCAACGGCGTGCAGGCGCCCGCGCGCACGGCCGCCGACATCGCCAATGCCGCGATCGAACAGAACGACCCGCTGTGCCTGGAAGTGCTGGAATGCTTCGCCGGCATGCTGGGCGGCGCCGCGGCCAACCTGGCGGTGACCCTCGGCGCATTCGGCGGCATCTTCATCGGCGGCGGCATCGTGCCGCGCGTGGCGCAGTGGTTCGCGACCTCGCCGTTCCGCGCCCGCTTCGAAGCCAAGGGCCGCTTCTCGGATTACCTGGCGCAGATCCCGACCTATGTGATCATGACGCCGAATCCGGCGCTGTACGGCGTGGCCAGCATCCTGTCCGAACACCTGCGCGGCCGCACCGGCGCGAACACCCTGATGGAGCGTGTGCAGCACCTGCAGCACGAGCTCTCGCCGGCCGAGCAGCGCGTCGCGACCCTGGTGCTGGAGCACCCGCGCAAGGTGCTGTCCGAGCCGATCGCCGAGATCGCGAAGCTGGCCGACGTCAGCCAGCCGACCGTGATCCGCTTCTGCCGCTCGCTGGGCTTTTCCGGCCTGGCCGACTTCAAGCTGAAGTTCGCGGGCAGCCTGACCGGCACCATCCCGGTGCGCCACAGCCAGGTGCGGATGACCGACAGCACCCACGACCTGTCGGCGAAAGTCATCGACAATACGGTGTCGGCGATCCTGAAGTTCCGCGACCAGCTCGACGTGAACTCGATCGACCGCGCCATCGAGATTCTCCGTAAGGCCAAGCGCGTCGAGTTCTATGCGATGGGGAATTCGCGCGTGGTGGCGCTGGACGGCCAGCACAAGTTCTTCCGCTTCCGCATCCCGACCTCGTCCTACGGCGATTCGCACCTGTTCAGCCTCGCGGCCGAACTGCTGGGCCCCGGCGACGTCGTGATCGCGATCTCGACCACCGGCCAGCTGCCCGAACTGCTGTCCGCCGTGGAGACCGCGCGCGCGGCGGGCGCCGACGTCATCGCCATCACCAGCAGCAAATCGGCGCTGGCGCGGAAGGCCAGCATCTGCCTGGCGGTCGACCACAGCGAGGATTCGACCACCTTCCTCTCGATGATTTCGCGGATCCTGCAGCTGCTCCTCATCGACATCATGGCGGTGGGCGTCTCGCTGGGCCAGGAAAACGGCGGCGACAACGGCGAGGGCGACAGCGAGCGCCGGCGTTTGCTGATTTCGCACCTCGACATCTGATATCGCGCGCAAGCCGGATCGGCGTCAAGAACGTTTCCACGTGGAATCTCACAATGGGGAATCGATCCCCATTGGAGAGCCACATGATGCATCCCGACGACATCAAGCGCATGGCGATCATGGCCACGCTGATCATGCTGTGCGCATTCACGTCTGGCCTCGCCCACCCGGCCATCGGCTAAGACAATTACGCGCATGCGTACGCTGGCGTACATAAGCCTGGGCCGCTCAGCCCTTACGCTGTCTGGATGCGATACCAGGCAAACAGGCAGCGGGCATGAACGGGCGGACGGCAGGCTTGAGCGCAGACGCCGTGCGCGATGCCGCCGGCTTGACGCGGCTGCTCGGCCGCCTCGGCGGCGCCGGTGACTGCGGCGACCTGATCGTCGTCTCGAACCGCGCACCCTGGATCCATTCCCACACCAGCACCGGACCGGTGGCGCGGCGTCCGGCCGGCGGCCTCGTGACCGCGCTCGAGACGGTGCTGGCGGCCCAGGGCGGCTGCTGGATCGCGCACGGTAGCGGCGAGGCCGACCGCATCACCAGCGACAGCCAGGGCCATGTGCTGGCCCGGCACCTGCCGTCTCCCTACCGGCTGCGCCGCCTCTGGCTGTCCGATGAAGAGGTGGACGGCCACTACCATGGCATGGCCAACGAGGGCTTGTGGCCGCTGTGCCACGACGCCGGCGTCGCCCCGGTGCTGCGCGGCGCGGACTGGCGCCGTTACCGCGAGGTGAACCGGCGCTTCGCCGATGCCGTCGCCGACGAAGCGCGCAGCGAGCGGCCGGTCGTGCTGGTCCAGGACTACCACCTGGCGCTGGTGCCGCGCATGATCCGCGAACGCCTGCCGCAGGCGATCGTCATCGCCTTCTGGCACATCCCGTTTCCGCCGCCGCAGGCCTGGCTGGGTTTTCCCTGGCGCGAAGAGCTGATGGCGGGGCTGCTGTCGAGCGACCTGGTGGGCGTGCAGACCGCGGCCGACCTGGCGCATCTCGGCGCGCTGCGCGCCATGTCCGCCAGCAGCGGCAGGGCCGCTGCAGGCGCCTATCCGATTTCGATCGCCTGGCCGGAGGCGGCCGAGCGCACGGCGCCGCCCGCGGCCTCGCGCGATGCCGCGCGGCGCCTGGTCGAAGGGCGCTTCGGCGTGCCGCCGCGGGTGCGCCTGCTGCTGGGCGTCGACCGCCTCGACTACACCAAAGGCATCGCCGAACGGCTGCAGGCCTTCGAATGTCTGCTCGAACGGCGCCCGGACCTGCACGGCCGCGTGAGCCTGCTGCAGGTGACGGCCCCCGGCCGCGCAGGGCCGGCCTACCGCTGGCTGGAGCACACGGTGCGCACCGTGGCCATGCGCATCAACGCGCGCTTCGGCGACGCCGCCTGGCGCCCGGTGCTGCTGCACCTGGACGGCGCCGACGCCGCCACCGTCGCCGACTGCTATCGCGCCTGCGACGTCTGCCTGGTGACCAGCCTGCACGACGGCATGAACCTGGTGGCGAAGGAATTCGTGGCCGCGCGCGCCGACCTGCGCGGTGCGCTGGTGCTGGGCCGCCGTGCCGGCGCCGCCGCCGAATTGCGCCAGGCATTGGCAGTCGATCCGCGCGACATCGGCGCCCTGGCCGCCACGATCGCCGCCGCGCTGGCGATGCCGCGCCACGAGCAGGCGCTGCGCATGGCCGCGATGCGCGCCGTGCTGCGCCGGCGCACCGTGTTCGGCTGGGCCGGGCGGCTGCTGGAAGACGGCATGCGCGCCGCGGCCGCCTGCGGCACGGCTGCACCGGCGCCGCGGGCCGTGCCCCTGCTGGAGGCGGCGGCGTGATCGAACTGCTGTCGGACCAAGGCCGCAATGCGCTGCGCCGTCTGCTCGATGGCCCGGCGGTGTTCGGCTTCGATTTCGACGGCACGCTGGCGCCGATCCGCGCCAGGCCGGACGAGGTGTTCATGGCGCCCGCGATGGCGGAGGCCTTCGCCGAACTGACGGCGCGCCTGCCGGTGGCGGTGATCACCGGGCGCGGCGTGGCCGACGTGGAACCGCGCCTGGCCGGCACGCCGCGCTGGGTCGTCGGCAACCACGGCGCCGAAGGTTTGCCGGGAGCGGATCCAGCCAGGCTGGCGGCGCAGGCTGCCGCCTGTGCAGACTGGCGCCGCCAGCTCGAGGACATGGGCCTGGGCAGCACGGAACCGCAGCCGCAGTCGGGCGAGGGCGAGGGCATCTTCCTCGAAGATAAGACCTATACCCTGTGCCTGCACTACCGCCTGGCGCCGGACCACGCCGCCGCGCAGCGCCTGCTGGCGGAGCGTGTGCAAACACTGGCGCCGGCGCCGCGCATCGTCAGCGGCAAATGCGTGCTCAACCTGCTGCCGGAGGGCTCCGCCGACAAGTTCGCGGCGCTGGCCCGGCTTGCCGGCGGCTTTGGCGGCAATGCCTTCTTCATCGGCGACGACGACACCGACGAAGCCGTATTCGCGCAGGCGCCGGCGTCCTGGATCACGGTGCGGGTCGGGTCCGGCCGGCCTTCGGCCGCGCGCTTCCGTATCCCCGACCAGGAAGCCGTGCTCGATTGCCTTGGCCTGCTACTCGCGCTTGCCGGCAGCCGCGGCGTCGCCTGAGCCATCCAGCATGCGCAGCAGGGTGTCGCCGAAACCGTCGCGCGCCCTGGCATCGGTGCGCGCGCTGGTGAACACGCGCGGCCGCGCGCTCCAGGCCAGGCGCGCGCCGCTGCTTTCCAGGGCGCGGACCAGGAACACGTCTTCGTGGCAGGCCACCGGCTCGAAGCCGCCGGCGGCCAGGTAGGCGCGCGCGCCGACGCCGAGGTTGGCGCCGTGGATGTGCCGATGGCCGTCGCGGTCCTGGTAGAAGCCGTCGAAGTGGGCCTGCAGCGCGCCGGCCTTGCCCGCATGCGGCGACCAGTCGTCGACGGCGACCGTGCCGCACACGGCATCCGCGCCGAGCGCCAGCTGGTCGGCCAGCCAGTCCGGCGCCACGCGGGTGTCGGCATCGGTGAAGGCCAGCCAGCGCGCGCCGGCGGCCAGCAGGCGGCGCGCGCCGGCGCCGCGCGCAGCGCCGACCCGGCGCGCCTGCACCGCATACAGTTCGAGCGCGACCCCGGCGGCGCGGAAGGGCGCCATGTGCCGGCGCACCACGGCGGACGATTCGTCGCTGCAGGCGTCCAGCACCACGCACACGCGCACCGCTTCGCCGCCGAGGGCAGGGTGGCAGGCGGCGGCCAGCACGGCGCGCAGGCAGCCGCTCAGGCAATCCTCCTCGTCGTGGGCGGGAATCGCGACGCCGATCATGGCTGGCCTCCCGATGCGCCTGCGGTTGCGGCTGCAGATGAGCGCTGCCACACCTCGAGCAGGAAATCGCGCTCGCGATGCCGCAGCACGCGCGCCAGCCCCGGCGTGGCGTCGGCCGCCGCGTGCACCGCCGCCGTCGTGCTGGCGCGGTCGTCGAAATCGTGCAGGTAATGGCACAGCACCAGTTCGCCGTCGGCGTCGAGACTGTCGGCGGCCAGGTCGAACAGCGTGCGCAGGGCGGCGGGGTCGAGGTAGTAGCCCAACTCGCTGATCACGATCAGGTCGAAGAGGACGCCGCGCGGCCAGCCGCCGGGCAGGTGGCGCTCGGCGAAGTCGACGGCGCCGGCGGCGGCCACGCCGGTCAGCCTCTTGCGTGCCGCCGCCAGCGCGCTGCCTGCACCGTCGCAGGCCAGCAGCCGCTCGCAGCGCGCCGCCAGGGCCGCGCTCATCTCGCCGTTGCCGCAACCCGGCTCGAAGGCGCTGCGGTAACGCGGCTTGCCCAGGCTGGCCAGCAGCAGGGCGCGCTTGCGCCTTTCGTACCAGCTGCCGCGCACGTCCCACGGGTCCTCGCTGGCGGCGTACAGCGCCTCGAAATGGCGCCGGCGGATGTCATCGTGCGCGGTCATGGAAATACAGTTCGAAAGGGTTCAGAAGACGCTCCATGGCATGCGCCGGCAGGATGGGCGCGGCGCCGGTGCCGGGATCGGGCGCGAGCTGGCTTTCGAAGCAGGCCAGGGCTTCGCGCTTGCGGGCCAGGATCCGTGGCGCCAGCGCCAGCTTGCTGGCCCGCGCCAGCGGCATGGCGCCGTCGCCGGGCCGGCTCCAGTGCCAGCCCCAGACCGGCGTCTCCAGCAGCCGTGCGCCGCAGTCCGCCGCCGCCTGCGCACAGGCGCGCGCGGTCGCTTCGTGGTCGGGGTGACCGTCGTGGCGCCAGGTGGTGAGCACGACGTCGCCAGGCCGCAGCAGCGCAACGAGGCTTTCGCGCAGCCGTGCTTCGGCTTGCCGCACGCCGCCATCCGGTATCCCGAGCCGCGTCATGGCCGGTGCGGCCATGCCGAGCAGCGCCAGCGCGGCCAGGGTCTCGCGCGGACGCGCGCTGCGCAGGCGCGCCGGCGGCCAGATGCTCGAACCGGGATGGCTGGCTTCGCCGTCCGTCACCGCGACCAGCAGCGGCGCGTCGCCGCGCGCCGCCAGCAGCTGCAGCAGGCCGCCGCAGGCCAGGATCTCGTCGTCAGGATGCGGCGCCGCCACCACCAGCCGCGCGCCCGGCGGCACCAGGTGTTCCAGCGCGGCGTCCGGCACGCCGGCCAGCGCCGCATCGGCACGCCATGCCGCCGCCGTCGTGCCCGCGCCTTCGATGCGGCGCGCTTCCTCCGTCATGCCTACAGGGTCCATGGCGCTTCTCCATCCTCGCCGATCTTCCGGCCGAGCGCTTCCAGGTCGCGCTCCGCGTGGCTCTGGCGCATGAACACGGGCAGGTCGGCGAACAGGCGCGCCACCGCGGCGTCCTTGCACAGCGGTCCGGCGCCCAATGCGCGGCCCACGGCGGTCAGCGTGACGCCGGCGCTGTGTTCCACGCTCAGGCGCACCGCCAGCGCCGCCGCCATCGCATTCGCGCCGGGATGGCGGTCGATCGCGGCGGCGGTCTCGCGCATCAGCGCCGCGCTGGACCGCAGGGCCACCGCCACCTCGCCCAGCTGCGCCAGGCGGTGCGGGTCGTCGCGCCCGGCCATGCGCTCGCGCAGCACATCGGCCAGCCGCGTGGCGGCGCCGTACCAGCAGGCGGCCACACCGGCGCCGCCATGCCAGAACCCGGCCCGCTGCACATAGAAGCCCGGCCCGCCCAGCGGCGCCGCCGCGGCGCCGTCGAACAGTACGTCGACGCTGGCCGAGCTGCGCATGCCGACCGCGTGCCAGCCATCGCCGGTGACGCTGACGCCGGGCTGGCGCAGGTCGACCGCCGCCAGCATCGCCTTGCCGTTCGCATCCCAGCAGCTCACCACCGCATGCGTGGCGGCCTGCGCGCCCGAGCACCAGGCCTTGCGGCCGGACAGCGTGAAGCCGCCGCCGGGCAGCGCGTTCAGCCGCAGGCGCGCATCCGGCGGTTCCGCGCACCATGTGGCCCACAGCGCGGCCGCGTCGCCGTCCGCTGCGGTCATCGCAGCGCCGGCTTCGCGCAGGATGGCCAGCGCGTCGGTGTGGCCTTCGAACAGCTTGGCGAGGCCGAGGTCGTGCGCGCCCACCGCCGCCAGCGCGCGCCAGCGTTCGAGGGTGGCGCCGTGGCCCGGCAGGGGCAGGCGGTCGAGACCGGCGTCGATGAGGCGGCGCAGCGCGGCGGCGGGATCGGCGCCGGCATCGATGCCGGCGCCGGCCAGGGCATGCAGGCCTGCCTGGAACAGCGGAGCGGACGAAGGCGGTGGCGCGGTGGGTGACACCAGGGACATGGGCACGAATTCGTTATAAAAATTGCATCGTACCATTTTCGGCACGCATCGCCTGGCGCGAGTCCGCCAAGCGTGCGCGGGCCGAGCGGTGTCAATTCTTGCAGGTATCCACGCCCGTTCAGCTGGGCCAGAATCCCGGTTTGCCCCCGCCGCATCCCGCTTCGCCACAAAGCGTTTGCCCGGCGCCGGGGAAGGGTTCACGCTTGCAGCGACAACACCAATAACGAGGAAAGCGACATGAAACGACGCGAAGTATTGAAGGCCTCCCTGGGCGCAGCCCTGCTGGCCGGCGGCCTGCCCGGGCTGGCGGGGGCGAAGGCGCCGCCCGCACGCGTGCGTCCCGGCGCCGCCGGCTGGCCGGCCGCCGCCGACTGGGACAGGCTGGCGCGCGCCACCGGCGGCCGTCTGCGCAAGCTGGCGTCGCCGTTCGCCGGCTGCGCCGGCGATGCCGCTGCCTGCGCCACGCTGCGCGAACAGCTGAAGAACCCCTACGCCGTCGGCGACGATCCCGCGCTCACGCAAACCAGCGGCTGGCAGGACGCCTGGCTGTCGCAGCCCAGCGCCTATGCGGTGGCGGCGCGCGAGACGGCCGACATCACCGCCGCCGTCGACTTCGCCCGCACCCACAACCTGCGCCTGGTGGTGAAAGGCGGCGGCCATAGCTACAAGGGCGGCTCGAACGCGCCGGACTCGCTGCTGGTGTGGCCGCGCGCCATGAACGAGGTCACCGTCATCGACGCCTTCGTGCCGCAGGGAGCAAGCGCCCTCGAGGCCGTGCCGGCCGTGCGCATCGGCGCCGGCGCCATGTGGATCGACGCCTACACCGCCGTGACGACCAGGGCCGGCCGCTACGTGCAGGGCGGCGGCTGCACCACGGTCGGCGTGCCGGGGCTGGTCCAGGGCGGCGGCTTCGGCAGCTTCTCGAAGCGCTTCGGCACCGCCGCCGCCAGCCTGCTCGAAGCGGAAATCATCACCGCCGACGGCCAGGTGCGCATCGCCAACGCGCACACGAACCCGGACCTGTTCTGGGCCATCAAGGGCGGCGGCGGCGGTACCTTCGGCGTGGTCACGCGCATGACCCTGCGCACCCACGAACTGCCCGAGTACTTCGGCGGCGTGTTCGGCGAGATCACGGCCACCAGCGACGCCGCCTTCAAGGCCCTGGTCGCACGCTTCATCGCCTTCTACCGCGAGCGCCTGTTCAATGCGCACTGGGGCGAGCAGGTGTCCCTGCGCGACGGCCGCCAGCTGCACCTGTCGATGGTGTTCCAGGGGCTCGACCGCGCCCAGGCCCAGGCGGCGTGGAAGCCTTTCCTCGACTGGGTGCGCGCCAGCGGCGACTACAACTTCAAGGAGCCGACCATCATGGCGGTGCCGGCGCGCCGCTTCTGGGACGCCGACTTCTGGAGCAAGACCGCGCCCGGCATCATGGCGAAGGACGAACGCGAGGGCGCCCCAAGCCACCACGCCGTGTGGCAGGGCGATCGCGGCCAGGTCGGCTGGTACATCCACGGCTACGAATCGACCTGGCTGCCGGCCGCGTTGCTGGAGGAAGGTTCGCAGGCGCGGCTGGTGGACGCCCTGTGCGCGGCCTCGCAGCAGTGGTGGGTCGAGCTGCACTTCAACAAGGGTATCGCCGGCGCGCCGCCGGAGGCCCTGGCCGCCACGCGCGACACGGCGACCCATCCGGGCGTGGTGGATGCCTTCGCGCTGGCGATCATCGCCGGCGGCGGCGATCCGGCGTATCCCGGCATGCCCGGCGCCCGGCCCGACGAGGCAGCGGCGCACCGGCGCGCAACCGCCATCCGCAAGGCCATGACTGCGCTGCGTGCGGTGGCGCCGGATGCGGGCGCCTATGTGTCCGAGAGCGACTTCTTCCAGCAGCGCTGGCAGGAGACCTACTGGGGACCGAACTATGCGAAGCTATTGCAGATCAAGCGGCGCTACGATCCGGACGGGCTGTTCACCGTGCGGCATGGGGTCGGCAGCGAGGACTGGAGTGCGGATGGGTTCACGCGCACTGCCTGAACCTCAGTCTTCCACGAACACCACCGCCGTCCGCGGCGGAATGCTGAACGACCCGGTCGCCGTATCGAAACTGGCCTGGCCCGCGCGCTTGTCGGCCGCGCTTGGCGCCAGGAACACCGGATGCAGGCGCATCGCCTTGCCTGCGGCCTGCTCGTCGATGACGGTGTGGCCGACCTTGTCGACGTTGATGAAGTAGCTGATGCTCTTGAACGCCGCGCCCGGATAGCCTTCGCCATTCAGGTTTGCCGCGACCACGGTCGGGCTCTGGGTCGAGCCGGTGTTGAAGAAGCGCAGGCGGCGGCGGATCTCCGCGGCAGTGGGCAGGCGGAACAGCGTCGAGCTGGCGCGGATGGCCAGCAGGTCGCGGAAGGCGTCGCGGCTGAAGGCGATGTCGGCGGGCGCCGGCTTGAAGGCGCGGTTGGCCAGCAGGGGCTTCAGCAGCGCGTAGTCCTTGCCATTGTCTTCCGCCGGCGGCAGGCCGGTGCCGAAATAATTGTCGCGGTAGGTCCAGTCGAGGCGGTTGAACCAGTCGCCCGAGTTGAAGCTGTTGCGGTCCAGGGACTTCGAGCGCAGCACGTCGATGCCGGCGTGGTAGTAGGCGATGCCCTGGGCGAAGGCGTCGACGGCCATGCCCAGCACCTGCACGCGCGCGCGGTCCTGGCTGGAGGTCGATGCCGGCAGCTTGAACACGTTGTTGTCGTACAGGGTCTGGTTGTCGTGGTTCTCGACGTAGTTCACGACCTCGGACGGTTCGCTCGCATAGCCGGCCGGCTGGCCGCCGTAGTCGATGCGTTCCAGCGGCACGGTCCTGTCGTCGAAGGTCTGCAGTTGGTAGCTGCGCAGCGAGCCGGCCAGGCCGGCGCGCACCATGTCGGCGGCGCGCATCAACTCTGCCTCATCATGCTTGCCCGCGTGCGTGTTCGGGTCGTAGACCAGGCCGTTGATCCAGCCCTGGCGTGCGAACAGCGCTTCGCCCGAATCGCCGGCCGAGCCGCCGCGCACGGCGTCGCGGATGCGGTCGTTGAAGGTGCCGATGCCGCTGCCGTTCAGGGACAGCTGCGACGCCTGCACGAAGCGCGCGCCGTTGGCGACTTCGCCGAAGTTCCAGCCTTCGCCGAGCAGCTGCACCGGATGGCCGGCCGCCGCGTTCACGCCGCGCTGCAACTGTTCCATCGTGGCGCGCGGCTGGTGGCCCATCAGGTCGAAGCGGAAGGAATCGATCCTGTACTGGGTCGCCCACAGGGCCACGGAATCGATCATGAGCTTGCCCATCATGAGGTTTTCGGTGGCCGTGTTGTCGCAGCAGGTCGAGCGCTCGATGCCGCCCGTGGCGTTCAGGCGGTGGTAGTAGCCCGGCACGATGCGGTCCAGCACCGACTTCTCGTTCTGCCCGGCGATGAAGGTATGGTTGAACACCACGTCCATGCCGACGCGCAGGCCGATCTTGTGCAGGCTGCCGACCATCTCGCGGAACTCGACCACGCGGCGGGCGCCGTCGTCCGGATCGGTGGCGTAGCTGCCTTCCGGCGCGTTGTAGTGATAAGGGTCGTAGCCCCAGTTGAAGCAGTCGCGCTCCGCGGTCTTCTTCACCAGCGCCTGCTGGGCTTCGCTGTCGGGTGCGCCCGAGGGCTTCGGCACCGCGCAGCCCACTTCCGGCACGCTGCCGATGTCGTACACCGGCAGCAGGTGGATGTCGGTCAGGCCGCTCTTCGCCAGCGCCGCCAGATGGCGCATGCCGTTCGAGTCGGGACGGGTGAAGGCGCCGTATTTGCCGCGCAGGCGCTCCGGCACGCTGGCGTCGTTGATCGAGAAGTCGCGCACGTGCAGCTCGTAGACCACCATGTCGGTCGGGTTCTTGACGGTCTGCGGCGATTGCGCGGCGTCCCAGCCGGCCGGCTTCAGGCGCGGCGCGTCCAGGCGCGCGATGTAGCTGCGCTTCGAATCGGTGCTCAGGCTGATGGAATAGGGATCGGTGACCAGGTTGCGCACGATGCCCATGCCGTCGACCGGCACGTCGACCGCGTATTTGTAGTACTTGCCGGTCAGGTCGCCCGGCAGCTGCGCGCTCCAGGCGCCGGTGGCCGGGTCGAAGCGCATCTGGTAGGCGGCGCGCGCGCTGCTGCCCGGGGTGTTGTAGATGCAGACGGCGGCCTGCTGGGCGGTCGGCGCCCAGACCTTGAAGCCGGTGCGCCTGGTTGGGCCATTGCCGGCGATGTCGACGCCGAGTTTATCCAGGCCGCCCGCCGCCGCATACAGGTCGTCCAGCGCGCCCGCCACCTGCACGCGCGTGGCCGCGCGCACGAGGCCCTGGGCATCTTCCTGCACCAGCACCAGCTGCTGGCGATGCAGTTCGCCCATCTTCGCCACATCGTTTTCGTCGAGCTGCAGCACCGGGCCGGCGCCCAGCCACTTGAAGCGTTCCGCCACCGCCGCAGGAACGCTGCCCTGGAACACGCCCAGCGCCAGCGCGCCGATGGCGCCCGTGACCCTGCCGCCGCCCGGTGCGGCGATGGTCCCGGCCGGCGAGTAATAGAGCTTGAAGACGCCATCCGCGGCGGCGCCGGGGAAGGCGATCAGGCGCCGGTCGAGCCAGACGGCGCGCGCGTCGAAATGGGCGTTCGAGGCGCTCAGCACGGCCTGGTAGGATCTGCTGTCGCAGGCCTCGGGCGAAATGGCGGCGTGGGCGCCGGCGGAGGCCAGCAGGGCCAGCAGGCCGGCGGTGGTAGCGGTCGTTCTAGTCATCGAATAGCTTCAGTAAAAATCAGGCGGTCTTCTCGGCGCGGTAGTTGTCGACCATGCGGTAGCGGGTGGCGTACCAGCCGAACACCAGGGCGGCGATAAAGGCGAAAGCGGCAAAGAAGTACATCTGGAAGGCCATCACACCGAGCCCGGTGCTGGCGATATGCCCCAGCACGGCCTCGTTCCTGACGCTGGCGTTCACGATCAGCACCCACAGGCTGCCGACCGTCACCGCCAGCGACCAGAAGGCCATGATCACGCCCTTCATCGAGGCCGGCGCCTGGCTGTAGGCGAATTCGAGGCCGGTGGCCGAGACCAGCACCTCGCCCATGGTCAGCAGGGCGTAGGGCAGGATCTGCCAGGCCATCGAGACCGGCGTGCCGCCGTCCATCGCCACCTGGATGGTGCCGATCGCCACCCAGGACAGGCTCGATAACGCGATCCCGGCCGTCATGCGGCGCAGCGCGGTCGGCTCCCAGCCGAGCTTGCGCAGCAGCGGGAACACGGCGATGTTATTGAAGGGGATGAGCAGCATCACCAGCAGCGGATTCAGGGCCTGCATCTGCGCCGGCTCGAAGCGGAATTCGCTGCCGAACAGCGACAGGGTGGGGCGCATCATCGAATTCGCCTGCACGATCCAGGTCGAGGCCTTCTGGTCGAACAGGGACCAGAACGGCGTCACCAGCGCGAACACGATCAGGATGCGCAGCACGCCGCGCACGCCGTCGACCGCGTCGTCCGGATGCAGGCCGCGCGCCCGCTCCAGCTGCAGGGCCACGCCGATGCCGCCGAAGGCCAGCAGCAGCACCAGCGCGGTGCAGGCGGCGATCACAAAGCCCCAGCTCGGCGTCATCGCCAGCGAGACCAGGGCGCCGAGCGCGCCGACGCTGGCCACCGCGAGGCCCGGACGGCCTTCATCGCCGCGCTTCGCCAGCAGGGCGCTCCTGGCGACGTTGAGGAAGGAATGCGGATTCGGCGGGCTGGGCGGCACGTGCACGTACTTCCTGCGGCCGCTCCAGAACACCAGGGTGGCGATCCCCATCAGGATGCCGGGAATGCCGAAGGCGACCGCCGCGCCGTAGTCGCGCAGGAAGATCGGCATCAGCAGCGAAGCGAAGAAGGAGCCGAAGTTGATGATCCAGTAGAAGGCGTCGAACACCAGCTTGGCCTTGTGCTTGTTGGTGTGGTCGAACTGGTCGCCCACGAAAGAAGACACCAGCGGCTTGATGCCGCCCGAGCCCAGCGCGATCAGGAACAGGCCGAGATAGAAGCCGTTCAGGTTGTCCTCGAAAGCGGCCAGGCAGGCATGGCCGGCGCAGTAGACGAGGCTGAGCCACAGCACGGTGTCGTACTTGCCGAAGAAGCGGTCGGCCAGCCAGCCGCCCAGCAGCGGGAAGAAGTAGACGCCGATGACGAAGGTGTGGAACACGTGCTTGGCCTCGCCGGCGCGTTCGGCCTCGGGCAGGAACAGCAGCAGCGTCGAGATCAGGAAGGGCGTCAGGATGTTGCGCATGCCGTAGAAGCTGAAGCGCTCGCAGCCTTCGTTGGCGATGATGAAGGGGATCTGGCGGGGCATGCGGCCGGTCTGGACCGGCGGTGGGTTGTGGGTCATCGGGCGTCTCCGTGCTCGTTTGCGTACTGCCGCGATGCTATTCGCCACGGATTAGCTTGGCAACAAGAACTTCTTTGGCAAGTTCGTCACCCTAACATCGATTCTGTAGTTTGACTACTACATTGCCGATTATTCTTCAGTCATGAAAATCATAAGCCAATGATTTACAAGGATAATTATCTTGTATGATGCTTCGTGGCACGATTGTCAGCACCCTATCGATGCTGTATATTGCGTAAAAATTTACTAACCGGACATCATCATGACGAATCCTCCCGACGCTCAGAATCCGTGGTGGAAAGAAGCCATCATCTACCAGGTCTATCCGCGCAGCTACCTCGATACCAACGGCGACGGCGTCGGCGACCTGCCGGGCATCACCGCGAAGCTCGATTACATCGCCGGCCTGGGCGTGGACATCGTCTGGCTGTCGCCCTTCTTCAAGTCGCCGCAGAAGGACTTCGGCTACGACATCGCGGACTACTGCGACGTCGACCCGCTGTTCGGCAACCTGGCCGACTTCGACGCCCTGATCGCCAAGGCGCACAGCCTGGGCCTGAAGATCATGATCGACCAGGTGATGTCGCACACGGCCGATGCCCATCCGTGGTTCGTCGAGAGCCGTGCCAGCCGCGACAACCCGAAGAGCGACTGGTACGTCTGGTCCGAGCCGCTCGCGGACGGCAACCCGCCGAACAACTGGCTGTCCGTGTTCGGCGGCTCGGCGTGGCAGTGGGACACCCGCCGCAAGCAGTACTACATGCACAACTTCCTGGTCAGCCAGCCGCAGCTCAACTTCCATAACCCGGAAGTGCAGCAGGCCCACCTGGATGCGCTGCGTTTCTGGCTCGAGCGCGGCGTCGACGGCGTACGCATGGACGCCTGCGTGTTCCACTTCCACGACCGCCAGCTGCGCAGCAATCCGCCGGCCCTGGTGCGCGACACCTCCACCGTGACGGACGTGAACCCCTACGGCATGCAGGCCCACATCCACGACAAGACCCAGCCGGAGAACATCGCCTTCCTGCAGAAGGTCCGCGCGCTGCTGAACGAATACGGCGCGGTGTCGATCGGCGAAGTCTCGTCGGACGATGCGCTGGCCCAGATGGCCGAGTACACCGAAGGCGGCGACAAGCTGCACATGGCCTACAGCTTCAACCTGCTGACGCCGGAATTCAGCAGCGCCCACATCCGCAAGCAGGTCGAGGAATTCAATGCGCGCGTGAAGGACGGCTGGGCCTCCTGGTCGGTCGGTAACCACGATGCGATCCGCGTGGCGACGCGCTGGGCCGGCGGTCCGGCGGGTGGCAGCCCTTCGCCGGCGCTGTCGAAACTGGTGCTGGCGCTGCAGCTGTCGCTGAAGGGCACGCCCTGCCTGTACCAGGGCGACGAGCTGGCGCTGCCGGAAGCCGACGTGCCCTATGAACTGCTGCAGGACCCCTACGGCATCACCTTCTGGCCGGAGTTCAAGGGCCGCGACGGTTGCCGCACGCCGATGCCGTGGACTGCGCAGGCGCCGAACGCCGGCTTCACCGCCGGCAAACCGTGGCTGCCGGTGCCGGCCGAGCACCTGCCCCTGGCCGAGGACCTGCAGGACAAGGATCCGCAGTCGATGCTGAACTTCCAGCGCCGGATCATCCACTGGCGCCGCACCATGCCGCAGATCACGCGCGGCGAGATCGTCTTCTTCGACGTGCCGGAACAGGCGCTGGCGCTGCGCCGCGACCTGCCTGGCTACCCGTCGGTGCTGGCCGTGTTCAACGTCACCAACCAGCCGCTCACCTTCGAGTGGCTTGACGCCGCCGGCGCCACGAAGCTCGAAGGCCACGGCCTGGATGGCGAGGTCACCGGCACCACGGTGGTCCTGCCGCCTTACGGTGGCTGGTTCGGCAGCGTCGCCGAAAAGGGCTGAGCCATGCAGGAACAGGTAGACATCGATGCCAAGCACGCCCGTACCGCCTTCGCCGACGGTCCGCGCCTGCTGGCCGACATCGGCGCGACGCATGCGCGTTTCGCCCTGCAGACGGCGCCGGGCACGTACCGCTCGGTGCGGGTGCTGCGGTGCGACGAGTTCGACGGCATCGTGCCGCTGCTGCGTTTCTACCTGTTCGAACACGAAGACGTGCGCCTGCACCACGCGGCGCTGGCGCTGGCCAATCCGGTCGATGGCGACTACGTCCGCATGACCAACCGGCCCTGGGCCTTTTCGACCGATGAAGTGCGGCGCGAGCTGGGTCTCACGACCCTCCTGATCGTCAACGACTTCACCGCGCTGGCGATGGCGATTCCGGGCCTGAAATCCGAAGACCTGATGCAGGTGGGGCCGGGCAAGCCTGTGCCGCATGCGGTGCTGGGCGTGCTGGGACCGGGCACGGGGCTCGGCGTCTCCGGCGGCATTCCGACCGTCGACGGCTTCGTCACCCTCGGCAGCGAGGGCGGCCACGTGAACTTCGCGCCCAGCGACGAGCGCGAATTCGCGATCCTGCAGACCGCCTGGCGCGAGTGGCGCCACGTGTCGAACGAGCGGCTGATCTCCGGTCCCGGCATGGAGATCATCCACCGCGCGCTGGCGGAGCGTAATGGGGTCGATGCGCCGGCGCGCGACTCGGCCGCCATCATCGCGGCGGCGCTGGAGGACGAGGACCCGCTGTGCGTGGAAGTGCTGGAATGCTTCTGCGGCATGCTGGGCGGCGCCGCCGCCAACCTGGCCGTCACGCTGGGCGCCTTCGGCGGCATATTCATCGGCGGCGGCATCGTGCCGCGCCTGGGCGAGTGGTTCAAGAGCTCGCCCTTCCGCGCTCGCTTCGAGGCCAAGGGCCGCTTCTCCGGCTACATCGCGGACATCCCGACCTACGTCATCAGCACGCCGCACGTGGCCTTCGACGGCGTCGCCAACATCCTGTCCGAGCACCTGCGCGGACGCAGCGGCGACAACACGCTGATGGACCGCATCCGCCAGCTGCAGCCGGAACTGACCCCGGCGGAGCAGCGCGTCGCAACCCTGGTGCTGGAGCAGCCGCGCCTGGTGCTGAACGAGCCGATCGCCGGCATCTCGAAACTGGCGGACGTCAGCCAGCCGACCGTGATCCGCTTCTGCCGCTCGCTGGGTTTCCTGGGCCTGGCCGACTTCAAGCTGAAGTTCGCCAGCTCGCTCACCGGCTCGATTCCGGTGCGGCACAGCCAGGTGCGCGGCAGCGACAGCACCCACGACCTGTCGGCGAAGGTGATCGACAACACGGTCTCGGCGATCCTGAAATTCCGCGACCAGCTCGACGTGCGCGCGATCGACCGCGCAATCGAGCTGGTGAGCCGGGCCAAACGCATCGAGTTCTACGCGATGGGGAATGCGCGGGTGGTGGCGCTGGACGGCCAGCATAAATTCTTCCGCTTCCGGATCCCGACCGCGCTGTACGGCGATTCGCACCTGTTCAGCCTCGCGGCCGACCTGCTCGGGCCGGGCGACGTGGTCATCGCGATCTCGAATTCGGGCCGCCTGCCCGAGCTGCTGGGCGCCGTCGACAAGGCGCGCGCGGCCGGCGCCGACGTGATCGCCATCAGCAGCAGCCAGTCGCCGCTGGCCAGGCGCGCCAGCGTGCTGCTGACCGTCGATCATGCGGAGGACAACACCAGCTTCCTGGCGATGATCTCGCGGGTGCTGCAGCTGCTGCTCATCGATATCATGGCGGTGGGCGTGTCGGTGGACGTGCACCGCGCCCGCCCGGCCTCGCCCTCATCGGCATCGACGCAGGCCCTTATTTCCCATCTTGATAGCTGAGATTCAGCGGCTGGGCCAGCCATTTGCTTTTGTGATGGCTGGCATCAGAACATGTCATTGGACGGCATAACTTCGTTTCTCTAACATGGTCACCAATCCAGACATTCTTCGAAAGGTGAATCATGTCCAACCGGTCCAGCGCAATCGCTTCGATGGCCGCCCCGACCCTGCAGATGCCGGGCCGCGGATTCTGGCGCAGCTTCTTTGCCGCCTGGGTGGCGTCGTATGGTAACCGTATCGATCCGGAAGGCCGCGTGATGATCGAGGGCTGAGCCAGCCCCCAACCGGTACGAGTCTAGCTTCAGTCAATCCAGGATCAGCACCGCCCTGAAGTCATTCACATTGGTCAGCGTCGGCCCCGTAACGACGGAATCCCCCAGCGCCCCAAAGAACCCGTGCCCATCGTTGTCCTGCAGCGAATCGGCCGGTTTGATCCCCATTGCCCAGGCGCGCGCCAGGGTATCCGGCGCCAGCACCGCGCCCGCGATCTCTTCCTGGCCGTCGACGCCATCGGTATCCCCGGCCATCGCATGGATGCCGGCGCGCCCTTCCAGCGTCAGGCCCAGCGACAGCAGGAACTCCACGTTCCGTCCGCCGCGGCCCTGGCCGCGCACCGTCACGGTGGTCTCGCCGCCGGACAGCATCACGCAGGGTTTCGCGAAGGGCTGGCCGTATTCCGCCACCTGCAGCGCGATGCCCGCCATTGCCTTGCCGACGTCGCGCGCCTCGCCCTCGATCGCATTGCCGAGAATGTAAGGCGTGATGCCGGCGTCGACCGCCACGGCGGCCGCCGCTTCCAGCGCCATCTGCGGCGTCGCGATCATCCTGGTTTCACAGCGTGACAAACGGTGGTCGCCCGGCTTGACCGATTCGCCACGCCCGCTTTCCAGCACCTCGCGCACCGCGGCCGGCAGTTCGATGCCGTAGCGTTTCACGATCGCCAGCGCGTCAAGGCAGGTGGTCGGGTCGCCCACCGTCGGGCCGGAGGCGATGTCGCTGGGACGGTCGCCCGGCACGTCCGAGATCAGCAGCGTGACCACGCGCGCCGGATGGCAGGCGGCAGCCAGGCGGCCGCCCTTGATGGCGGACAGGTGGCGGCGCACGCAGTTCATCTCGCCGATGGTGGCGCCGGAAGCGAGCAGGGCGCGATTCACAAGCTGCTTGTCTTCCAGCGTGATCCCTTCGAGCGGCAGCGGCAGCAGCGAGGAGCCGCCGCCCGAGATCAGGCAGATCACCGTATCGTCCGGGGTCAAGCCTTGTACCAGGTCCATCATGCGGCGCGCCGCGTCGAGGCCGGCCTGGTCCGGCACAGGATGGGCCGCTTCGACGATCTCGATGCGTTCGCAGGGCACCGCATAACCGTAGCGCGTCACCACCAGGCCCGAGATGGGGCCGGTCCAGCTCCGCTCCAATGCCTGCGCCATCGCGCTCGAGGCCTTGCCGGCGCCGATCACGATGGTCCTGCCTTTGCCCGGCTCGGGCAGGTGCTTCGGCACGCAATGTTCGGGCTGGGCGGATTCGACCGCCGCCTCGAACATCTTCACCAACAGCGCGCGTGGACTGGCTTGCATCATCATTCTCCAAAAATCAGGCTGCGAGTTTAAGCTGTACCTTGGCCGATTTCGAAGTTTGCCATCTTTTCCAGCGCGCGTACCATCGCCGAGTGGTCCCAGGCCTTGCCGCCGTGGGCCGCGCAGCTGTTGAACAGTTCCTGGGCGGTGGCGGTGTTCGGCAGCGAGACGCCGACCGCGCGCGCACTCGACAGCGCCAGGTTCAGGTCCTTCTGGTGCAGTTCGATGCGGAAGCCCGGATCGAAGCTGCGCTTGACCATGCGCTCGCCGTGCACTTCCAGAATGCGCGAGGCCGCAAAGCCGCCCATCAGCGCCTGGCGCACCTTGGCCGGATCGGCGCCCATTTTTGAAGCGAACAGCAGGGCTTCGCCGACCGCCTCGATGTTCAGCGCGACGATGATCTGGTTGGCCACCTTGCAGGTCTGGCCGGCGCCGTTCTCGCCCACCAGGGTGATGTTCTTGCCCATCAGTTCGAACAGCGGCTTGACGCGATCGAAGGCCGCTTCCGAGCCGCCCACCATGATGGTCAGGCTGGCCGCCTTGGCGCCGACTTCGCCGCCGGACACCGGGGCGTCGACGTATTCGCAGCCCAGCGCCTTGATGCGCTCTGCGAAAGCCTTGGTCTCGACCGGCGAGATCGAGCTCATGTCGACCACCACCTTGCCCGGCGTGAGGCCGGCGGCCACGCCGTCGTCGTCGAACAGGGCCGAGGCGACGTGCGGGGTGTCCGGCACCATGGTGATGACGACGTCGGCGTTCTGCGCGACTTCCTTGCTCGAGCCGCAGGCCTTGCCGCCGGCGTCGACCAGCTCGGCCGGCACGCTGCCATGGGTGTACAGGAAGACTTCATGGCCGGCCTTGATCAGGTGGCCCGCCATCGGGTTGCCCATGATGCCCAGGCCGATGAATCCGATTTTGCTCATGATTTTTCTCTCCGTATCTTAAAAAGCGTACTTGTCGCGCAGCGCCTGGGTGGCGGCGCGGAACAGGCCTTGGTCGCTGCCCACGGCGACCATGGTCGCGCCCATCTCGATGTAGCGGCGCGCGTCGGCTTCCACCGGCGCCAGGATCCCGACCGGGACATTGGCGGCCTTGGCGGCGGCGAACACCTGCTGCATGGCTTCCTGCACTTCCGGGTGGTTGGCATTGCCCAGGTAGCCGTAGCCGGCGGCGAGGTCGGACGGGCCGATGAAGACGCAGTCCACGCCGTCCACCGCGCAGATCGCCTCGATGTTGGCGACCGCCTTGCGGCTCTCGATCTGCAGCGCCACCGTGACGTGCTGGTTGCTGACCTTGTGGTAGTCGGGGACGGTGCCGAAGCGGTTGCCGCGCATCGATACCGACACGCCGCGCACGCCTTCCGGCGCATAGCGGGTGGCGGCGACGGCGCTTGCCGCTTCTTCCGCGGTCTCGACGAAGGGCACCAGGAAGTTGTAGAAGCCGGCGTCCAGCAGGCGCTTGATCTGCACCGTGCAGTTCGACTGCGGGCGCACCACCGGCGCGCTCGGGCTGTCCTTCAGCGCCATCAGCTGGAAGATGAAGCCTTGCAGGTCGTTCGGCGAATGCTCGCCGTCCAGCAGCAGCCAGTCGAAACCGGCCAGGCCCAGGATCTCGCTGGTGAAGGGATTCGCCAGCGAGGACCAGCAGCCGATCTGCACTTTACCTTCGCGCAGGTCCTGCTTGAAGCGGTTCGGGATGCCGCTGTAGGGGGTGTCATAGCTCATTCTCTCGTCTCCACTTCTTATCGTTATCGCACCAGGCAGGGTCGCTTGTTGTCGAAGGTCCAGTTCGGGACCAGGAACTGCATGGCGGCCGCATCGTCGCGCGCGCCCACGTCATCCCCGCGCAGGCGGGGACCCAAGTTGATGTTCTTGTAGGCCAGGTGGGCCTTGTCCAGTTCATCGAGGTCGATCTCGATGCCCAGGCCCGGCCTGGACGGGATGCGGATCATGCCGCCCTCGATCTTCAACGGGTCCTTGGTCAGGCGCTGGCCGTCCTGCCAGATCCAGTGGGTGTCGATGGCGGTGACCTTGCCCGGCGCGGCGGCGCCGACGTGGGTGAACATGGCCAGCGAGATGTCGAAGTGATTGTTCGAGTGCGAACCCCAGGTCAGGCCGAACATCTCGCACAACTGGGCCACGCGCACCGAACCCTGCATGGTCCAGAAGTGCGGGTCGGCCAGCGGGATGTCGACCGACTGCAGCTGGATCGAGTGGGCCATCTGGCGCCAGTCGGTCGCGATCATGTTGGTGGCGGTCGGCAAGCCGGTCGCGCGGCGGAATTCGGCCATCACTTCGCGGCCCGAGAAGCCGTTCTCGGCGCCGCAGGGGTCTTCGGCATAGGCCAGGATGCCGTGCTTGTCGCGGCAGACGCGGATCGCTTCCTGCAGCGACCAGGCCCCGTTCGGGTCGAGCGTGATGCGCGCGTCCGGGAAGCGCTCGTGCATGGCATTGACCGCTTCCATCTCCTCGTCGGCCGACAGCACGCCGCCCTTGAGCTTGAAGTCGTTGAAGCCGTAGCGCTCGCGCGCCGCTTCGCACAGGCGCACCACGGCTTGCGGCGTGAGCGCTTCCTCGTTGCGCAGGCGCAGCCAGGCGTCGCCGGCATCCGGTTCGCTGCGGTAGGCGAGATCGGTCTTGTTGCGGTCGCCCACGTAGAACAGGTAGCCGAGCATCTCGACGCTCCGGCGCTGCACGCCTTCGCCCAGCAGGGCGGCGACGGGCACGTTCATGAACTGGCCGAGCAGGTCGAGCAGGGCCGACTCCACCGCGGTCACCGCGTGGATCGTGGTGCGCAGGTCGAAGGTCTGCAGGCCGCGGCCGCCCGCATCGCGGTCCGCGAACTGCAGACCTTCGACCTGCGCACCACGATCCACGCGGTGACCGCGGTGGAGTCGGCCCTGCTCGACCTGCTCGGCCAGTTCATGAACGTGCCCGTCGCCGCCCTGCTGGGC
>CAJYXO010000070.1 GCA_913778765.1 uncultured Massilia sp. | reverse complement strand
ACGTCGCCGGCCTGCGCCAGCGCCTCGTATGAGCCATAAGCCGCGCCACCGAATTCGTCGGCGAAGGCCTGCGCGCCCGCCATCGTGCGCGAGCCGACGCCGGCCAGCACCGCCCCCGGCGTGTCCTTCAATGCGTTGGCGAAGGCTTTGGCGATCTTGCCGGTGCCGAGAATGCCCCAGCGAACCACATCGGTCATGTTTTTCTCCTTGGTCGGAACACGGTTTCATCCAGATAGAAGGCCTCGTCCTGCCGCGGCCACCAGCCGGGCACGCCCAGCACCTGCAGCGGCGTGAAGGCGGACGTGCTCAGGCCCTCGGTGCAGAGCTGGCCGGCCACCTGCATGTCGATCCAGGCGCGGCGGTCTTCCCAGGCGAGGCCGAACCAGGCCTCCGGCGCGTACAGCACCCGGGTATGCGCGGTGATCGCCTTGCGCGGCGCCACCAGCTTTTCCATCAGCGCGTGGCCGAACAGCCAGACCTGGGCGTCCTGGCCGAACATCGCGCGTTTTGCGTACAGCGCCTCATGCCAGCGGTGGCCGCGCAAGGCCTCGACCAGGGCGCGGCCGGCATCGCTGTCGCGCACCACCAGCAGGGCGGCGTTTTCGTCGAAGATGGTGGCGGCGTCGCGCGCCGGTCCACGCGACTTGCCCACGCCGGCGCTTGCGATCTGCGCCGCCTGCAGCGCATTCAGCTCGCGCTTGATGAGCGGGAAGGTCTGCCACACCAGGCCATTGAAGAAGTCGTGCAGGTTCTCGCGCGTCGGCACGCAGCCGGTGGCGCCGATGAATTCCTCGTAGGCGGTGTCGGGCGGCAGCGCGGCCTGGGGCACGAAGCGGATCGCCTGGCCGCGGTGGTTCTGCAGGCCGAGACGGGCCGCATGGACATTGAAACGCTCGATGAACGAGGCGCCCGCCTCCAGGCTGTCGAAGGCCGGGCGCACCGCGTCATACCACGGGCGCGCCCAGTCGATCTGCGCGATCTCTTCCAGCATCCGCGCTTACGACATCTTCCAGTGGAGCTGGTCGCCGGCGTCCAGCGGCACCAGTTGGGTCTCGCCCATCGCGACGCTGGGCGGAATGGTCCAGGTTTCGCGCTTGAGGGTGACTTTACCCTCGTTGACCGGCAGGCCGTAGAAGTTCGGGCCGTTCAGGCTGGCGAAGGCTTCCAGCTTGTCCAGCGCGCCGGCCTGCTCGAAGGCGGTGGCGTACAGCTCCAGCGCGTGCAGGGCCGTGTAGCAGCCGGCGCAGCCGCAGGCGGTTTCCTTGGCGTGCACGGCGTGCGGGGCCGAGTCGGTGCCGAGGAAGAAGCGCTCGTCGCCGCTGGTGGCGGCGGTCACCAGCGCCAGGCGGTGTTCCTCGCGCTTCAGCACCGGCAGGCAGTAGTAGTGCGGGTTGATGCCGCCCTTGAAGATCTCGTTGCGGTTGTACAGCAGGTGGTGGGCGGTGATGGTGGCGGCGATCGGCCCCTCGGCTTCGGCCACGTACTGGGCGGCGTCGCGGGTGGTGATGTGCTCGAACACGATCTTCAGTTCCGGGAAGTCGCGGCGCAGCGGGCGCATCACGCGTTCGATGAACACGGCCTCGCGGTCGAACAGGTCGATCTCGTGGTCGGTGACTTCGCCGTGCACCAGCAGCGGCATGTCCAGTTCCTGCATCACTTCCAGCGTCCTGGCGCACTTGCGCAGGTCGGTCACGCCGGCCGCCGAATTGGTGGTGGCGCCGGCCGGGTACAGCTTCACCGCGTGGATGAAGCCGGTGTCCTGGGCGCGGCGGATTTCGTCCGGGGACGTGGCGTCGGTCAGGTACAGGGTCATCAGCGGCTCGAACGCCATCCCCTGCGGCAGCGCGGCCAGGATGCGGTCGCGGTAGGCGGCGGCGTCGGCGGCGGTGGTCACCGGCGGCTTCAGGTTCGGCATGACGATCGCGCGGGCGAACTGGCGCGCGGTGTGCGGCAGCACGGCGGCCATGTGCGCGCCGTCGCGCAGGTGCACGTGCCAGTCGTCGGGGCGGATGAGGGTGATGGTGTCGGGGGATTCGATGGTGGACATGGCGGCTCTCGGATTGCGAAACCCCGACATTTTACCTGTAGGGATGGAAGGCGGCACGCGCCCGCCTGGGGTGTGCACGCTACGTTTCCAGAAAGTACTAAAATTGGCCAGGGACGTTCAACTTTAGATATGGAAATCGGATTCGACACGCTGGCGCCGCTCGCGCTGATCATCGTCTTTGCCTACACGGTCTTCGGCCTGACCGGCTTCGGCTCGACCATCACGGCGATGCCGATGCTGGTGCTGGTGATCCCGCTGCGCATGGCGGTGCCGCTGATGCTGGTGTTCGACTTGGCCTCCGGCCTGCTGCTCGGACTGAAGAACCGCCGCTTCATCGAACGCCGCGAAGCCCTGCGCCTCATTCCCTTCATGCTGGGGGGGATGGCGGTCGGCGTGCTGGCCCTGGTGAAGGCGCCCGAGCGCACGCTACTGGTCATCCTCGGCCTCTTCATCCTCTGCTACGCGGCCTGGAGCCTGATGGTGCGGGGTCAACCGCAGCCGCTGGCGGGCGCCTGGGCCGCGCCCTTCGGCGCCGTCGGCGGCATCTTCACCGCCCTGTTCGGCGCCGGCGGCCCCTTCTACACCATCTACCTGACCCGGCGCCTGCCGGACAAGCAGGTCCTGCGCGCCACCATCAGCGGCGTGCTGTTCTTCAGCGCGCTGGCGCGGCTGGTGCTGTTTTCCAGCGCGGGGCTGTACAAGCAGGCCTCGCTGCCGCTGCTGGCCGCCGTGCTGCTGCCGTGCGCCCTGGGCGGGCTTTACCTGGGCAACCGACTGCACCGGCGCCTGCCCGCCGAGCGCATCCGCCAGGCGATCTGGGTGGTGCTGATCGCGGGCGGCGCCAGCCTGGTATTGCGCAACCTGTAAATACCCCAGCGCCGCCGCATGGTGCTAGCATGCCCCCTTGATAACAAGGGGATGGAAATGCAGGAGACAGTCTTACGCGACATCGCGGCAATCCAGGCGATGGGCACGGTGCCGACCATCCTGGAAACGGTGGCCGCCATCACCGGCCTGGGCTTCGTCTGCATCGCGCGCGTGACCCAGAACACCTGGCATGCCTGCGCCGTCTTGGACAAGCTCGCGTTCGGGCTCAAGGTCGGCGGCGAACTGGACGTGACGACCACGCTGTGCGAGGAAGTGCGCGACAGCGGCAAGGCGATCATCATCGACCACGTGAGCCGGAGCGCCACCTACTGTCATCATCACACGCCGCGCATGTACGGCTTCGAGAGCTATATCTCGATCCCGATCTTCCGCCAGGACGGCAGCTATTTCGGCACCTTGTGCGGAGTCGATCCGAAGCCGGCCAGGCTGTCGACGCCGGCAATCACGTCCAGCATGACCCTGTTCGCCCAGTTGATCTCGCTGCAGATGGACGCCGACGCCCAGCTGGCCGACACGCGCGGCCTGCTGGCCGACGAGCGCGACACCGCGGAACTGCGCGAACAGCTGATCGCCGTGCTCGGCCACGACCTGCGGGCGCCGCTCGAGTCGATCTCGATGGCGGTCGAAATGGGCAGGCGCAAGGGGCCGGACGACGCGATGCAGGCCTTGCTCGGCCACATCGGCCGCAGCGCCGAACGCATCTCCTCCCTGGTCGACAACGTGGTCGACTTCACGCATGGCCGCATGGGCGGCGACATCGAGCTCGAACTGCGCCGCGAGGACGGGCTGCACCTGGCCTTCGGACAGGTCGTCGAGACCCTGCGCGGCCTCTATCCGGAGCGCCGGATCGAGGCCCGGCTGCAGCCGATTCCGGCCCTGCTGTGCGACGCCGACCGGATGCGGCAGATGCTGTCGAACCTGCTCAACAACGCGCTGGTGCACGGCGATCCGCTGCAGCCGGTGCAGGTGTCGCTGCAGGAGGAACAGGGAGTGGTCCAGCTGACGGTCACGAACGCCGGCCCGCGCATTCCGGACGAGGTCAGGCGCCAGCTGTTCAAGCCGTTCTGGCGCGGCACGGCGAAGGTCTCGCGCGAAGGCCTGGGACTGGGCCTGTTCATCGTGGCCGAGATCGCGCAGGCGCACGGCGGCGGCATCGAGGTGCTGACCTCGGACGCGGCGACCTCCTTCATCTACAAGGTGCGCCGGGTGGACTACGCCGCGCTCGGCGGCTGATCGGTATCAGTGGATGATCCGCGCGAGGAATTCGCGCGCGCGCGCCGACTTCGGCGCGCTGAAGAAATCGTCCTTGGCGCTTTCCTCGACGATGCGGCCATGGTCCATGAACAGGATGCGGTCGGCCACGCGGCGCGCGAAGCCCATCTCGTGGGTCACCACCATCATGGTCATGCCGTCCTGCGCCAGGCCGGTCATCACGTCCAGTACCTCGCCTACCATTTCCGGGTCGAGCGCGGAGGTCGGCTCGTCGAACAGCATCGCGATCGGGTCCATCGCCAGCGCGCGCGCGATCGCCACGCGCTGCTGCTGGCCGCCCGAGAGCTGGCTGGGGAACTTGTCCTGGTGCGCCAGCAGGCCCACGCGATCCAGGTATTCGAGGCCGTTGGCGGTGGCTTCGTCGCGCGAACGCTTCAGCACCTTCATCTGGGCCAGGTTCAGGTTGTCGCGCACGGACAGGTGCGGAAACAGCTCGAAGTTCTGGAATACCATGCCGATCCGGGCGCGCAGCGCCGGCAGACGGGTGGCCGGGTCGCCCACCGAGGTGCCGTCGACGCGGATGCTGCCCTGCTGGAAGGGCTCGAGGCCGTTGACGGTCTTGATCAGGGTCGACTTGCCGGAACCGGAAGGGCCGCACACGACCACGACGTCGCCGCGCGCCACCCGCGTGCTGCAGTCGCCGAGCACCTGGAAGCTGCCGTACCACTTGCTGACATTGTCTATTTCAATCATATACTTGTGTGCGTTTGAGCGTGCTTGACAGCACCATCGGCCCCTAGGATACTGCGGGACTTGTCAAGATAGTCAGTATTGTGCCCGAAAAGCCGGGGAGCAGGACGGACGATTTCCGCTGCCTGCGTTCACCGATACCCGCGCCGCCACCACCAGAAGGAAGCCCTATGAACAATCGAAACCGCCTGACCACTTACATCCTCGTGGGGCTGGTGCTCGGCATCGCCGTCGGCTATATCGCACACAATTACCTCGAAAGCCCGGCCGGCTTTGCCGATACGCTGTCGCTGGTGACCACGCTGTTCCTCCGCCTGATCAAGATGATCATCGCGCCGCTGGTGTTCTCGACCCTGGTGGTCGGCATCGCCAAGATGGGCGACGCGTCGGAGGTCGGCCGCATCGGCGTGAAGGCGCTGGGCTGGTTCATCATCGCCTCGATCCTGTCGCTGACCCTGGGCCTGATCCTGGTGAACCTGTTCCGTCCGGGCGACGCGATGGCCGCCGCCGGCCACCTGCCGGCCGTCACCGAATCCTCGGGCATCGCCGTCACCGGCCTGACCCTCAAGGAGTTCATCACCCACCTGGTGCCGGCTTCGATCGTGGACGGCATGGCCAAGAACGAGATCCTGCAGATCGTGATCTTCTCGATCTTCTTCGGCACCGGCGCCGCCGCCGTGGGTGCGCGCGCCACCCCGCTGATCGACGCCATCGACGGCGCCGCCCACGTGATGCTGAAGGTGACCGGCTACGTCATGAACTTCGCGCCGGTGGCGGTGTTCGCGGCCGTCGCCAGCGTGATCGCCAAGAGCGGCGTCGGCGTGCTGTCGACCTATGGCGTGTTCATGGGCGAGTTCTACCTCGGCATCGCGCTGCTGTGGGCCGTGCTGATCGTGGCCGGCATCCTGTTCGTCGGCCCGCGCATCCTGCAGCTGCTGCGCGAACTGCGCGAGCCGACCATCCTGGCCTTCACCTGCGCCTCGTCGGAAGCGGCCTTCCCGAAAACCCTGGAAGGGCTGGAGCGCTTCGGCGTGAAGAACCGCCTGGCCGCCTTCGTGCTGCCGATCGGCTATTCGTTCAACCTCGACGGCTCGATGATGTACTGCACCTTCGCCACCATCTTCATCGCCCAGGCCTACGGCATCGAAGTGCCGCTGTCGACCCAGCTGACCATGATGCTGGTGCTGATGCTGACCTCGAAGGGCATGGCCGGCGTGCCGCGCGCTTCGCTGGTGGTGATCGCCGCGACCCTGAACCAGTTCCACATCCCCGAAGCCGGCCTGCTGCTCCTGCTGGGCATCGACCACTTCCTGGACATGGCCCGCTCGGCCACCAACGTGATCGGCAACGGCATCGCCACCGCCGTGGTCGCGAAGTGGGAGGGCGAGCTGACCAATCCGACGGCGCCCGAGAAGGACATCGCGACCTCGCCGCTGCGCTGAATTTTTACACGTCGTCCCCGCGCAGGCGGGGACCCAAGTTCTGCGTGACCTAACGAAACGCATACAAACTTGGGTCCCCGCCTTCGCGGGGACGACGCATTTTGGAGATCGTATGACTTGCCTGAAATCCGCGCGCACCCTGTTCGCGCTCTTCCTCTGCCTGTTCGCACTCGGCGTGCAAGCCCAGACCGCCGCCCCGGCCAAGCTGCCGAACGTGGTCATCCTCGCCACCGGCGGCACCATCGCCGGCACCGGCGCCACCAGCACCACCACGGTCGGCTACACCGCCGCCACGGTCGGCGTGCAGACCCTGATCAACGCCGTGCCGGAGCTGCAGAAGGTCGCCCACGTCAGCGGCGAGCAGGTGTTCCAGATCGCCAGCGAGAACATGGGCAACGAGCAGTGGCTGGTGCTCGCCAAGCGCGTCAACGCCCTGCTGGCGCAAGCGAACGTGGACGGCATCGTCATCACCCACGGCACCGACACGATCGAGGAAACCGCCTACTTCCTGAACCTGGTGGTCAAGAGCCGCAAGCCGGTGGTGGTGGTCGGCGCGATGCGGCCGTCGACCGCGATCTCGGCCGACGGCCCGATCAACCTGTACAACGCGGTGCTGACCGCCGGCAGCCCGGACGCCGTCGGCAAGGGCGTGCTGGTGGTGATGAACGACCAGATCAACGGCGCGCGCGACGTCAGCAAGACCAACACCACGACCACCGACACCTTCAAGGCCACCGAACTGGGCCTGCTCGGCTACGTGGTCGGCAACCGGCCGCACTTCTACCGCGCCTCGACCCGCAAGCACACGGTGGACACCGAGTTCGACGTGTCGAAGCTGGATGCGCTGCCGGCAGTGGATATCGCCTACACCTACGCCAACGTCGGCCCGACCGCGGTCAACGCTTTTGTTGCCGCCGGCGTCAAGGGCCTGGTCCATGCGGGCGTCGGCGACGGCAGCCTGCCGGTCAAGGTGCGCCCCGCCCTGTCGGCTGCGCGCGCAAAGGGTGTGATCGTGGTGCGCTCGAGCCGCGTCGGCCAGGGCATCGTCGCGCGCAACGGCGAGGCCAACGACGACGAGCTGGACTTCGTGGTGTCGGATACCCTGAATCCGCAGAAGGCGCGCATCCTGCTGATGCTGGCGTTGACGAAGACGAACAGCACCAGGGAGATCCAGCGGATGTTCTATACCTATTAAAACGCGTGCATGACACCCAGCGAGACGCCGCGCTGGGAGGTTTGCTTCGATGCGGGGATCAGCGCGCCTTCATAGCGGTTGACGTCGACCTCCGCATACAGGTTGGTGTGCTTCGAAAAATAGTAGGTCCCGCCGACGATGATCAATTGGCGCGTCCCCGCTCCCGCCGCGCTGTCGAAGCTGGAGCGGTAAATGGCGGCGGTCAGGTCGACCGGCTTGCTGACCTGGTAGCTGATGCCGCCGAAGCGGGTCTCGTTCCGGTAGCTTCCCGCACTCGCGGTGTCCTGGCGTTCGCGCGACAGGCCCGCTTTCACCGTCATCCCCCCCGATTTGAAGCCGCCGCCGGCCACGAACATATCGTTGTCGAAGCCGGCCGTCGTCTGCTTGTGGATGTAGGCGCCGGCCGCCAGCAGCGTGCTGCCGGTGTAGCTGAAGGCGGCGCCCTGGGCCGATCCCTTGCTGGCGTCGTCCGCGATTTCGCCCAGTGCGTATTCGGCGCGCAGCGTCAATCCGCCGAAGCTGCCGGTGTACTGGATGTCGTTGTTGAAGCGCGTACCGGAGTTCGAGGATGCCGTGAGGCCGGCTGCTTTCGCTGCCGCCGGCAGGCTGGTGCCCGCGCCCGAGGCCAATGGCACCAGGGGCGTGTAGTGGTGGTTGAAGGGGTCCAGGAATTTCTCGGTACGGAAGGCCACCGTGTACTGGCGGCCGGCGTCGATCGAACCCCAGTCTCCGCCCAGCCCGACCGCGGCGGTACGGTTGAACAGGACGTTGTTGGTGTTGTCCAGCGCCCCCGTCTTGTCGTTGAAGCCGCTCTCCAGCTGGAAGTGCGCATTCAGGCCATTGCCGAGATCTTCCTTCCCGCGAAAGCCCAGGCGGTTCGAATAATAATTGCCGGAGGTCGTCGAGACCAGGTGGTTGCCGGCGGCGTCGACGTTGGTCTGGTAGCGCAGCCCGCCGTCGATGGTCCCGTACAGTTGGACGGAGGACTGGGCGAATGCGGCGGCGGGAAGCATGGCGGCCAGGGCCAGCATCAGGTTAGCTTGGGTTTTCATTGTCTCGTTATGTTTTGGGTGTGATCGGCAGCCGGGACGTGCGAAGTCCACGGCAGGCCGCCGGTGAAAACGAACAGGGTGATGCGCGGCGGCCCGTGCGGGCCGCCCGCGAGTGCGGCTAGACGGTCGCCTTGAGCGCGGCCTTGCGCGCCGCCTGGCTGGCGTTGCTGCTCAGGACCAGCAGCATGACGATGCTGGCCACGGTCAGGCCGGCCACCGGCATCAGGGCCAGCGCATAGCTGCCGGTGGCGTCCTTGATCCAGCCGTAGGCGTTGACCATCAGGCCGCCGCCGATCAGGTTCGAGGCGGCGTTGATCGCGGCCAGGCCGGCGGCCGCCGACGACGGCGCGATCCAGGACGAGCTCAGTGCCCAGAACGGCCCCTTGAACGAATAGGCGCCGACCAGGATGCACGACAGCAGGAACACGGTCGGCGCCAGCGAACCGACGGCCAGGGTGCCCAGCATGCCGGCGGCGATCAGGGTCAGCGAAATCGCGGTGTGCCAGCGGCGCTCGCCGGTCTTGTCGGAATGGCGTCCCCACAGGACCATCAGGACCGCGGCGATCACGTAGGGCACCGAATTCACGAGGCCGATCTGCATGACCGACAGGCCGAAGGACTTGAGCAGCTGCGGCTGCCAGATGCCGAGCACCGTGCCGGAGGCCGATGGCGCCGAGCAGACCAGCGCCATGCCCAGCACTTCCTTGCTGCGGAACAGCTTCCAGATCGAGGTATGCTCGACCGCCTTCTTGTCGAGACGCTCGCGGTCCAGGCGCGCGGTCAGCCAGCTGCGCTGCTCCGCGCTCAGCCAGGTGGCCTGCTCCGGGCGGTCGGTCAGGAAGAACAGGCAGGCGATGCCCAGCAGGACCGTCGGCAGGCCTTCGAGGATGAACAGCCAGTGCCAGCCGCGCATGCCGAGCAGGCCGTCCGCCTGCAGCAGCAGGCCGGAAATCGGCGAGCCGATGAAGCTCCCCATCGGCACCGCCACCATGAACATGGCGACCATGCGCGCGCGGTAGGCGGCCGGGAACCAGTAGGTCATGTACAGCACCACGCCGGGGAAGAAGCCGGCTTCGGCGGCGCCGAGCAGGAAGCGCATGACGAACAGCGAATTCTCGCCCTGCACGAAGGCCATGCCGGTCGATACCAGGCCCCAGGTGATCATGATCCGGGCGATCCACTTGCGCGCCCCGAACTTCTGCAGCGCCAGGTTGCTGGGCACCTCGAACAGGAAGTAGGCGATGAAGAACAGGCTGCCCGCGAAGCCGAACACCTTCTTGGTGAGGCCAAGGTCGTCGTTCATCTGCAGGGCGGCCATGCCGATGTTCCCGCGGTCGATCAGGGCCAGCAGGTAGCAAACGGTCAGGAAGGGGATGATGCGCCAGGTGACCTTGCGCATGGTCTCCGCTTCGAGGCGGGAGGTGGTATCGATGTCGCTCATGTCGTCTCCGTTAATGTAATCGTTAAAGCGCGTCTTGGTGCGCGCTTGTGGTTTTTTGGTACGGGTCAGGCTTGCTGTTCCAGCACGGCCAGCACATTCTTCGCCGCGCCCACGCCCATGCCGATATAGGCGTCGGCCGTCACGCCGCCGATGTGCGGCGACAGGATCGCGTTCGGGATCGCGCTGAACGGGTGGCCGGGCACGAAGGGCTCGACCTGGAAGCTGTCCAGTCCCGCCGCGCGCAGGGCGCCGCTGCGCAGGGCCGCGGCCAGCGCCGCTTCGTCGATCAGGCCGCCGCGCGCCGTGTTCACCACGATCGCGCCGCGGCGCATGGTGGCGAGCGTCTCGGCGTTCAGCATCTCGGCGTTGTCCTTCGTGAGCGGGCAATGCAGCGACAGCACGTCGGCGCCGGCGATGACCTCGGCCAGCGGCAGCAACTCGACGCCGGCCGGCGCGCTTGCCGCGTACGGATCATGGGCGATCACCTTCATGCCCAGCGCGATGCCGGTGGCCGCCACGCGTGCGCCGATCGCGCCCAGGCCCACCAGGCCCAGCGTGCGGCCGTTCAGCTCCAGGCTCTTGTGCGTGGCCTTGTCCCAGTGGCCTTCGTGCATGCGGCGGTCGAGCGCAGTCACGTCCTTGGCGCAGGCGAAGATCAGCGCCCAGGCATGTTCGGCGACGGCCGCCGCATTCGCGCCCGCTGCCGCCTTGACGGCGATGCCGCGCCTGGCCGCCGCGTCCTTGTCGATGGTGTCGGTGCCGGAACCGTGCTTGGAAATCACGCGCAGGCGGGTGCAGGCATCGATCACGCGTTCGGTGATGCGGCCGTAGCGCACGATGATCGCGACCGGTCGATACTGGCGGCACAGGGCGGCCAGCTCGTCCTCGGTCGGGGTCTTGCCGGCGTAGACCAGCTCGAACCCGGACAGCAGCGTGACCGCCTTGTCGGCCAGGTCGGCGCCGGTGACGAGGATGACGTCGCGTGCCGGCTGCTCCTTCAGGACGGCGCTCACAGCGTCTCTCCTTCGGCCAGCACGCCGGCCTTGCGCAGGGCGCCGTCCAGCCAGCTCGGACGCAGTTGCGCGCCGCTGCGGATGCCTTCGATGCGCGCGGTTTCGTCGTCCAGTTTTTTCTTCGCCGCGTCCAGGGCCGCGCTTACCTTGACCGGTTCGATGACGACCACGCCGTCGCCGTCGGCCACCACCAGGTCGCCCGGACGCACCGTCACGCCGCCGACCGCCACCGGCCAGTTGATCCGGCCCGGCACCTGCTTGGTCGGGCCGTTCGGATTGGCGCCGGTGGCGTACATCGGGAAGCCCAGCGCGCGGATCGCTTCGGTATCGCGCACGGCGCCGTAGACGACGATGCCGGCGATGCCGATCGCCATGCACTGGCTGACCATGATCTCGCCCATCAGGGCGCTGGTGTCGTCGCCCTTGCCGTCGATGACCAGCACGTCGCCCGGTTTCGCCAGCGCCATCGCGGCGTGGATCATGAGGTTGTCGCCGGGGCGGACTTCGACCGTCAGCGCCGATCCGGCCAGGCGCATGCTCGGCGCCAGCGGCGCGATGCGGCTACTCAGGGCGCCGCGGCGGCCGGCGACGTCGGCCAGGATCGAAGATGGGTATTGGGCGGCGCGTGCGACTAGTTCGGGGTCGATGCGCTCGATGTCGCGGATCACGTCGGGTGGGGTGGCATGGCTCATGGTATGTCCTCGTGGTTGAGAGAAGACAGCCAAAGGGGGAGACGTGCGCAGGACGGCACGCGGGACGCGGGTTGCCATGGATGTCTCCTCCGGTGCGGCTGCTTTTTTGTCAGGCAGTGTCTTGTATGAGCCGAGTATAGGAAGGGCAACCTATAATGTATATTCACTTAATTTTCATATTCTTAAACTTTCAGGAATGAATCCATGGATTTCCGCGACCTGAAATATTTCGAAGTGATCGCCGAGGAAGGCAACCTGGGACGCGCCGCCGAGCGCCTGCACCGCACCCAGCCGGCGCTGACCAAATGCATCGACCGGCTCGAAGAGTCGCTGGGTTCACGCCTGTTCGAGAAGGACGGGCGCGGCATGCGGCTGACGGCCGCCGGCCGGATCCTGGCGAAGCGCAGCCGCCAGATGGCGCTGATGGTGGAAGAGACCGCGCGCGAGATGCAGGATTACGCCGGCGGCCTCCAAGGGACGGTGCGGCTTGGCTGCGTGCCCACGGTGGCCGAACACCTGATGCCCACCGTGTTCCGGCAGTTACTGCAGGAAGCGCCCGGGATAACGGTCAAGCTGACGGTGGCGATGAACGCCAACCTGATGCGCGGCCTGCACGACGGCGAGCTGGACCTGGTGCTGAGCCCGATGCAGGAAACCGATGCGGATATCGTGTGGGAGAAAGTTGCGCAAGACACGATGGTGGTGATGGCCAGCGCAGACCATCCGGTGTTTGGCGCGCCCTGCACGCTGGCCGACCTGCTGGACTACAAATGGATGCTGCCGGCGACGATGGTCTCCTCACGCCAGTGGCTGGACCAGACCTTCGAACGGCATGGGCTGCCGCGGCCGCAGGTCCAGATCGAATCGAACGTGCTGAACGCCATCCTGCCCATCCTCGAAACGACGCAGTTGCTGGGTTTCGTGTCGCGCTTGAACCTGGTGGCCGGCAAGGCCAGGGTGCGCGAAGTGGAACTGGCGGAAACGCAAATGGCGCGCCGCCTCGGCCTGGCCTACCGCCAAGGAGGCTACTTGTCGCCGGTCGCGCTGCGCGTGGCCGCCATCCTGCGCGCGCACGGCAAGGACTTGTTGCCGGCCTGACGCGCGCTCACATGGCCGCCCTATACCAGCGCATGTCCCTGCAGCCTGCTGAGGATCGCCAGCGGACTGGCCTCCTTGTCATACTGGTGCATCGGCGACAGCTGCGCCGTGTATTCCATCATGTACTGCCCCGACATCACCGAGTGCGAGGTCTGGTCCGAGAAGCACACCCAGGCGCAGCCGGGCGGGAAGCCGAAGGTCTCCTGCGGCGCGTTCTTCTGGTAGTCGAGGTCCGACTTCATGGCGTCGTGCAGCTGCAGCATCAGATGGTCGTACTCGCTGCGCAGCGATTTGGTCACGTGCAGCGCGGCCAAGGCCTTGGCCTGCCACGCCACATACGGCTTCACGCGCGGCAGGAAACGGCGCGCCACATCCTCGAAGGGTTCGCCGACGCGCCACACGCGCGGCACGCCTTCCAGGTTCACGTTGGTGAACACGCGCAGCAGGCGCTCGCCGCGGTTCGGGCGCGAGGGGAAGGCGTCGACGTGCAGGCGGCGGTCGTCGGCGCGCCAGGACTGCACGCGGGTCTCGACCTTCGATGGACGGAAGCTCACCGAGCCGCGGCGCAGGTGTTCGCTGTAGCGCGGCGCCAGATTCCCCAGCAGGCTTTCGGCCTGGGCGCGGAAGCGCCCGATCATGCCGGCCGCCAGCGCCTGCGTGGCATCGTCGCCGATCACGCCTTTCAGGCGGCCGGCAGCGTCGAGGCTGATGTTGCGCACCTTGGGGTCGCGGATGTCTTCGCGGAACAGCGCCAGCTCTTCCTTCTGCGGGGCGAAGCCGTGCTCGCCGAAGTTCGGGAAGTACAGCACCTTCCCTGCTTCGAGCGCGGCGATCCAGGCCGGATTGCCGTGGCCGACCTCCTGCATGTCGATCTCGACGATCTGCTTTTCCATCTCGTTCTTCCTAGTCTTGTTCGAGCGCCAGCGGCGGCGATGCAAGGTCTTCGTCCTGCCTTGCCTGCTGCCGGTCCCACATCTGTTTATACAGTCCGTCCTGCGCGATCAGCTGGCCGTGCGTGCCGCGTTCGACGATGCGGCCATGGTCGAGCACCAGGATCTGGTGCGCGTCGGCGATGGTCGACAGGCGGTGCGCGATCACCAGCGTGGTGCGCTGCTTCGCGATTTCCTTCAGTTGCGCCTGGATCGCCTGCTCCGCGCGCGAGTCCAGCGCCGACGTCGCTTCGTCGAAGATCAGGATCGCCGGGTTCTTCAGCAGCGTGCGCGCGATGGCCACGCGCTGCTTTTCGCCGCCGGACAGCTTCAGGCCGCGTTCACCCACCATTGTCGCATAGCCGTCGGGCAGGCTTTCGATGAAGTCGTGGATGGATGCGGCGCGCGCCGCGGCGACGATGTCCTCGCGGCTGGCGCCCGGACGGCCGTAGGCGATGTTGTATTCGATGGTGTCGTTGAACAGCACCGTATCCTGGGGCACGATGCCGATCGCGTGGCGCAGCGAGTCCTGGGTGATGTCGCGGATGTCCTGGCCATCGATGCAGATCGATCCCTGCTGCACGTCGTAGAAGCGGAACAGCAGCCGCGACAGGGTCGACTTGCCGGAGCCGCTGTGGCCGACCACGGCGGTGGTGGTGCCGGCCGGAATGCTGAAATCGACGTCGAACAGGATCTGGCGCTTCGGGTCGTAGTTGAATTCGACGTGCGAGAACTCGACCTTCGCGCCATGCGTGACGAGCGGTTTCGCATCCTTGGAGTCGGCCACTTCGCGGTGCTGCTCGAGCAGGCCGAAGAGGCGCTCCATGTCGGCCAGGCTCTGCTTGATCTCGCGGTAGATCACGCCCAGGAAGTTGAGCGGGATATACAGCTGCAGCATGAAGGAGTTCACCAGCACCAGGTCGCCCAGGGTCATGGTCTTGTCGATCACGCCCTGGGTCGCGCGCCACAGGATGGCGGTGACGGCGGCGGCGATGATCAGCGACTGGCCGCTGTTGAGGAAGGAGAGCGAGGTCTGCGAGCGCACGGCGGCGCGCTCGTAGCTCTGCAGGCCTTCGTCGTAGCGCTTGGCTTCATAGTCCTCGTTGCCGAAGTATTTGACGGTCTCGTAGTTGATCAGCGAGTCGATGGCCTTGGTATTCGCCTTCGAATCGAGCTCGTTCATCGTGCGCCGGAAATGGGTGCGCCATTCGGTGACGACGATGGTGAAGGTAATGTAGACGACCAGCGCCGCGCCGGTGATGATCGAGAACCACTTGTCGTAGCGCGCCGCCAGGTAGCCCAGCACCAGCGTGATCTCGACCAGGGTCGGCAGGATCGAGAACAGCGAGTACGACACCAGCGAGCTGACGCCGCGCGTGCCGCGCTCGATGTCGCGCGTCATGCCGCCGGTCTGGCGGTTCAAATGAAAACGCAGCGACAGCGCGTGCAGGTGGCGGAACACCTTCAGGGCGATGGTGCGCACCGCGCGCTGGGTCACGCGTGCGAACAGGAATTCGCGCAGCTCGGTGAACAGCGTGGTGGAGAAACGCAGCGCGCCGTACGCCAGCAGGGCGCCGAGCGGCAGCACCAGCAGCGCGTAGGGGTTCGAAGGCGTGATGCTGAGGCTGTCGACGATCCGCTTGAGCACCAGCGGCACGCCGATATTCGCGACCTTGGCGCCGATCAGGCAGACCAGCGCGGCCATCACGCGCCATTTGTAGACCCACAGATAAGGCAGCAGGGTGCCGATGACGGCCCAGTCGTTGCGCTTGGCATTCGGGTCGGCCGCGGGCGGCAGGGATGAGCTGGGAGCAGAACTGGCAGATGAGCGTCGCATGACAGGATTTCTTTATTTATGGTTCAATCAAGGATTGATTGTAGCTTTTACCGAGATTTCAAGATGACCCAGCCAGAAAACCAGACACCATCCACCACCCGACTGCCTGAAGGAAAGATGCCGGTGCTGCGGATGATGCCTGCCCCGTCCGATGCCAACGTCTATGGCGACGTGTTCGGCGGCTGGATCATGGCCCAGGTCGACGTCGCCGGCTCGCTGCCGGCCGTGCGCCGCGCGAATGGCCGCGTCGCCACCATCGCCGTGAACTCCTTCCTGTTCAAGAATCCGGTCTTCGTCGGCGACCTGCTGTCCTTCTACGCCGACGTCGTCAAGGTCGGCAATACCTCGATCACCGTCTACGTCGAAGTCTACGCCGAGCGTAACCGCCTGCAGACCCATGTCGTGAAAGTCACCGAGGCCACCCTCACCTACGTCGCCACCGGTCCGGACCGCAAGCCGCGCCAGCTGCCGCCGCTCGAATCCCTGATCGAGCAGTAAGCGAATGCAGAGCCGGCGCCGCCTGTTCCTGCTGGACGCGGCGCGTTTGGCCGCGGCTGTCACCGCCGCCGGTCCATCGATCCTGCGCGCGGCGCCGAACAACAGCGCCGGCTATCCCTTCAGCCTCGGTGTCGCTTCCGGCTCGCCGCTGCCGGATTCCGTCATCCTGTGGACCCGCATCCTGCCCGATCCATTGGATGCGAACACCGCACCGAAACTGGCCGTGCCGCTGCGCTGGGAAGTCGCGCATGACGAAGGTTTTCGCCGCATCGCCGCGAAAGGCGGCGCCGTCGCCGCGCCGGAACTGGCGCACAGCGTGCGCGTGAACGTGACCGGCCTGCAGCCGGGGCGCTGGTACTGGTACCGCTTCCTGCTGGGCGACGCCATCAGCCCGATCGGACGCACCCGCACCGCACCAGCCGCGAACAGCATGCCGGACCTGCTGAAACTGGCGGTCGCCTCCTGCCAGCACTGGGAATTCGGCAGCTATGCGGCGCACCGCTACATCGCGCAAAGCCAGCCCGACCTGGTCGCCTTCCTCGGCGACTACATCTACGAATGGGGCGCCTTCCGGCGCCAGCATCCGCCTCTGGGGGAGCGCATCGTGCGCCAGAACGAGTCGTTCGACCTGCAGAGTTATCGCCAGCGCTATGCCCAGTACAAGACCGATCCGGACCTGCAGGCGGCGCACCTGGCGGCGCCCTGGATCGTGACCTGGGATGACCATGAAGTGGCCAACGACTACGCCGCCGACCGCGACGAGCGCCTGTCGCCGGCCTTCGCAGCGCGCCGCGCCGCGGCCTACCAGGCCTTCTACGAACACATGCCGCTGCGCCTGCCGTCGCCGCGCAGCTTCGCCGGCGTGCGCATGTTCCAGCGTGTCGACTGGGGACGGCTGGCGCGCTTCCACGTGCTGGACGACCGCCAGTACCGGGCCTACCAGGCCTGTCCCCGCAAGGACCGGGGCGGCTCGAACTCGGTGGGCCCGCGCGACTGCCCCGCCATGCTCGACCCGCGCCGCACGATGCTGGGCCTGGAGCAGGAAGCCTGGCTGCGCGAAGGCCTGCAAAGCTCGAAAGCGCGCTGGAACGTCCTGGCCCAGCAGACCCTGATGGCGCAGTCGTCGCAGCTGCCGATCGCCGCGCCGGGCGATGGACGCTTCTGGACCGATGGCTGGGATGGCTATCCGGCCGCGCGCCTGCGCCTGTTCGACACCCTGCTTCGCACACGGGCCAGCAATCCGCTGGTGCTGGGCGGCGACGTCCACACCTTCTATGCGAGCGAGCTGCGGCGCGACTTCGACCGGCCGGCATCGAAGGACAATCCGGCGATCGCCACCGAGTTCGTCGGCACCTCGGTCACCTCGAGCTCGCGCCCGCAGCGGCGCACGTCGGAATACGTGGCGATGAACCCGCACATCAAGTACGGCCGCAGCGACAGGCGCGGCTACATGCTGCTGGAAGTGACGCCGAAGGAGACGCGCACGCGCTTCATGGGCCTGGACGAGGTGCGGGATCCGGACACGGCGCAGCGGGAGCTGGCGGCGTTCCGGGTGGCGGATGGCAAGCCGGGCCCCGATCCGAGCGTCTAAGAAAGCCTGCAGGGCAAGGCGCACCGTCGAAGACAGTACGTTAGTACGGCGAGACGGTGCAACGCCGCCATGCGGGCTTTATTAGGCGCTCAACCGCCGCGGATCATGAGGTCGCGGACCTTGCCATCGGCGAAGTGAACGTCCAGCATATAGACCTGGCCGAAGCCCTTGTCGCCCGACGTGACCAGATAGGTCAGGCTGGGCAGCTTCGATTCGTACGAGGGCGGCCCGAGGAGCTCGACGATCTCCGTCATGTTCTTGCCGATCAGGCGCCGGCTCGCAATCAGGTCTTGTACGAATTTGTATCGCTCCTGTTCCGGCGCCGCCCGCCACACGGCGGCATCGAATTTCTCCACCGGCCAAGTGCGTGGCCCGTCGCAGCCGCACAGGGCCAGCAGTAACAGAACGATCGACAGGATTCTTGTCATTTCGGCCTCACGCAGTTTCTCTTCAAAAGCAGCATGATGCACCACCAGGGAAAAACGCGCCGGCTGCGTCCACAGCACGGCGCGTTCGCACAGGCGCGGCGGCGTCAGGCCGGCTGCTTTTCGTCGCGCAGTTCGCGCCGCAGGATCTTGCCGACGTTCGTCTTCGGCAGCGTCTCGCGGAACTCGATGTACTTCGGGCGCTTGTAGCCGGTCAGCTGGTCGCGGCAGTATTCGATCAGCTCTTCCTTGCTCAGGCCCTTGTCCTTCTTGACCACGTACAGCTTGACCGCCTCGCCCGAGTGCTGGTCCGGCACGCCGACGCAGGCCACTTCCAGCACGCCAGGGTGGCTGGCGACGACTTCCTCGACTTCGTTCGGATAGACGTTGAAACCCGAGACCAGGATCATGTCCTTCTTGCGGTCGACGATCTTGATGTAGCCCTGCTCGTTCATGATGCCGATGTCGCCGGTCTTGAAGAAGCCGTCCGGGGTCATGACCTTGGCCGTTTCGTCCGGACGCTGCCAGTAGCCGGCCATCACCTGCGGGCCGCGCACCGAGATCTCGCCGGCGGTGCCGAACGGGACTTCGTTGTTGGCTTCGTCGAGGATGCGGATCTCGGTCGAGGGCAGCGGCAGGCCGATGGTGCCGGTGAAGTCGGTGATGTCGCAGCGGTTGGCGCTCACCACCGGCGACGTCTCGGACAGGCCGTAGCCTTCGACGATCGGGATGCCGGTCAGCTGCAGCCATTGATCGGCCACCGGCTTCTGCACCGCCATGCCGCCGCCCGGGCAGACCAGCAGGCCCGAGAAATCGAGGCCGGCGAAGTCCGGATGGTTCAGCAGGCCGTTGTACAGGGTGTTCACGGCCGGGAACACGTTGATGCGGTAGCTGCGCAGCTCCTTGATGAAGCCGCCAATGTCGCGCGGGTTCGGGATCAAGAGGTTCATGCCGCCCACGCGCAGGCCCAGCAGGGCGCAGACGGTCAGCGCATAGATGTGGTACAGCGGCAGCGCGCACACGAACTGCAGGTCGGCGCCGGCCTTGGCCAGGGTCGGGCCGAACCAGGCTTCGTTCTGCAGCACGTTGGCGATCACGTGCTTGTGCAGCAGGACCGCGCCCTTCGACACGCCGGTGGTGCCGCCGGTGTACTGGAGGAAGGCGATGTCGTCGTGGCCGACCTGGACCGGCTTGAGGCTGTGGCGCGCGCCGTCAAGCAGCACGCGCTTGAACGGCACCGCGCCCGGAATCGACCATGCCGGGACCATCTTCTTGACGGTGCGGACCACGAAGTTGACGATCAGGCCCTTCGCGCCCAGCAGGTCGCCCATGCTGCCGACGATGACGTGTTTCACCCTGGTCTTGCCGACCACTTCCGCCACCGTGTGGGCGAAGTTTTCCAGCACCACGATGGCTTCGGCGCCCGAGTCGTTCAGCTGGTGCTCCAGCTCGCGCGGGGTGTACAGCGGATTGACGTTGACGATGGTGTAGCCGGCGCGCAGGACGGCCGCCATCGCCACCGGATACTGCAGCACGTTCGGCAGCATGATGGCGACGCGCGCGCCCGGCTGCAGGCCGCGGCTCTGCAGCCACGCCGCCATGCGTGCGGACAGCCTGTCGAGTTCCGCAAAGCTCATGGACTTGCCCATGCAGGCATAGGCGGGGCGGCCTGCGTACTTCTGGAAGGCCTCTTCCAGCAGGTGCGTGAGGGAGCGGTATTGGGTCCAGTCGATCTCCGCCGGTACGCCCGCCTCGTACGACTCCAGCCAGAATTTGTCCATGTGATTGCCTCTTCTTTTTCAATCTATACAAACGTCGTCCCCGCGAAGGCGGGGACCCAAGTTTGCACGCATTTCGTCAGCGCTAACAGAACTTGGGTCCCCGCCTGCGCGGGGACGACGGGAATAACGCCAACTATGCAGCCTGCTTTTCCTCGCGCAGCGCACGCCGCAGGATCTTGCCGACGTTGGTCTTCGGCAGCTCGCTGCGGAACTCGATGTACTTCGGTTTCTTGTAGCCGGTGAACTCGCGCTTGCAGTAGTCCATCAGCTGTTCGGCGGTCAGGTTCGGGTCCTTCTTGACCACGAACACCTTGACCGCTTCGCCGGAATGCTCGTCCGGCACGCCGATCACCGCGCACTCCATCACGCCGGGGTGCGCCGCGATCACGCCTTCCAGTTCGTTCGGATACACATTGAAGCCCGAGACCAGGATCATGTCCTTCTTGCGGTCGACGATCTTCACGTAGCCGTTGTCGTCCATGATGCCGATGTCGCCCGACTTGAACCAGCCGTCCGGGGTCATGACCTTGGCCGTTTCGTCCGGGCGGTTCCAGTAGCCGGCCATCACCTGCGGGCCGCGGATCGCAATCTCGCCGACGCTGCCCAGCGGCAGCGCCTTGCCGTCGTCGTCCAGGATCGCCACCTCGGTCGACGGGATCGGCAGGCCGATCGTGCCCGTGAACGAGGAGATGTCGCAGCGGTTCGCGGTGGCCACCGGCGAGGTCTCCGACAGGCCGTAGCCCTCGATGATGTGGGCGCCGGTGATGGCCTTCCACTGGTCGTTGACGGCCTGCTGCACCGCCATGCCGCCGCCGTTCGACAGCTTCAGGCCCGAGAAGTCCAGGTGCCGGAAGTCCGGATGGTTCACCAGCGCGTTGTACAGCGTGTTCACCGCCGGCAGCGCATTGAACTTGTACTTGCCCAGTTCCTTGATGAAGCCCGGGATGTCGCGCGGGTTCGGAATCAGGATGTTCAGCGCGCCCACCCGCATGCCCCACAGCGCGCACACCGTCAGCGCGAAGATGTGGTACAGCGGCAGCGCGCACACGATGATCGGGTGCTCCACCGCCGGCGGCCGGTTCATCGCCACCGCCGACCAGGCTTCCGATTGCAGCAGGTTGGCGATCACGTTCCGGTGCGTCAGGGTCGCGCCCTTCGACACGCCGGTGGTGCCGCCGGTGTACTGCAGGAAGGCGACGTCGGTGTTCTTCAGCTGCGCCGCCTGGAAAGGCATGCGCGCGCCCTGCGCCAGCGCGTCCTTGAAGCGCACGCTGCTCGGCAGCGAGTAGTCCGGCACCATCTTCTTGACGTTGCGGACCACGAAGTTCACCAGCATGCCCTTGGCGCCACCCAGCATCTCGCCCATGCTCGCCACCACCACGTGGCGCACCGGGGTCTTGCCCATCACCTGCTGCAGCGTGTGCGCGAAGTTCTCGAGCACGATGATGGCCTCGCTGCCCGAGTCCTTCAGCTGGTGTTCGAGCTCGCGCGGCGTGTACAGCGGGTTCACATTCACCACCGTGTAGCCGGCGCGCAGGATCGCCGCCAGCGCCACCGGATATTGCAGCACGTTCGGCATCATTACCGCCACGCGCGCCCCCTTGGCCATGCCGCGGCTTTGCAGCCAGGCCGCCAGGCGCTTCGACATGCTGTCCAGTTCCGCATAGGTGAGGAACTTGTCCATGCAGACGAAGGCGTTGTTCGCCGCGTACTTCTGGAACGACTCCTCCAGCATCTGCACCAGGGAGCCATACTGGTCGGGGTCGATTTCAGCGGGAACGCCGGGTGGGTACGACTTGAGCCAAATCTTGTCCATCGGGTGCCTGTCTCCAGTGGTTTTATTCTGTATGGGCGGCCCGACCGAAAAAAAACGCACGGTCGTGCTTGAGTTGATTTCCATGATGCTATCGGGCAGCGCGCCCGATAGCAAGCATTATTAAAGCATTTCGAACACGAATTCTAGTGCTTGCCGAGGGCCGGCGCCTCGCTGCGCTGCACCATCAGCGGCGCGCTCGGTATCGGCGGCGCCAGGGCCTTCAGGACGCGGTGGCGGTCGGCGCGGTCCAGCTCGGCCAGGCGCTTGACCGACTTGTAAAAGCGCGGGAAGCTGCCGTCACGCCGGAGCATGGCGCGGAAGGCCGGCACGAAGTCTTCGTAGGTCGCGATCGAGGCCAGGTGGGCATTCGACAGCGGCTGTTCGAAGAAGCGGTCATAGCCGGCATAGCCGCCCCAGTTGCCCTTCAGGACCTGGTATTCGTCCTTCAGCTCCATGAACAGGCGGGCCTTGATGGCGCGCTTTTCGTTGTCGCTGCGGTCGACCACGGCATAGTTCTGTTCGAGGGCCTTGCGGTACTTGAGCAGCAGCGCCAGGAAATCGTGCTTGCGGCTCTTGTAGCGGGCATAACCGTCGCGCATGGCCTGGTTGCCGAAACGGTCCAGCCAGCGCTCCACGCCGACCTCCTCCACCGTGCTGGCGAAGGATTCATTGAACTGCGAATCGCCCGGCGCGTACGCGATCTGGTGCGCCAGCTCGTGGAAGATCATGCGCGCCAGTTCGGCATCGGGGTAGTTGATGAAGGTGGAGATCAGCGGGTCGCTGAACCAGCCCAGGGTCGAGTAGGCCGGCACGCCGCCGACCTCGACGTCGTTGCCCTGCGCCTTCAGGTCCAGCGCATAGGCCTCGGCCGCATCCTTGTCGTAGTAGCCGCGGTAGTTCACGCAGCCGGCCACCGGAAAGCACCAGGTCAGCGGCTTGAGCGAGAGCTCGGGCGTGGCGACCACGTTCCACAGCACGTACTTGCGCTTGAGGGCGGTGTATTTCTTGTAACTATCATTATCCGGCAATGACATTTCGCTAACAGCGAAGCGGCGGATCTGGCGCGCGGTCTCCAGGCGGAGACGCAGTTTGGAGCTGGTGCCGGGATCGGCGATCCAGTCGTCGATCGGACGGGAGTCCGACAGGAGTTCAAGCTGGCCCTGGGCCGCCTGGGTGTAGTAGTTCAGCGTGGAGCAGCTGGCCAGCAGCCCCGCTGCCGTGCCCGCAAGGAGCACGGCACGGAGCCGCGGGGTAAATCGCGAAAGTTTCATTTGTCAGTTGGTTCATGGCGCTGCTTCGGGGCGTCTTGAGAAACCGTAGCGAGCGGAAGGAGTTTCGTCCGAGAAGCGCAACCGTACTTACGGTACGGTGAGCATCGCAGGACGAAAATCCGACGCGCAGTAGGTTTATCAAGATGCCCTCTCCACCTGCACCAGCGTGTCGTAAAAGGTCGGCGCCCGGCCCATGTCGGTCAGGCGCTGGCTGGTTACTTCGTTGGCGTTCTTGCCGTCGCTGGCGAGCTTTTTCCACCAGATCGACAGGCCGACCACCAGGCCGGCCCGCGCCTTGGGCGTGACACGGGCGCGCGCGACGAACGAGCCCCGGTCATTGAAGATGCGCACCATCTCGCCGTGCTCGATGCCGCGCGAAGCGGCGTCAGCGGGATGGATGTCCAGGTGCGGTTCACCTTCCGTGGCGCGAAGGCTCTGGACATTGACAAAGCTAGAGTTGAGGAAGTTCCTGGCCGGCGGCGAAATCATCGCCAACGGATATTTTTCCGCCAGTTCGGGGTTGGATGCCACGGATTCGTAATTCGCGATATAGCTCGGCAGCGGATCGAGGCCGTCGTGCAGCATCGATTCGGAATAGAACTCGCACTTGCCGGACGGGGTCGGGAAGCCGCCTTCGGCAAAGGGCGCCGCCGGCATGTTCAGCTTGCTCCAGCCCGTACGCTTCAGGGATTCCCAGTCGAAGTGCACGGCGCGCGCGTCCTGTTGATTAAAGGCCTGCGCGGCCAGTTCGTCGTCGGTCTCCATGAACAGCGGGTCGTCAAAACCCATCGCCTTCGCGATCAGGCGGAAGATCTCGGTGTTCGGTTTCGCTTCGCCCAGCGGAGAAATGGCGGCGTTGTTCGCCATCATGTACAGGTGGCCGTAGGCCAGGTGGGCGTCGACGTGCTCGAGCTGGGTGGTGGCCGGCAGCAGGATGTCCGCGTAATCCGCGGTGTCGGTCTGGAAGTGTTCCAGCACCACCGTGAATAAATCTTCGCGCTCGAAGCCGCGCTGCACCTTCGACGAATCCGGGGCGATCGCCACCGGGTTCGCGTTATAGACGATAACCGCTTCGATCCTCGGGCCGAAGTCAGGGGACGCGTCCTTCAGCAGGTCGTCGCCGATGGTGTTCATGTTGATGGTGCGCGGGAGGCGCCCCTGCAGCAGGTCCGGGCGCTGCAGCTTGAGCTTGTTGGCCGGGAACGAGCCGGAGGTCGACAGCTGCACGCCGCCGGCCGGGTGGCGCCAGGCGCCCACCAGCGCCGGCAGGCAGGCGATGTTGCGCACCGCCATGCCGCCGCCGCGCACGCGTTGCAGGCCGTAGTTCATGCGGATCGCCACCGGCTCGCCGTTCATCGCAGTCTGGCCATATTCGCGGGCCAGGTTCACCACCTCTTCCACCGTGATGCCGCAGGTGGCGGCGGTGCGCTCCGGCGTCCATTCGGCCACCCGGTCCTTGAGCTGGCCGAAACCGAGCGTGTGGCGGGCGATGTAGTCGTGGTCGAGCAGGTTTTCCTTGACCAGCACGTGCATCATGCCAAGCGCCAGCGCGCTGTCCGTGCCCGGCATGACGGCGATGTGCTGGTGGCATTTCTCGGCCGTCAGCGAGCGATAAGGATCGATCGCGATCAGTTTCGCGCCGCGGCGCTTGGCTTCCTGCACACGCATCCAGAAATGCAGGTTCGATGCGATCGGGTTGCCGCCCCAGATCAGGATCAGCTTCGCATCCTGGAACTGTTCGATGTCGGTGCCGATCGAACCACCGATGGTGTATTTGTAGCCCGTAAAACCGGCGGTCGCGCACACGGTGCGATCAAGGAAGGAAGCGCCCAGCTTGTTGAAGAAGCGCATCGCCATCGCCTCGCCCTGCACCAGACCCATGGTGCCGCAGTAACTGTAGGGCAGGATGGCTTGCGGATCGCGTTCGGCGATCGGCTTCAGGCGCGCCGCGATGTCGGCGAGGGCCTGCTCCCAGCTGATGGGCTCAAAACGTCCCTCGCCCTTCTTGCCGACCCGGCGCATGGGCGTCAACAGGCGCTCCGGGTGATAGGTGCGGTCGACGTAGCGCGAGACCTTGGTGCACAGCACCCCGGCCGTCGTCGGATGATCCGGATCGCCCTTGACCTCCGTCGCGACGCCATCCTCCACGGTGACGAGGATCGCGCAGGTATCGGGGCAGTCGTGCGGGCATGTGGCCCTGACAAGGGTCTTGGTCATTGAATCAGATCCGGGAAAAACGTCGAGAAACCAATAGTTTAGACGATTCCTGCGGCCCTTGTGCCGATGCTGGCAATGCCTGCTGCGATGGGGCTACAATAGTTGAAAACATGTCCAGGGAGACCAGAATGCGACTTGTGGAACCTATCCTCGCGCAGCAATTCGAACTCGAAACGATCCGCCGCGACATCCACGCCCACCCCGAACTGTGCTACGAAGAACAGCGCACCGCCGATGTCGTCGCCAGCCGCCTGACCGAATGGGGCATCGCCGTCGTGCGCGGCCTGGGCGTGACCGGCGTGGTCGGCATCATCAAGAACGGCGCATCGGAACGCGCGATCGGCCTGCGCGCCGACATGGATGCGCTGCCGATGCAGGAGCTGAACACATTTGAGCACGCGTCGCGCCACGCCGGCAAGATGCATGCTTGCGGCCATGATGGGCATACAACGATGCTGTTGGGCGCAGCCCACTATCTGTCGCAGAACCGCAACTTCGACGGCACCGTGTACCTGATCTTTCAACCAGCCGAAGAAGGCGGCGCCGGCGCCCGCCGCATGATCGCCGACGGCCTGTTCGAGCGCTTCCCGATGGACGCCGTCTACGGCCTGCATAACTGGCCGGGCATGGCGGCCGGTAAATTCGGCGTGGTCGCCGGACCGATGATGGCATCCAGTAACGAGTTCCGCGTCGTCGTGAAGGGCAAGGGCGCCCACGCCGCGCAGCCGCACCGGGGCATCGACCCGGTCATGATCGCGGTGCAGATCGCACAAGCCTGGCAAACCATCATCTCTCGCGAAAAGAACCCGCTGGAAACCGCGGTGCTGTCGATCACCCAGATCCACGCCGGCAGCGCCACCAACGTCATCCCGGACGAGGCCGTCCTGATCGGCACCGTGCGCACCTTCACCACCGAGGTGCTGGACCTGGTCGAGCGCCGCATGGGAGAAATGGCGCAGGGCGTGGCGTCGGCCTTCAATGCGGGCGTCGATTTCTCGTTCAAGCGCAATTACCCGCCGCTGGTGAACCACCCGGAACAGACGGCCTTCGCGATCGAGGCGATGAAGGCGGTGGTCGGCGCGGACAAGGTCGACGCCGATGTCGAACCGACCATGGGCGCCGAGGATTTCGCCTTCATGCTACAGGCCAAGCCGGGCTGCTACGTCTTCCTCGGCAACGGCGACGGCGAGCACCGCCTGGGCGGCCATGGCCTGGGACCTTGCCAGCTGCATAACGGCAGTTATGACTTCAACGACCAGTTGCTGCCGATCGGGGCCAGTTATTGGGTGCGGCTGGTGGAGATGAGTTTGACATCGAACCGGCCACAGCCATAAGCACGTCGTTCCCGCGAAGGCGGGAACCCAAGTTGACTTAGTGATCCGGGAGCGTGTCAGCCTTAACGCCAACCCGCTTCCCCGGATTCATCCGTTCCAGTGCAATCAAGGCCGCCGAATGATCGGCCGACGGCAGCGCAAGCGCGATCGTCTCGAACTGCCGCGTCACCAGTTCCGTGACCGGCAGCCTTACCCCCGCCTCTCTCGCTGCGGCCAGGATATTGCGTTGATCCTTCAACTGCGTCTTCACCTGACCGCCCGGCACGAAGTTCCGCGCCAGCATGCGCTGCCCATGCACTTCCAGTACACGGCTGCCGGCAAAACCGCCGCGGATCGCTGCGCGGACGGCCGCCGGATCGGCGCCGGCAGCTTGCGCCAGCAACAGGGCTTCGGCGACCACGTTGATGGTCGCGCCGACGATCAATTGATTGCACAGCTTGGCCACCTGGCCGCTGCCGGCCGGGCCGACCAGCGTCGGCGATCCCATCGTTTCCAGCACGGGCCTGGCATCGTCGAAATCGGCCGTCGCGCCGCCGGCCATGATCGCCAGGCTGCCCGCTTCCGCGCCGGCCACGCCGCCCGAGACCGGCGCGTCGACGAAGCGGCAGCCGGCATCGACCAGGCGCGCGTGCAAGGCCAGGGCTTCGTCCTGGCGGGTCGAACTCATGTCGATCCACAGCGCGTCCTTCCTCAGCGCCGGCAGGGCCGCATCGAGCACCTCGCCGACCGCCGGCCCCGCGGCCAGGATCGAGATCACGATGTCGGCGTCGCGTACGGCGTCCTGCAGGTCCGCATGCGGCACGGCGCCGACCGCGCGCAGGGCTTCGGCCTTGTCCGGCGAGCGGTTCCAGACGCGGATCGGATAGCCGGCTTTGGCAAGCCGGGTCGCCATCGGCTTGCCCATCAGGCCGATGCCGAGGAATGCCAGGGTGGGAAGTGTCATTGTTGCCTCGTTTTAGGAGCCTACGATTCTAGCAATTGACCGACCGGCCACGCCAAAACGCGGACCTCGTTAAAATACCGGGATTCTTCAATCGAAAGGAAAGCGATGTTGTTCATCATGAAAATTGCGGCCCCGCTGGCTGCAGCGATCGCCCTGTTCGCCGCGCAGGCGGCCCATGCCCAGAACGGCCTGGTCGACGGCTACTCCGTGGAAGCCGGCGGCGGCGAGCACGTGCAGGTGCTGCGCCTGGCGGCCCAGAAGGACTGGAACAAGAACTGGTTCCCCACCAGCGGCTATCACCTGTCGGGCTACTGGGACGCCAACATCGCCTTCTGGCGCGCCAACCGCTGGCTCGACCAGCCGGACAACAGCCACAACCTGGCCGTGATCGGCCTGACCCCGGTATTCCGCTGGGAAGCCGACAACAAGCTGGGCTTCTATGCCGACGCCGGCATCGGCGCGGCCGTGTTCTCGAACGTCTACCGCAACACCCACCGCCAGCTGTCCACCGCCTTCGAGTTCGCGGACCATATCGGCGTCGGTTACGTGTTCCCGAACAAGTGGGAGCTGGGAGCGCGCCTGCAGCATTACTCGAACGGTGGCATCAAGCATCCGAATGGGGGCGTGAATCTGTTGATGGTGAAGGCGAGTTACCATTACTGATGGTGGCTGAAAACCGGGGTCAGAGCCCACCTAGGGGTCAGAGCCCGGTTCACGCGGGTGGGCTCTGACCCCGGTTCAGCACCGCAAAGTTAGAAAACATCATGCTGCGGGGATTTGTGCAAAAATCCCCCCATGACCGATACCAGCACCGTCAAGAGCTATCTCCCCTGGCTGGTGGCGACTGCCCTGTTCATGGAGCAGCTCGACGCCACCATCGTCAACACCGCCGTCCCCAGCATCGCGGCCAGCCTGCAGGTCACGCCGCTGAGCCTGAAATCCGTCGTCACCTGTTACATCCTGAGCCTGGCCGTCGGCATCCCGGTGAGCGGCTGGATGGCCGACCGTTTCGGCACCCGGCGCGTGTTTTTCACGGCAATCAGTATCTTCACGATCGCATCGGTGCTGTGCGGCCTGTCGGTGAATCTCCAGATGATGGTGGTGGCGCGCCTGCTGCAGGGACTCGGCGGCGCGATGATGATGCCGGTCGGGCGCCTGGCCATCATCCGCACCTTCCCCAAGAGCGAGCTGCTGGGCGCGATGAACTTCGTGATCCTGCCGGCCCTGATCGGGCCTTTGCTCGGCCCCACCGTCGGCGGCTTGATCGTGCACTGGACCTCGTGGCGCGCGATCTTCTTCGTCAACGTGCCGGTCGGCCTGCTGGCGCTGTTCCTCGTGCACCGCTACATGCCGGACTACAAGGGCGCCGAACCGCGCCCGCTCGACGTCATCGGTCTGATCCTGTTCGGCTCGGGGACGGCGCTGCTGTCCTGGCTGCTGGAAATCTTCGGCGAGCACACGCTGGACATGGTCACCATGATGCTGATGCTGGGCCTGTCGGTGGCGCTGCTGGCGGCCTATGCCTGGCATGCGAACGAACGGCCGTATCCGCTGCTGCGGCTGGCGCTGCTGAAAGTCCGCACCTTCCGCATCTCGGTGCTGGGCGGCTTCATCACCCGCCTCGGCATCGGCGGCCTGCCCTTCCTGCTGCCGTTGCTGTACCAGCTCGGCCTCAAATTGCCGGCCTGGCAGTCGGGCCTGCTGATGATGCCGACCGCGGCCGCGGCGATGGGCATGAAGCTGATCGCGCCCAGGGTGCTGGCGCGCTTCGGCTACCGCCAGGTGCTGGTGGTGAACACGATCTGCATCGGCCTCACCATCGCCCTGTTCGCGCTGGTCGGGCCGGGCACGCCCTGGTATGCGATCGCCGGCATCGGCCTGCTGCAGGGCTTCTTCAATTCGCTGCAGTTCTCCAGCATGAACACCCTGGCCTATGCCGACGTCGCGCAAAAGGATTCCAGCATGGCCAGCACCATCGCCAGCTCCTTCCAGCAGTTGTCGATGAGCTTCGGCCTGGCCAGCGGCTCGCTGGTGACGGGCTGGTTCCTCGGCCGCGTGCCGCAGACCGACCAGGTGATGGTCACCTCGGCCCTGCACCACGCCTTCCTGACCCTGGCGGTGACGACCATGGTGTCCTCGCTGGTGTTCTGGCGCCTGCGCCCCGGCGATGGCGAAAGCATCAGCCGCGGCAAGCCGCAGGTGCAGGAAGAAGCCGCGGCGCAGGATTCGGCGCCGCTGTCGCAAGCTTGATCTGCTTGTCGTCTCCGGTAGTAAAACTACTCGTGCGCGATTGACTGTATGTATTGCTGAGCGTAGATTCTTTAGCAAGCCCGGCAATGCATGTAGTCGGGATACAAAATCGATAACGAAATCGGAGACAAATTTATGCACTTTCGGAGAAGCCTCATTGCGGGGATGCTCGCGTTCGCCCTCGTCGACGCCTTGACAGCACCTACCGCCTCGGCAGCCATCAATCCCAACAAGCTCGGCGCCAGCTACGACAGCACCAAGGCGAACCTCACCTTCAAGGTCTACTCGAGCCGCGCCACACGCGTCGAGCTCTACCTGTACAGCGCCGCCACCGGCGCCGCCGAGAAGGCGCGCTATGTCATGACCCTGGGCACGGGCGGCGTCTGGAGCGTCACCATCCCGTCCACCACCCTCGGCAGCCAGGGCCTGAGCGGAACGATCTACTACGGCTATCGCGCCTGGGGTCCGAACTGGCCCTACAACAGCGCCTGGACCAAGGGCTCGGCCACCGGCTTCGTCACCGACGTCGACGCCAGCGGCAACCGCTTCAATCCGAACAAGCTGCTGCTCGATCCCTATGCGCTCGAGATGAGCCACGACCCGACCACGCCGACCAATACCAACGGCACGATCTACGCCAGCGGCGCCACCTACCGCAACATCGACAGCGGCTCGCTGGCGCCGAAGGGCATCGTACTGGCCGGCGACACCCAATCGACCGGCACCAAACCCACCCGCGCGCTGAAGGACGACGTGGTCTACGAGACCCATGTGCGCGGCCTGACCATGAACGACGCCGGCGTCAGCGCGGCTTATCGCGGCACCTACAAAGGCGCCGGCCAGAAAGCCGCCTATCTCGCCGGCCTGGGCGTGACGGCGGTCGAATTCCTGCCCGTACAGGAAACCCAGAACGACACCAACGATGCGGTCCCGAACAGCACGTCCGGCGACAACTACTGGGGCTACAGCACCCTCGCCTTCTTCGCGCCGGACCGTCGCTACGCCTACGACAAGACGGCCGGCGGCCCGACCCGCGAGTTCAAGGAGATGGTCAAGGCTTTCCACGACCAGGGCATCAAGGTCTTCATCGACGTGGTCTACAACCACACGGGCGAGGGTTACGCCTGGTCCTCGACCGACAAGACCACCTACAACATCATGGGCATGCGCGGGCTGGACAACCCGACTTACTACAGCCTGACCGCGGACTACCAGAATTCCTGGGACAACACCGGCGTCGGCGGCAACTACAACACGCGCAATACGGCGGCCCAGAACCTGATCGTCGATTCGCTGGCTTACTGGCGCAACACGCTGGGCGTGGACGGCTACCGCTTCGACCTGGCCTCGGTGCTCGGCAACACCTGCCAGCACGGCTGCTATAACTTCGACAAGATGGATTCCGGGAACGCGCTGAACCGCATCGTCGCCGAACTGCCGCCGCGGCCCGCCGCCGGCGGCGCCGGCACCGACCTGATCGCCGAGCCGTGGGCGATCGGCGGCAACTCCTACCAGGTCGGCGGCTTCCCGAGCGGCTGGGCCGAGTGGAACGGCGCCTACCGCGACACCGTGCGCCAGGCCCAGAACAAGCTCGGCTCGGTGACGGTGACGACCGGCCAACTGGCGACGCGCTTCGCCGGCTCCAGCGACCTCTACGGCGACGATGGCCGCAAGCCCTGGCATTCCGTGAACTTCATGACGGCCCACGACGGCTTTACGCTGAAGGACCTGTACAGCTGCAACAGCAAGAACAACGGCCAGGCCTGGCCCTATGGCGTCAGCGACGGCGGCGAGGACAACAACAACAGCTGGGATCAGGGCGGCATCGCCGCCGATCAGCGCAAGGCGGCGCGCAACGGCTTCGCATTGATGATGGTGGCGGCCGGCACGCCGATGATGGTCGGCGGCGACGAAGCGCTGCGCAGCCTGAACTGCAACAACAATCCCTACAACCTCGATTCCAGCGCGAACTGGCTGAACTGGAGCTGGACGACGGACCAGAGCAATTTCCAGGAATTCGCCAAGCGGATGATCGCCTTCCGCAAGGCCCATCCTGCCCTGCGTCCCGCCAACTTCTATGCGTCCAGCGACACCAATGGCAACGTGATGGAACAGCTGCGCTGGTTCAAGCCGGATGGCGGCGTCGCCGATACGACCTATTTCAACGACGCCAATAACCATGCGATCGCCTGGCGTATCGACGGCAGCGAGTTCGGCGATACGGCATCGGCGATCTATGTGGCGCACAATGCCTGGAGCGCGCAGGTCAATTTCGTGCTGCCATGGCCGGGCAACGGCAAGACCTGGTATCGCGTCACCGATACCTGTACCTGGGCAGAGGGCGCGAGCCAGGTGCGGGCGCCTGGATCCGAAGACCTGATCGGGGGCGAAAACACCAACTATGGCGTGTGCGGCCGCGGGACGCTGGTGCTGATCGCCAAGTAACCCGGCTGACTGCAACGCGGGCCGGCAGGCGATGTCCAATTGCCGGGGGAGCTGGTATTCCCCGGCATTCCTGGATCTGGAGGAGAGTGCGATGAGTTTGTCTCTGACTTCGACCGCCTTCGACGCCGGCGGCACGATCCCTGCAGTTCACACCTGCGACGGCACCGATACCGCGCCAGCCCTGGCGTGGTCGGGCGCGCCGCCGGCGACCAAGAGCTTCGTGCTGATCGTCGACGATCCTGATGCGCCGGATCCGGCGGCGCCCCAAATGACCTGGGTACATTGGGTGCTCTACAACATCCCTGCCTCGGCAGCCAGCCTGTCTTCCAGCATCCGTGGGACCGACCTGCCGCCGGGCACGCGCACCGGCCTCAATGACTGGAAGAAAAGCGCGTATGGCGGGCCGTGCCCGCCGACGGGACGCCATCGTTATGTGCACAAGCTGTATGCGCTCGATGTGGTGCTGCCGGATCTTGGGCATCCAACCAAGGCCGAGCTGGAAAAAGCGATGCAGGGGCATGTCCTGATGCAGGGCGAGCTGATCGGGACTTATCAGAAGAAGTAGTTTCCGGCTCTGGAAAAGCAAAAAGCCCGCCCAGACTTGTCTGGACGGGCTCTGCTGAATAATTAGCCTGACGATAACCTACTTTCACACTGGTTGCAGCACTATCATCGGCGCAAAGTCGTTTCACGGTC
>CAJYXO010000069.1 GCA_913778765.1 uncultured Massilia sp. | reverse complement strand
GGCGATAACCGCGACAACAGCGCAGACAGCCGCTACTGGGGCTTCGTGCCGGACCAGAACATCGTCGGCAAGGCTGTGTTTGTTTGGATGAACTTCGGCAACCTGAAGCGCATCGGCGGTATCCACTGACAAGCGGAGGCGCGGATGCGACAAGTAAGAATGGGCAAGGAGGACGGCGTTTCGCTGACCGGCCTGATCGTGGTGCTGGCGGTGCTGGGCTTCGTGGCCCTGATGGCCATGAAGGTGTTCCCGGCCTGGGCCGAATACCGCGCCATCAAGAATGGCATCGCGGCGGCCAAGGCGGCCGGCCCCGGTACCCGCGACATCCAGCAGGCCTTCGCCCGGAATGCGGAAATCAACGACATCACCTCGATCTCCGCGAAGGATCTGGTGATCACCCGCGACAGCGGCCAGGCCGAAGTCAGCTTCGCCTACGAAAAGCGGGTCCCGATGGTGGGCAACGTCAGCCTCCTGATCGACTTCGCCGGCACGACCGATCCGAGCGGCGAAGTGGCAGCCAAGGCCGACACTGCCGCTCAGTAACACAATGAAAGCACAATGAATCTTCAGTTATTGCAAACTCGCCTCGGTTACAGCTTCCGGGACCCCAGCCTGCTGCAGCAGGCGCTGACCCACCGTAGCCACAGCAGCCTGCATAACGAACGCCTCGAGTTCCTTGGAGATTCGATCCTCAACTGCGTGGTCGCGTCGGTGCTGTACGAGCGCTTCAAGGACCTCGCCGAAGGCGACCTGTCGCGCCTGCGCGCCAACCTGGTCAAGCAGCAGTCGCTGTACGAGATCGCCCAGAAGCTGGAGCTGTCGCAGTTCCTGCGCCTGGGCGAGGGCGAGCTGAAGTCCGGCGGCTTCCGCCGGCCCTCGATCCTGGCCGATACCCTGGAAGCCCTGCTGGGCGCGATCTTCCTCGACAGCGGCTTCGACCAAGCGCGCGACGTGATCCGCGCTTTCTACATCCCGCTGCTGGACTCGGTCGATCCGCGTACCCTCGGCAAGGATGCGAAGACCCTGCTGCAGGAATTCCTGCAGAGCAAAAAGATTTCGCTGCCGACCTATAACGTGGTGGCGACCCACGGCGCCGCCCACAGCCAGGAATTCGAGATCGAATGCCTGGTGCCCAAGCTCGGCATCCAGGTCTTCGGCCGCGGCGGCAGCCGCCGCGCCGGCGAGCAGGCGGCGGCCCGCTTGGCCCTCGAGGTCGCCGAACAGGCGGTGCAGAAAGCCCCCGGCGGCGCCCGCAAGAGCCGTCCGCGCTCGGCCCAGCTGAAGCTGGCCGGGATCGCGACCGACCAGAGCGCCGAGCCGGCCGCGCCGCAGGGCGCCCAGCAGAGCGCTCAACCCCGCGACCAGAACCAGCAATGAACAGCCATCACCAGGACAGCAGCATGAACATCGAGACCGACAACAACCAGGACGACAGCGCGGGTTCGCCGGCGCCGGCGGATTTCCGCTGCGGCTACATCGCCATCGTCGGCCGCCCGAACGTCGGCAAGTCGACCCTGATGAACGTGCTGATCGGCGCCAAGGTGTCGATCACCTCGCGCAAGGCCCAGACTACGCGCCATCGCATCACCGGCGTGCAGACCCGCGACGACGCCCAGTTCATCTACGTCGATACCCCGGGCTTCCAGACCCGCCACGCGAACGCGCTGAACAAGACCCTCAACAAGACCGTCTCGAACACCCTCACGGCCTCGGACGTGATCCTGTTCCTGGTCGAGGCGGGCACCTTCGGCCCGGCCGACCAGCAGGTGGTCGACCTGCTGCCGAAGAACGTGCCGGTGATCCTGGTGATCAACAAGTCCGACCGCATGAAGGACAAGGCCGAGCTGATGCCGTTTGCCGCCAAGGTGGCGGGCCTGCGCGACTTCACCGCCGTGGTGCCGGTCTCGGCCAAGCACCGCTTCCAGGTCGACGCGCTGGAAAAAGAGATCCAGAAGCATCTGCCGCAAAATCCGCCGGTGTTCGGCCCGGACGACATCACCGACCGCAGCGAGAAGTTCCTGGCTGCCGAGATTGTCCGCGAAAAGGTGTTCCGCCTGCTGGGCGACGAACTGCCGTACACGAGCACGGTGCTGATCGAGAAATTCGAGCAGGAAGGCAATTTGCGCCGCATCTTCGCCGCCATCCTGGTCGAGCGCGACACGCACAAGGCCATGATCATCGGTAACAAGGGCGCGCGCCTGAAAGAGATCTCGACCCAGTCGCGCCTGGACATGGAAAAGCTGTTCGGCGGCCCGGTGTACCTGGAGATCTGGGTCAAGGTCAAATCCGGCTGGGCCGACAACGAAGCCGGCCTGCGCGCCTACGGCTACGAATAAAGCGGCCTCCCACCGCATGGCCGGCCAGGACGACCAGCAAGACCAGCAGGACCAGCAGGACCAGCCCGGCCGGCTGGGGGAGGCAGGCGCGCCGTATGCCGTGCAGCCCGCCGCCGTGCAGTCCGCAGCGGCCCCCGCAGCGGCCCCCAAGCCCGAACGCCGCCGCACCCCGGCGCGCGACAGCCGCGTGCTGGGCCAGCCCGGCTTCGTGCTGCACAGCTATCCCTACAAGGAAACCAGCCTCATCGTCGACATGTTTACGCGCGACCATGGGCGCATCGGCGTGGTGGCGAAGGGCGCCAAGCGGCCGCTGTCGAAGCTGCGCGGGGTGCTGCAGACCTTCCAGCCGCTGTCGATTTCCTTTTCCGGCAAGTCCGAGCTGCGCACCCTGATCGACGCCGACTGGGTCGGCGGCATGCTGCCGATCGAGAAGACGGCGCTGCTGTGCGGCTTCTACCTGAACGAATTATTGGTCAAGCTGCTGGCGCGCGACGACCCGCATCCGGCGCTGTTCGACCATTACGTGGCGACACTCAACGAATTGGCGCACAATGAACCTGCGCAGATCGTCTTGCGAAAGTTCGAAAGGGCCTTACTTAAGGAGACCGGGGTTGCCGCCGACCTGACCCGCGATACCGGCGCCCGTGCGCGGGTCGAGGCCGATCTCGCCTACGTCGTGGATCCCGAGCGCGGTGCGCGGCGGGCGCAGGCGGGCGATACCTGGCCCGTGGTGGCCGGCAAGACCCTGATCGACATGGAGAACGAACACTATGGCGATCCGCAGACGCAGGCGCAGAGCAAGCAGCTGATGCGCTTCCTGCTGGCTTACCACCTGGGTGGCGCGCCGCTGAATACGCGCCAGATATTAATCGACCTGATGCAACTTTAAGAACAACATGAGCTTCCTGCACCCGAAAGGCCAGGTCATCGACCTGGGCGTCAACATCGACCACGTCGCCACCGTGCGCAATGCGCGCGGCACCGTGTACCCGGACCCGCTGCGCGCGGCCCTGCTGGCCGAGCAGGCCGGCGCCGACCTGATCACGCTGCACCTGCGCGAAGACCGCCGCCACATCAAGGATGCCGACGTGCTGGCGCTGCGCCCGCAACTGCTGACGCGCATGAACCTCGAGGCCGCGGTCACCCAGGAGATGGTCGACTTCGCCTGCCTGGTGAAGCCGCGGGACGTCTGCCTGGTGCCCGAGCGCCGCGAGGAAGTCACCACCGAGGGCGGCCTGGACGTGATCCGCTACTACAAGGACGTCGAAGCGGCGGTGAAGCAGCTGGCCGGCGAGGGCATCCGCGTGTCGCTGTTCATCGACGCCGACGAAGCCCAGATCGCCGCCGCCGCCGCGGTCGGTGCGCCGGTCATCGAGCTGCACACCGGCCGCTATGCCGAAGCCGAGGACGAAGACGACATCGCGCGCGAACTGGCCCGCATCCAGCTGGGCGTGCGCGCCGGCGTGATGCACGGCCTGCGCGTGAATGCCGGCCACGGCCTGCACTACACCAACGTGCAGCCGATCGCCGCCATCCCCGAGATCCACGAACTGAACATCGGCCACGCGATCGTCGCGCACGCCCTGTTCGTCGGCTGGGAGCACGCGGTGCGCGAGATGAAGGCCATCATGGTCGACGCCCGCCTCGGGGTCGCGCTCGGCAATCCGTCGGCGGAGACCTGAGGAGCGCCGATGATCTACGGGATCGGCACCGACATCGTCCAGATCTCGCGCATCGAGGCCGCCCTCGCGCGCAACGGCGAACGCTTCGCCGAGAAGATCCTCGGACCGCAGGAAATGCAGAAATACCTCGCCCGCCGCGCCAAGCACGAAGTGCGCGGGCTGCGCTTCCTGGCCACGCGTTTCTCGGCCAAGGAAGCGTTCTCGAAAGCGATCGGGCTGGGCATGCACATGCCCATGACCTGGCGCTCGGCCCAGATGCTCAACGCCCCGAGCGGCAAACCCATCATCGTCTGCAGCGGGGCGCTCGAAGAATTCATGCGCGAACACCGTCTCTCGGCGCAGGTGACGATCAGCGACGAAGCCGAATACGGCGTCGCCTTCGTGATCGTGACCCAGGCGCCGGACCCTCGCGCCCAGGACCAGGATTAGTACTCAAGTGACCAAGGAAGTTCGATCGAATGAGCAGCCGGAGGAGCCGGCTGCACCGGAGGTGCACGAAGCGGCCGTCGCCTACGTGGCCGCCGGCGGCGCCGCCATGCCCGTGCATGTGGCCGACCCGGCGGCGCCATCGAAACGCGCGCGCGCCGCGAAGAACCGCGCCAGGGCCGAGGGCCAGCCGGAAGGTTCGCCGCGCGCCCGTCCGGACGCCTGGCAGGCGATGAAGGAAGAACTCAACGCCACCATCGGCAAGGATGCCGCCGGTCCGCGGCCGGCCAAGGAGACGCGCGAGCTGGTGCTGGCGACGGTGGCGAAGCTGCCCGGCCTGCCGGGCGTCTACCGCTACTTCGACGCCGAGGAAAAGGTCCTGTACGTCGGCAAGGCGCGCAACCTGAAGAACCGCGTATCGAGCTACTTCCAGAAGAACCTGTCGAGCCCGCGCATCGCGATGATGGTGTCGCAGATCGCGCGCCTGGAAACCACCGTCACGCACAGCGAGGCCGAGGCCCTGATCCTGGAAAACAACCTGATCAAGACCCTCAAGCCGCGCTACAACATCCTGTTCAGGGACGACAAGTCCTATCCCTACCTGAAGATATCGGGCGGGGACGCGCCGCGCATGGCCTACTACCGCGGCGCGCTGGACAAGAAGAACCAGTACTTCGGGCCTTTTCCGAGCGCCTGGGCGGTCAAGGAATCGATGCAGCTGCTGCAGAAGGTGTTCAAGCTGCGCACCTGCGAGGACAGTGTCTTCCACAACCGTACGCGTCCCTGCCTGCTGCACCAGATCGGCCGCTGCAGCGGTCCCTGCGTCGACCTGATCGCGCCCGAGGACTACCGCCGCGACGTCGACAACGCCTCCAAATTCCTGCGCGGGCGCCAGACCGAAGTGCTGGAAGACCTGAACGCGAAAATGCTCAGCTTTGCCGAGAACCTGAAGTTCGAGCAGGCGGCGTCGGTGCGCAACCAGATCCAGGCGCTGTCGAAGGTGCTGCACGCCCAGAGCATGGAGACGGTGGGCGACGCCGACGTCGACATCATCGCGGTGGTGGTGCAGGGCGGCCGCGCCTGCGTCAACCTGGCGATGGTGCGCGGCGGACGCCACCTGGGCGACCGCGCCTACTTCCCCCAGCACGTCGGCGAAGCATTGGAAGAAAGCCCGATCGAAGTCGAGGTGCTGGCCGCCTTCCTGGCCCAGCACTACGCGGACAAGTTCATCCCCGGTACCTTCATCCTGAATACCTTCTTCGACATGCCGGAGCTGGTGAATGCCCTGACCGAGCAGTGCGGGCACCGGATCAACCTGGTGTTCCAGCCGCAGGGCCAGCGCCGCCAGTGGCTGGAGCTGGCGCAGAAGAACGCCGAGCTGTCGCTGGCGCGCCTGCTGTCGGAACAGGGCTCGCAGCAGGCGCGCACGCGCGCGCTGGCCGAGGCCCTGAGCCTCGACATGGAGGAACTGGAAAACCTGCGCATCGAATGCTTCGACATCAGCCACACGGCCGGCGAAGCGACCCAGGCGTCCTGCGTGGTGTTCCATCACCACCAGATGCAGAACGGCGAATACCGCCGCTACAACATCAACGACATCACGCCCGGCGACGACTACGCCGCCATGCGCCAGGTCCTGATGCGCCGCTACGAAAAGGTCGCGGGCGGCGACGGCGTGATGCCGGACATCGCCCTGATCGACGGCGGCAAGGGCCAGGTCGAGATGGCGCGCCAGGTGTTCTCCGAGCTGGGGCTGGACGTGAGTTCGATCGTCGGCGTGGCGAAAGGGGAGGGGCGCCGGGTCGGCCTCGAGACCCTGATCTTCGCCGACGGCCGCGCCCCGCAGGAGCTGGGCAAGGAATCGGCGGCGCTGATGCTGGTGGCGATGATCCGCGACGAAGCCCACCGCTTCGCCATCACCGGCATGCGCGCCAAGCGCGCCAAGGCCCGCCAGGCGTCGCGCCTGGAAGAGATCGAAGGCATCGGCGCCAAGCGCCGCCAGAAGCTGCTGGCGCGCTTCGGCGGCCTGCGCGGGGTGATCGACGCCAGCGTCGAGGATTTGATGTCGGTGGAGGGGATTTCGAGCACGCTGGCGGAGGAGATCTACCGGCAGCTGCACTAGGGCGCGGATACGGTTGAGTTGAACTGGTTCAAAAGGCAAGAGCCATGTAGACTAGCGGCGCTATCTCACCGAACAAGCTCTATGCCTTTCAACATCCCGATTCTCCTGACCTGGTTACGCGTCGCACTGATCCCGCTGGTCGTTGGCGTCTACTACCTTCCCGAACACTGGCTGCCGCTCGCCGACCGCAACCTGGCGTCGACCCTGGTGTTCATCGTCGCCGCCGTCACCGACTGGTTCGACGGCTACCTGGCGCGGCGCTGGAACCAGACCTCGGCCTTCGGCGCCTTCCTCGATCCGGTCGCGGACAAGCTGATGGTCGCCGGCGCGCTGCTGGTGCTGGTGCAGCTGGGCAGGGTGAATGCCATCATCGCCTTCATCATCGTCGGCCGCGAGATCACCATCTCGGCGCTGCGCGAATGGATGGCGGAGATCGGCGCGCGCAAGTCGGTGGCCGTGAGCTCGCTCGGCAAGATCAAGACCGCGGTGCAGATGGTCGCGATCCCGATGCTGCTGTTCCACGATCCCATCTTCACCGTGCTCGACATGCACATGGCAGGGGAGATCCTGCTGTGGATCGCCGGCGTATTGACTGTCTGGTCGATGTTCTATTACCTGCGCCGCGCCTGGCCGCTGATCAAGGAAAAATCCGGCGCGCTATAAGATTTCTATAGAGTCATCCTTGACACAGTGCTCAGCATCTCTATAATGCCTGCCTGTTGCGAGACATTGCAGCAAACGAAACGAAGCGGGAGTAGCTCAGTTGGTAGAGCGCAACCTTGCCAAGGTTGAGGTCGAGAGTTCGAGACTCTTCTCCCGCTCCAGAGTTTGCCGGTCTGATGTAACAGCAGTATGAAGTAGAGATGTAAAACGCGTTATCTTGGAAGTTAGTCAAATATCTGAGATAATTGCAAAATCGGTTGTAAACGAGACGATGCGGGAGTAGCTCAGTTGGTAGAGCGCAACCTTGCCAAGGTTGAGGTCGAG
>CAJYXO010000068.1 GCA_913778765.1 uncultured Massilia sp. | reverse complement strand
CACCGACCTCCGGGGACTGCCTGCCGACGCGCGCCGGCCGGAAGCGACCAGGCTGGCGAACGATTTGGCGCTGCGCAGCTTCAATCTCGGCGCACTGCCGCTGCTGCGAATCGAGCTGTTCCAGCTTGACACGGAGGAGCATGTTCTGGCCTTTGCGCTGCACCATATCGTGGCCGATGGCTGGTCAATGCAGATACTGGCCAGCGAAATCTCGGCGCTGTACCGGGCGTTTTCCCGAGGAGAGGATTCGCCCCTCCCAGCCTTGCCGATTCAGTACGCCGACTATGCGATCTGGCAGCGCGACCTGCTGAACCAGGGCCGCCTGCAAGCGGACCTTGACTACTGGCAGCGACGCCTGCGTGGGGCGCCCGAGCTGATCGCCCTGCCGACAGACCGTCCGCGTCCGGAGCGCCAGACTTTCCAGGTGGGCGCAGTCGGCTTCACGATCCCCGTGGAGACGGCGGCCGCCATGAAATCGCTGGGCCTGCGCACCGGCGCCACCGCGTTTTCCCAACTGCTGGCGGTATTCCAGCTTCTGCTGCATCGCCACACCGGCGCCGAGGATATCGTCGTGGGCGCCGACCTTGCCGGCCGCACCCGCGAGGAAACCCACGGCCTGATCGGCTTCTTCGTCAACCAGGCGGCGCTGGTCACCGGCTTCGCCCGCAACGTCCGCTTTGCGGCGCTGGTGGAGACGGTCAACCACAGCGTCATCGAGGCCCAGCAGCACCAGGATCTGCCGTTCGACAAGGTGGTCGAGGCATTGCGTCCGCGCCGCAACCCGGCGTACAACCCGCTGTTCCAGGTGAAGATCGCCTACCAGAACACCAGTCGCGCAGCGGCTCTCGATCTGGATGGCTTGCGCCTGGCGCCGCTGGCCCTGGCGCAGAACGCCGGCAAGGAATGCGACCTGACCTTGTTCGTCATCGATGCCGACGACGGCGTCAGCGGCGCGCTCGAGTACAACAGCGCGCTGTTCGACCTGCGCACGGCGGAACGGATGGTCGACGATTTTCTCGCCTTGCTTGCCGACGCCATGGCGCGGCCCGACGCGCGCCTCGACGCCTTGGCTCCGACCGTCACCTCGCCCCGAAGCATGCCATCCCAAGCCAAACCCTTGCCATCGCCGGCGCAACCTTCGTTCAAGTCGATCAAGCCGAAGCCGCTGGCGGCGCCGGCACACGGTGGTGTTCTTCAACATCCGCTCGACAACGGCCACAGCTTGCCCTGGGTGGTGCGTGCCGATGTGGCGGGTGTCGATCTCGCAAGCTGGACTTCGGCCCACCGAGCCGAAGTCGACGCGCTCTTGCTCAAGCATGGCGCCATCCTGTTCCGCGATTTCGATATCGGCACGCCCGAGCGACTGGAGCGATTCGCCCGGACCGTCTGCCCGGAACTCTACGAGGAGAACGGCGAACATCCCCATATCAGCGGGAAGGTCTATCGGCCTGTGTTCTACCCCGCGACCCAGAAGCTTCTGTGGCATAACGAGAACACCTTCAACCGCAGCTGGCCGCGTTATATCTGGTTTGCGTGCAGCCGGCCGGCGCAGATCGGTGGGGAGACCCCGCTCGTCGACAGCCGTGCGGTGTACCGGATGCTCGATCCGCAGATCCGCGAACGCTTCCTCGCCAAAGGCGTGCTCTACGAACGTCACTATGGCCTCGGGGTCGGCCTGGGTTGGCGCCAGGTGTTCGGGACCGACGACAGGAAGCTGGTGGAAGCGCACTGCCGGGCCGGCGGTATGGAATGGACCTGGCTGCCTGAAGACGGCCTGCGGACGCGCAGCCTCAGGCCCGCCGCCATCCGCCACCCCGTCAGCGGTGAAATGTGCTGGCACAACCAGGCGCAACACTGGCACCTGTCCTGTCTCGACCGCGAAGTGCGCGTCGGCCTGCAGGCACTCTGCACTGACGAGCGGATGCCGCGCCAATGCTACTACGGCGACCGCACGCCGATCGAGGACGACACCATGGCGAGCATCCTGGCGACCTACCAGCGCCTCGAAAGCGTGTTCCCCTGGCAGCAAGGCGACGTCGTCATGATCGACAACATCCTGACCGCGCATGCGCGCAATGCCTTCGAGGGTGAACGAAGACTCCTGGTCGCGATGGGCGAGATGATCAGCATCTGATGCATGAACAACGATAACGATATCAGCGAGGCAAACGACATGCAGTTCCAGCTCTCTTCGCAACAAGTACACCTCTGGCAGATCAACCAGGCACAGAACGGCCGAACCGTCGGCGATTGGCACTTGCGGGGCGCCCTGGCGCCGGTCAGCGTGCACGCGGCGCTGCGAGCGCTCGCCTCGCGCCACGACATCCTGCGCATGGGCTGGTCCGCCTCCGGCCACGCAGGGGCGCCCTTCCAGTTCGTCAAAGCGCACGAGGAGCCCGCTTTCACCTTGCTCGACTTGCGCGACGCCGATCCGGCGACGGCGTGTGCTCGTATCGATGCGCTGGTCGAGGCGGAATCGTCGGCGGCCTGGCAGACGGACGGCCGCCCCACGCTGCAGGCCTGGCTGGCCCTGCTCGGCCCCGGCGAGCACAGGCTGGTCATCTCGCTGCCGCCGCTGTGTGCCGACCGCGCTACGCTGGGGCTGCTCGCCGAAGAACTTCTGGAAGCCTGCGCCTCCGGTTCCGGCGCCGGCGCCGCCCCCGAAGACGCCGTCCAGTTCCTCCAGTACGCGGCATGGCAGCACGAAGCCGCCGAAGCGGCGCGCGGCACCGCCTTGCAGGAGCATTGGCTCGGGCAGGATTATCGGGAGCTCGCCGGCCTGCGGCTGCCGTACGAGCATGGCGAAGCGCCGGCGGCTGCGAAGGCGCGCTCGGCATGCACCGTCGACACAGCGCTGGCAGGTGCGATCGGCCAGTTTGCGCAGCGCGCCGGCCTCCAGCCGTCCTCGCTCCTTCTCGCCGCCTGGGCTACGCTGCTGGGGCGCCTGTGCGACCGCCGGCGCGTTTGGATCGCCAACGCCATTGATGGGCGCCGCTTCGACGAACTGCAAGCCGTCCCCGGCCCGCTCACACGATTCTATCCCGTCGGCCTGGCCCTGCAGGACGACTACAGCTTCGCGGAACTCGCGGCGCAGGCGCAAACGGCCGTCGATGCCGCTGCCGCAGCCCAGGACGGCTTTCCGGGTTTTCCCGGTCTTGCTGCCCCGGACGCCTGCCGGTTCGGCTTCCATTTCGTGGACGGCCGCGTATCCCCCGGCGGCGCCGGCGTAATCCTCACGCCGCTGCACCAGCGCGGCGCCGGGGAATCGCACACGGTGTGCCTCGAGTTCGTGCAGCTGGCCTCCAGCATCGCCTGCGAAATCGTGTACGACCCTGCGCGCTTGCCTGCGCCTGCCGCGGAACGGCTGCTGGAACAATATATTACGCTGCTCGGGGATGCGCTGGCCCGGCCGGACGCGCCTGCCGGCGCACTGGCCATGCTCGGCCCGATCGAACGCCGCCAGCTCGTGGAGGATTTCAATGCGACCTCGCATGACTACGACACGACGCAGTGTGCCCAGCACCTGTTCGACGCCCAGGCCAGCCGCACGCCGGAGGCCATCGCCGTGGTATGCGGCGCGTCCAGCCTGAGCTACGCGGCGCTGCGCGCGCGCGCCGACCACCTTGCCGATTCGCTGCGAATGCGCGGCATCGGCGCCGGCGAGATCGTCGGATTGCGCACCGAGCGTTCGCTCGAACTGGTGGTCGGCATGCTCGGTGTGCTCAAGGCGGGCGCCGCCTACCTGCCGCTCGATCCGGCCTATCCCGTAGAGCGGACCGCCCACATGCTGTCCGAGGCACGCTGCAGGCTCCTGCTGTCGCAGGCGTCGCTGGCAAACGATGCCGCAGCACTCCCGCGCGGGCTGGAACTGCTTTGCCTGGATCTCGGCTGGGACGCGAGCACGGCGACCGCCGGCGAAGCGCCGCCATGCCAGGCCGATCCCGACAGCCTGGCCTACGTCATCTTCACCTCGGGCTCGACCGGCTTGCCGAAAGGCGTCTGCATTCCCCATCGCGGACTGGTCAACTACCTGCACTGGTGCCGCCTCGCCTACCCGCTCGACGTCGGCGACGAGGTGCCGGTGCATTCGTCCATCTCCTTCGACCTCACGGTGACCAGCCTGCTCGCACCGCTGACGACGGGCCGTACCGTCCGGCTGCTGCCCGAAGCGCTGGGCTTGGATGCCCTGGCCGGCACGCTGCGCCAGGACCGTAGCACCAGCCTCGTCAAGATTACGCCGGCACATGCCCAATGGCTGGGAAGCCAGCTGGCCGATATCCCGTCCGCCGCAGTCGGCGCGCTCGTCATCGGCGGCGAGAACCTCTTGCCGGAACATGTGGCGGCATGGCGCCGGCATGCGCCGCAGACCCGGATCTTCAATGAATATGGCCCGACGGAGACGGTGGTCGGCTGCTGCGTGCATGAAGTCTCGGTGGATACCCCGGAGGCCGGCGCCATTCCGGTCGGCCGTCCCATCATCAACACGCAGTTGTATGTCCTGGATGCCGACATGCAGCCGGTAGCGACCGGCGTAACGGGCGAACTCTATATCGGCGGACGCGGCGTGGGAGACGGTTACCTTCACCAGCCGGCGCTGACGGCGCAGCGCTTCATTCCCGATCCCTTCGCAGCGGCGGCCGGAAAGCACGATGCACGCCTGTTCCGTACCGGCGACCTGGCCCGGCACACGCCGCGGGACGGTATCGAGGTCCTTGGCCGGACCGATCATCAATGCAAGGTCCGCGGCTATCGAGTCGAACCCGGCGAGGTCGAAGCCGCACTGATGGCACAGCCCCAAATCCGCGAAGCAGTCGTGCTGGCCATCCAGGGCCAGGACGGCCAGAAGCAACTGGTCGCCTACATCGGCGCGGCGGAAGACGTGGACGTGCCGGCGCTGCGCGCCGCGCTCGGGCGCACCCTGCCCGACTACATGATACCGGCCCGCTTCGTCCGGCTCGATCGCCTGCCCTTGTCCGCCAACGGCAAGGTGGATCGAAGCGCGCTCCCGTCGCCAGACGAATCCGGCGCCGGGTCGCGCAAGTTCGAGGCGCCCGCGAGCCACGTCGAAACCGCCATCGCGGAGATCTGGCAAACGCTGCTCAGGGTCGAGCGTGTCGGCCGGCTGGACCACTTCTTCGAGCTTGGCGGGCATTCCTTCTTGCTGATCAACTTTGTCCGCGCCCTGCAAGAGCGTGGCCTCACCATCGACCTGCGCGCGGCATTCGCGGCGCCGGTGCTGGCGGACCTCGCACGACAGGTGACCCAGGCCGCGGAACCGCCGCCATTGCAGTTGGAAGGCGCAACGGCGATGGCTTCCATCGCCGGCTTCTCGCAAGCGGAACTGGAGCAGGTGACCGGCGCCGATGGCGCCGGCGACATCCAGGACGTCTATCCCCTGTCGCCGCTGCAGGAGGGCATCCTGTTCCACCACCTGTTGTCGACGCGCGGAGACCGCTACCTCGCTCGCGAAATCCTGTTGTGCGCCGACCGCTCGCGCCTGGACGCCTTCCTCGCAGCGCTGCAGCGGGTGATCGACCGGCATGACATTCTTCGCACCGAATTTCGTTGGGAGGGCCTGCCGCGCGCGGTGCAGCTGATACGGCGCGAAGCCGTGCTCGCCGTCGATACCCCGGCATCCGGCGGCCCCGATCGGGACTCGGTACTGGCGGCCCTGCGTGCGCATACCGATCCTGCGCAAGTCCGCCTCGACCTGCAACGCGCACCGCTGATGAAGGCCTACGTCGCGAAGGTCGAGGATACCGGCGAGTGGGTGCTGGCCCTGTTGTTCCATCACCTCATCTGCGACCACCAGACCATGCAATCGATCATTTCGGAAATCGAGGCAATGCTGGCCGGCCGGCAGGAGCTGCCGGCGCCGCAGCAGACCTTCCGCAGCTTCATCGCGACCCTGGACACCGCCGCCGACGCCGACCACGAAAGCTATTTCCATGAGCTGCTCGGCGACTTCGCCCAGCCGTGCGGCGCCTTCGATCTTCCGCTGCGCCTGGCCGAATCCGAGCGCATGGCCGAGGCGCGCGCGATGCTGCCGCCAGCCTTGTCACAGCGTCTGCGCGCCTGCGCCCGCAGCCAGGGCGTGCCGCCAGCGGTCCTGTTCCACGCTGCGTGGGCGCATGTGCTGGCAATCTGCTGCAACTGCGACGACATCGTGTTCGGCACCGTACTGTCCGGGCGGCTCCAGGCCGCAACCGACGACGACCACGCTCTCGGCATGTTCCTGAACACGCTGCCTTTGCGCGTCAAGCTGGACGGCAAGAACGCTGGCCAGCTCATCGCCGACGTCTACCAGGGACTGAGCGGACTGCTGCTGCACGAGCATGCGCCGCTGGCGCTGGCGCAGCGCGCGAGCGCAGTGCCGCAGGATCTGCCCTTGTTCACCGCCCTCCTCAACTACCGCTTCAGCCGGGTGCAGACGGCCGCCCAGTCCGAAGCCGCAGCGAGAACCTGGGCCGGCATCCAGTCGCTCGAAAGCGAAGAGCGCAGCAGCTATCCGCTGACGCTCGTCGTGGACGATCACGTCGACGATTTCCATTGCAAGCTGCAGTGCCCCGACAGTCTCGACGCCGCGCCCCTGCTGCGCTACCTCGAAGCGGCCCTGGAAACGCTCGCAGCCACCGCGCACGACCCGGGGGCGCCTGGCGTCCGTCAAGCCAGTCTCCTGCAGGCCGAGGAGCGCCGGCGCCTGCTGGTCGAATGCAAGGGCGCGGACGCCGCCTTGCCCGAGCACGGCCTGATCCATCGCGTGTTCGAAGGCTGGGCCGCAGACCGTCCCGACGCGACTGCACTGGTCGCCGCCGGGCGGTCCCTGAGCTACCGGACCTTGAACGAGCGAGCGAACCGCCTCGCGCATGCGCTTCTCGCAATGAGCCTGCAGCCCGAAGCGCGCATCGTCCTGTTTCTGGAACGCGGGATCGACATGGTGGTCGCGATCCTGGCGACACTCAAGGCCGGCGCCGCCTACGTCCCGCTCGACCCATCCCAGCCGGAACGGCGCGTACACGACATGCTGCGGGAATGCCAGCCTTCCCTCGTGCTCACCCACACCTCGCTGGAAGAGCGCCTGCCGGC
>CAJYXO010000067.1 GCA_913778765.1 uncultured Massilia sp. | reverse complement strand
CCGGCGGCCGCACCGCCTTCGACCGCGGGGAACTGGTGCTCGACCCGGCCCATCAATCCTTCTTCCGGCGCGTCGACATGAAAGGCGAACGCTACACCGGCAGGTGCGAGGCGCGCAGCGCTTCCTCCTCGCTGCCGATGTAGCGTTCGCCTTTCATGTCGACGCGCCGGAAGAAGGATTGATGGGCCGGGTCGAGCACCAGTTCCCCGCGGTCGAAGGCGGTGCGGCCGCCGGCGGGCAGCTCGCCGCGCGCCTGGGCCAGCGGGATCAGGTCGAAATGCACCTTGGATACTTCGCGCACCTTGTTCAGGCGCGTCAGCCACTCGTCGGCGGGGGCCTGGTCCACGTACTGCTCGAGCAGGAAGATCTGGGCCGAGGCCTGGCGGCGCGCGATGTCTTCCAGCGGGTCGCCGAACAGGCGCGCGAACACGAAATAGACGACGAAGGTCGCTGCCGTGATCGACAGCATCACCAGGATGAAGAAGCGGAAGAATAGGCGGTTCACGGCGGAATTGTATAGGAGCAATGGTAAATACGATCATGTTTTACAAAGTTAAGACAAAAGGCTGACATGTGGAGGGGGATTCCCTTGCCAACGCTGCGTAGGATGGCTACTCATCAGGTTTTTCCGTTTGGCCCACCTGATGCGCGAGTGACGGTGGGCCTTTTTTTATTCGAGCAGTCGATCCCAGGACGAAGACCGCAACGGCATCGCGGTCGAGTTCGTGCAGCAGAACCAGGGAGATGTGGGAGGAAGGAAGATAGAATGTTGTTTTCCCGAATCTATTTACTCTAGCCATGAACAAGCTTCTTCCCCTCGCGCTGGCGAGCACACTGGCAAGCGGCCTGGCCCACGGCCAGACGCCCGCCACCAATCCGATGCCGGACGGCAGCCGCGACATGTATGTCGGGCTGGGCCTGCAGTCGGCGCCGCGCTACGAGGGATCGGGAAGCCGCAAGGTATCGGCGCTGCCGGTGCTCCAGGTCGAATGGAGCAACGGCATCTTCATTTCGGGGATGAGCGCGGGCATGCACCTGTCGGCGTCGCCGACCGTCGAATACGGACCGCTGCTGGCGGTGCTGCCGGGCCGCGACGAGTCCGGTACCGGCCTCGAAGCCGGCGGGGTCGGCGTTACCCTGATCAACACCATGGTCCCGGGCGAAAGGGCGATGGCGCCGAACGGCCGCCTGGCTGGCATGGATGAGATCAGTGCGCGCCTGCAAGCCGGCGCCTTCTACAATGTCTACCTGAATCCGCAATGGCGCCTGACCTCCAGCCTGCTGGCCGGGGCCGGCCAGGACCGTGACGGCGTGCGCCTCGACCTGGGCGTGCAGCGCCTGGCGGCCGTGCTGGGCGAGCGCCACCGGGTGTCGGTGGCGGCCGGCGTCGGCATCGTGAATGCGCATTACAACGAAAGCTATTTTGGCGTGACGGCGGAAGAAGCCGTGCGCAGCCGCTTCCCGGCTTACCGGCCGGGTGGCGGTGTGCAGGACGTGCACGTGGGCGCCCGCTGGAACTGGGTGCTGTCGCCGTCCTGGATGCTGACCTCGAACCTGCAGGCCAAACGCCTGCTGGGCGACGCCAGACTGAGCCCGCTGACCGAGCGGTCCACCAACCTGACGGTTTCGACCGCCATCGCTTACCGGTTCTGACGATGCGTCCTGCCCGACAACTCATCGCTCCCCTTGCCCTGCTGCTGGCTGCCGGTCCGGCCGGCGCGCAGGCGCTCGGCGGCGAGGCCGTGAGTTACCGGGACGCCTACCGGGCGATGGTGGTGTTCGAGAAGTACGGCGGCCCCAAGAACCTGCTGGTGAGCCAGCTGCAGGTGCTGCCGCGGGAGCGCGCCATGCTGGCCGGCGGGCCGCAGCTGACCCTGATGGGAAAGTCGACCCAGGTCAGCCTGCCGCTCGATCCGCTGGGCCGCACCGTGTTTCCGCTGCTGAAGGCCGCCTACGACGAGAACGCCGCGCTGACCATGAACCGCAAGGGCGCCGTGTTCGCCCTGCGCCCGCAGGTATCGATCGCGGTGCGTCACGACGGCCTGTACGACGTGGCCGACCTGCGCGCCGCCTGCGCCCAGGCGCTCGGCTTCGCGCGCTACGTCGACGCCTCCCAGCGCGCGCGCCAGTGCGCCGGCGTGCGCTTCGTGTTCCCCGTGAAAACCGAGGCCGCGGCGCGCCTGCGCCGTCCGGACAGCGCCGAACAGATGCTGCCGCTGTCGGACGCCGAGGCCGACGAAGGCTTCCTGGCCGTGACCTACCGCTTCGCACCGGCTGCCGAGCGCGGCCAGGTGGCCACGTCGAACGCGCCGCTGGCCATCCTTCCGCTGTTCGAATAAGCGCGCTATCCTGGCGCACATGACGAAAACAATTCTCATCACCGGCGCCAGCCGCGGCATCGGCGCCGCCTGCGCGCAGCTCGCCGCCGAGCGTGGCTGGCAGGTCTGCGTCAATTACCTTGCCGGCCGCGAAGCCGCCCTGCAGGTCGTGCGCGGTATCGAAGACGCCGGCGGCAGCGCCTTTGCCGTGCAGGCCGACGTCTCGCAAGAGGCGGAAGTAATGCGGATGTTCGCCGACGTCGACGCGCGCTATGGCCGCCTCGACGCCCTCGTCAACAACGCCGGCATCCTGGCGCGCCAGATGCGGGTCGAGCAGATGGATGCGGAGCGCATCGGACGCATCCTCGCCACCAACGTCACCGGCAGTTTCCTGTGCGCGCGCGAAGCGGTGCGGCGCATGTCGACCAGGCAGGGCGGCAGCGGCGGCGCGATCGTGAATGTGTCCTCGCGCGCCGGCGTGCTCGGCGCGGCCGGCGAATACGTCGACTATGCGGCCTCGAAAGCGGCGCTGGACGTGCTGACCATCGGCCTGGCGAAAGAAGCGGCGAACGAGGGCATCCGCGTGAACGGCGTGCGGCCCGGCCTGATCGATACGGAGATGCACGCCAGCGGCGGCGAGCCGGGACGCATCGGGCGCCTGAAAGGCTCGGTGCCGATGGGGCGGGGCGGGGAAGCGATGGAAGTGGCGCGGGCGGTGCTGTGGCTCTTATCGGACGAGGCCTCTTACACCACCGGCAGCTTCATCGACGTTTCGGGCGGGCGTTAATTCCAGGCCGAAGGGGAAAAGAGGTAACCCTCGCCCCACACGGTCTTGATCTTTTCCGACAGGTTGTCGTCGAACTTCTTGCGCAGCTTGGAGATGCAGTTGTCGATGCTGCGGTCCAGGCCATCGAACTCGATGCCGCGCATTTTCTTGAGCAGTTCGTCGCGCGACAGCACGCGCCCGGCCGCTTCGGCCAGCACCAGCAGCAGCTTGTATTCGGTATTGCTGAGCACGCAGGGCTGGCCGCGCCAGGTGACGCTGCGGTCGTTGGTCATGATGCGCAGGCCGCCGAATTCGAGCACGCGGGTGTCGGCGGCCGCCGCCTTGGTCTGGGTGCGGCGCAGCAGGGCGCGCAGGCGGGCCAGCAGCACGCGCGGCTGGACCGGCTTGTTGACGAAATCGTCGGCGCCCTGTTCCAGGCCCGACACTTCGTCATAGGTGTCTTCGCGCGCGGTCAGGATCAGGATCGGCACCTCGGACTGTTCGCGGATCTGGCGGCACACGACCATGCCGTCCATCCCCGGCAGCATCAGGTCGAGCACGACGATATCGGGCTGGCTCTGCTTGAAATGCTCGAGCGCGGTATCGCCGCGGGTGACGAGATCGACCGAAAATTCATAGCCGGACAGGTATTCCATGACGAGCTCCGCCAGGCGCGGATCGTCTTCGACCAACAGTACACGATACATGAGGCTCTCCTTGACCCCGGCATTGTATAAGAGCAAGTGTCAATCGCGCACATTTGCCGCTGTAAAGGGACAAATTAATACACTTTAGCGACAAAAAGGCGGCAAAGCGCCACGGCGATTTGTGACTGGCAGGCACAAATCGCCGTAGCCCTTCAGCGGTTCCACGGACCGGCAGCTTGTTTGAGATGTGTCAGCAGGTACTGGCCGTGTTTCCGTGGCTGTCTTGGCGCTTCACCCATCCGCACTACACTGCAAGGATTGCGATGGGAGGCCAGCATGACCCAGCATCCAGGAAAGCATGCGGCCCGGGCGCTGCTGCTGTGCGCAGCGCTCGCGCCGATGGCGGCGTCGGCCGACGAAGCCGATGCCAGGCGCCTGCTCAAGGCCATGTCCGACTACATGGCGGCGCAGAAGGCGATCGCCTTCGATTACGACTCGAACCTGGACATCGTCAGCACCGACGAGCAGAGGATCACCCTGGCCGCATCCGGCGGCGTGGTGCTGAACCGGCCGGACAAGCTGCACGTCACGCGCCGCGGCGGCTTTGCCAACATGGAGATGAGCTTCGACGGCAAGACCGTGACCCTGCTCGGCAAGAACTCGAACATGGTCGCCCAGGTCGAGGCCGCCGGCACGCTCGACCAGCTGGTCGACGTCCTGCGCGATAAATACCACCGCCCGGTGCCGGGCGCCGACCTGCTGGTGTCCGATCCCTACAAGGAACTGATGCCGGAAGTGACCGGCGTGAAGGACCTCGGCAGCGGCGTGATCCGCGGCGTCGAGTGCGACCACCTGGCCTTCCGCACGCGCGACGTCGACTGGCAGATCTGGATCGCGCAGGGGGCGAATCCCTATCCCTGCCGCTACAGCATCACCAGCAGGAAGGTCGCCGGCGCACCCGAATACCGGCTCGACATCTGGAACTGGAAGACCGGGCCGCAGGTGCCGGCCGATCCGTTCAAGCTGAGCATTCCGGCCGGCGCCCAGAAACTCACGCCGGAAAAGATCCAGGAGCTGGGCGACATTCCGGGCATCTTCAAGGCCGCCGCGGCGAAAGGAAAGTGAGGTCCATGAACATCCTCAAACATGTCTGGCCGGGTGTGCTGATCCTGCTGGCCTTCGGCCTGGCCCTCGAGGCGGCCAAGCGCGCCGGCGTTCCCAACCTGCCCGGCTTCGTGGCCCCGGCCGCGGCCGTGGTCGGGCGCCCGCTGACGCCGGTGAGCTATGCCGGCGTGGCGCGGCGGACGGCGCGGCGCTGCGCCGCCGGCGTGTATTACTGCTGAACCGGACTAGATCTTGTCGATCTGGCGGTCGATCGCCTTGCGGGCGCGCTCGTTGCGCTCGCTGTAGCGGTCGGTCAGGTAATCGCCGCGGCCGCGCAGCAGCAGGGTCATCTTGAACAGCTCTTCCATCACGTCGACCACGCGATCGTAATAGGCCGACGGACGCATGCGGCCGGCCTCGTCGAACTCCTTGTAGGCCATCGGCACGGACGACTGGTTGGGGATCGTGAACATGCGCATCCAGCGGCCCAGCAGGCGCAGGGTGTTCACGACGTTGAAGGATTGCGAACCGCCGCAGACCTGCATCACCGCCAGCGTGCGGCCCTGGCTGGGCCGGATCGCGCCCATCTCCAGCGGAATCCAGTCGATCTGGTTCTTCAGCACCGCCGTGACCGCGCCGTGGCGCTCCGGGCTGCACCACACCTGCCCCTCCGACCAAAGGCACAGCTCGCGCAGCTCGACCACCTTCGGATGGGTGTCGGGTACGCTGCCGGCCATCGGCAGTTCCATCGGGTCGAAGATTCTTACTTCGGCGCCGAAGTGCTCGAGGATGCGCGCCGCCTCCTCGGTCAGGAAGCGGCTGAAGGAGCGCTCGCGCAGCGAGCCGTAGAGCATGAGGATGCGCGGCGGGTGGCGCATGTCGCCGACCGGACCGAGCTTGTCCAGCGTCGGCAGGTCCAGCAGTTCCGGCTTGATGTTGGGGAGGTCGGGGATCTTGTCCATGTCGATTTCTTCGTCTCTGCTCAGCTTGGGTCAGCTCAATCGTAGGGCCAGCGCGCTCAGGGTCACCAGGAGAATCGGCAGCGTCAGCAGGATACCGATCCGGAAGTAGTAGCCCCAGGAGATCTGGATGTTCTTGGCCGACAGCACATGCAGCCACAACAAAGTGGCGAGGCTGCCGATCGGCGTGATCTTCGGGCCGAGGTCGGCGCCGATGACGTTCGCGTACACCATCGCTTCACGGACCACGCCCTGGGCCGAGGTGGCGTCGATGGCGAGGGCGCCGACCAGCACGGTCGGCATGTTGTTCATGATGGACGACAGGATGGCCGTGATGAAGCCGGCGCCCAGTGCTGCGCCCCAGATGCCGTGCTCGGCGCAGCGGTCGAGCAAGGCCGTCAGGTAGTCGGTCAGGCCGGCGTTGCGCAGCCCATAGACCACCAGGTACATGCCCAGCGAGAACACCACCACCTGCCACGGCGCCCCGCGCAGCACTTCCCGGGTCGAGATCCGGTGGCCGCGCGCCGCGACCGCGAGCAGGAGCAGGGCCCCTGCTGCCGCGACGGCGCTGACCGGGATGCCGACGTCGTCGAGCCAGAAGAAGCCGGCGAGCAGCATGGCCAGTACCCACCAGCCGGTCAGGAAAGTGGCCCGGTCATGGATGGCCTCTTCCGGCCGCTTGAGCTGGGCCAGGTCGTAGTCGGCGGGGATGTCCTTCCTGAAGAACCAGACCAGCGCAGCCAGGGTGGCGGCGACCGATACCAGGTTCACCGGCGCCATCACCGCGGCGTAGCGCGCGAAGCCGATGGCGAAGTAATCGGCCGAGACGATGTTGACGAGGTTCGACACCACCAGCGGCAGGCTGGCGGTATCGGCAATGAAGCCGGCCGCCACCACGAAGGCCAGCGTCGCCTTGGGCGAGAAACGCAGGGCCGCCAGCATGGCGATGACGATGGGCGTCAGGATCAGCGCGGCGCCGTCGTTCGCGAACAGCGCGGCCACGGCGGCGCCCAGCAGGACCAGCATCACGAACAGGCGGCGGCCGTTACCGCCGCCCCAGCGCGCCACGTGCAGCGCGGCCCACTCGAAGAAGCCGGCCTTGTCGAGCAGCAGGCTGATGATGATCACGGCAACGAAGGCGCCGGTGGCGTTCCAGACGATGTGCCAGACGATCGGGATGTCGCTGACATGGATGACGCCAGCGAGCAGGGCCACGATGGCGCCGGCCGATGCGCTCCAGCCGATGCCCAGCCCCCGCGGCTGCCAGATGACGAAAGCAAGGGTCGCCAGGAAAATAAGAAAAGCGGTAAGCACGAAAATCCTTCAGGCTGTCGTGGGCCGGGAATGTGGCGGTCGGTCAGGCTTGGATGTGGCCAATGCGGTCGAGCTCGGTCTTGAGCTTCGCGCGGTCGCCTTGCAGCGCGTCCAGCGGCAGGGCCAGGAAGGCTTCGATGCGTGCGCGCAGGATCGCATAGGCCTTCCCGAAAGCGGCACTGATTTCTTCTTCGGTGCCGATGACATGGCTCGGATCCTCGACACCCCAGTGCGTGCGCAGGACCGGGCCGAGATACGCCGGGCAGGCTTCTCCCGCGGCACTGGCGCAGACGGTGACCACGATGTCCGGCGTCACCGGCAGCTTGTCCCAGGACTTGCTGTAGCAGCCCGCGGTCGAGATGCCTTTGGCGGCCAGCAGGGCCAGCGCCTTGTCGTTCAGCTTGCCGGTCGGCTGGCTGCCGGCGCTGATGGCTTGCCAGCCTCTCGGGGCCAAATGGTTGAAGACGGCTTCGCCGATGAGCGAGCGGCAGGAGTTGCCGGTGCAGAGGAACAGGACGTTCATGATGGTCTTCTTCAGGGTTGGCAGGGAGGGCAGGGCTTGCCGCCGCAGCAGTTTTCGGTGAGGAAGCCGAGCAGGGCGTTCATCGCGTCGAACTGCGCCGCGTAGATGACGAAGCGGCCTTCCTGGCGCGGCGCGATCAGGTTCGCGTGGCTCAGTTCCTTCAGGTGGAAGGAGAGCGAGGAGGGCGGGATGTCCAGCGCTTCCGCGATCCGGCTGGCGGCAAGGCCTTCGGGGCCGGCCTGCACCAGCAGGCGGTAGGCGGCCAGGCGCGATTCCTGGGCGAGGGCGGCCAGCGCGGTGACGGCGTGCTTGTTGTCCATGGGATGGCATGTCCGATTCGATATTTCGAGTATAGTCGAATTGAAGAGGATGCGACAAGGCCGTAAACGCACACAGCCCGCCGGAGCGGGCTGCGATGCAGATACTGCCGTCCTTCGCGATTACGCGAAGTTCTGGTTCACGAAGTCCCAGTTGACGATGTTCCACCACGACTCGACGAACTTCGGACGGGCGTTGCGGTAGTCGATGTAGTAGGCGTGCTCCCAGACGTCGCAGGTCAGCAGGGCCTTGTTCTCGGTGGTCAGCGGGGTGCCGGCATTCGAGGTGTTGACGATGTCGACGCTGCCGTCGGTCTTCTTCACCAGCCAGGTCCAGCCCGAACCGAAGTTGCCGACGGCCGACTTCTGGAACTCTTCCTTGAACTTGTCGAACGAACCCCACTTGGCGTTGATCGCATCAAGCACCGGACCGGCGGGCGCACTGCCGTTCGGGGTCATGCAGTTCCAGAAGAAAGTGTGGTTCCACACCTGGGCGGAATTGTTGAACACGCCGCCCTGCGATTTCTTGATGATCTCTTCCAGGGGCATGTTCTCGAACTCGGTGCCCTTGATCAGATTGTTCAGGTTGGTCACGTAGGCCTGGTGATGCTTGCCGTAGTGGTATTCCAGCGTTTCAGCCGACATGGTCGGCTGGAGGGCATCCTTGGCGTACGGCAGCGGCGGCAGAGTATGTTCCATGTCTTATTCCTTGATTGGTTGGAAACGGGTCGTTCTTCCGAAACGGTCGCATATTCTAAACCGGATGCGGAAAGGTTGCAGATTACTCCAGCAAGTCCTGTACGCTGGCCACGCCGACCTCGGCGCTGCCCTCGGCCAGGCGCACCACGATGGTGTCGCGCGGCTTGATCTGGCCGGGCGCGTGCAGCACCTTGCCCTTGGCATTGCTGACGATTGCGTAGCCGCGCTCGAGCGTACGCTGCGGATTCAGCAGCTCCAGCTGGGCCGACAGCGCGCCGAGCGCCTCGCGCCGCTGGCGCAGGGCGCCCGTCATGCTGGCCGCCAGCTGGCGCCGTTCCGATCCCAGCAGGGCGCGCAGCGAGCGCACGTCCGGCAGGTGGCGCGCCCAGCGCTGCTGCAACTGGGCCAGCAGCACGTTGTTGCGGTTGATGGGCGCGCGCACCGCATGCGTCAGACCGCTCGCCATGCCCAGGAGTTTCAGGCGTTGATGTGCGATGCGGTCCGAGGGGCTGACCATGCGGCGGCTGAGGCTGTCGAGACCCTGGTTGGCCTCGGACAGGATGCGCTCCATGGCGCGGCGCAGGTCGTCCGCGTCCGCTTCCAGCGAGCCCAGCCACTCATCGCGGGCGGTGGCGGCCAGCTCGGCGGCGGCGGTGGGCGTGGCCGCGCGCAGGTCGGCGGCAAAGTCGGCGATCGTGAAGTCGGTCTCGTGGCCGACCCCGGAGATGACCGGCATCGAGGCCGCGCCGATCGCGCGCGCCACGATCTCTTCGTTGAAGCTCCACAAATCCTCGATCGAGCCGCCGCCGCGGCAGACCAGCAGCACGTCGACTTCGGCCCGGCGCGAGGCGGTGGCGATGGCGTCGGCGATCTTTTCGGCCGCGCCCTGGCCCTGCACCGGCGCCGGGTAGAGGATCACGCGCACGTGGGGGGCGCGGCGCTTGATCGCGGTCAGGACGTCGCGCAGCGCCGCCGCCTGCAGGCTGGTCACGATGCCGATGGCGCGCGTGAACAGCGGCAGCGGCCGCTTGCGCTCCTGGTCGAACAGCCCCTCGTTGCCGAGCCTTTCCTTCAGGCGCATGAAGGCTTCGTACAGGGCGCCGACACCGGCGCGGCGAATCGCCTCGACGTTGATCTGGTAATCGCCGCGCGCGCCGTACAGGGTGACCAGGGCGCGCACCTCGACCTTGTCGCCCTCGCGCGGCGTGAAGCCGGCGTACTGGGCGCGGCCGCGGAACATCACGGCGCGCACCTGGGCGGCATCGTCCTTCAGCGTGAAGTACCAGTGGCCCGAGGCGGCGCGGGTGAAGTTCGAGATTTCGCCGCCGATCCACACCAGCGGAAACGAGCGTTCCAGCAGGCGCGCGACCTGCTGGTTCAGCGCGGTGACGGTGAGAACGGGAGGGGCGGCGTAGGCCGGATCGGCGTCTTGCGAGGTCAGCATAAAGAGAGGTTACCTGGCGCTGTCCACAAAAATATGACGATCGCATGGGCGAGCCATATCTGCGGTGGTACAGCAAGTAGTATTTATAAACGATTGATTTTTAATGTTAATTACAGCTGCTTGATTTCGATGCAGAAACAAAATTTCCTTACGGATCAAAGGCTTGGATTGCCCAGGGGACACTTGGCCACAATCTTATCCACAGAATCTGTGAGGAAGTGGATAAGCGCTTTTCCCTGCTCGAGAAGGTCGACTGCTCAAAAATAATGCATGCATATGTTTTATCAAGGCAATCAAGCACTTAGCCAACTGTACCGGCGCTTGCTCACATCGTTTTCCACAATTTATGGGGACACCTGAGGCTGGCTAGCCTACAAACGGCCAGCTGTGCAGAACTTCGATGCTGCCTAAAATTGCTGCAGTAGGAATTTTCCTTTTTAATTCAAGGACTTTGAGCTAGATCAAGACCCTTGCTCACAATCTTTTCCACAAAATTTGTGAAGAAGCGCACATCGGGTAGCCGGGACATCGTCGACAGCGGCAATCCGGTGCAGCGCCTTCGCCAGGGATGGGACTATACCAGCCCTGACGCCTTCCTTATCGCCTGCGCAAGCCGATCTACCGGACCGGTGCTGCCTAATTTTTGAGCTTGCCGATGTTTTTCTTTTGGATTCATGGGCTTGCGCAGCGCGCCCGGAGCTTGCTCACATCGTTTTCCACAGTTTGTGTGCAAAGCCGGTGGCAAGCGGGCTCCATGCGCGCCGCCTAAAAAATGGGCTCCGGAACTTTTTCCTTATGAATCAAGGGGGTTACAGCGTCTATGTGCGCTTGCGCACAATTTTGTCCACAAAAAATGTGGAGAAGCGGGCCGGGCTGTAGCAGGAATACAGGCCGGGCGAACAGATTGCTTGCTGCCAAAAATTTGAGCTTGAAAATTTCCATGATAAAAATCAATGACTTACCTAAAGGAATGCTTATTTCACACAAATTTATCCACAGAAATTGTGGGCAAGTTACGACCCAAGCGGATGTTGAAGTTGCGACATGGAAATATCAATCCGTGGCTGCCAAGTTTTTACGCATGGAAAAATATCCCTTAAGAATCAAAGCTCTTTCCTCTAGTAAAGGCTATTGCGCACACTTTTATCCACAGAAAGTGTGCAGAACTCTACTTGCCGCAAAGCTGGCAACACGTTACATTGCGCAATTCGTTTCCGTATAGTTTTTCCACCCATCCAGGAGTTCCTTTTGCTCGCCATTCTTCAAGCCGCCGGCTGGCCTATCTGGCTGTTGCTGATTGCCTCGATCATCGCTCTGGCCCTGATCGTTGAACGCCTGATCTACCTGCGCCGGGAAAAAATCCTGCCGCGCCAACTGCTGGATGAAGTGATCCAGGTGTATCGCAGCGGCAAGGTCACGCCGGACATCATCGACAAGCTGCAAACCAACTCCCCGCTCGGCGCCGTGCTGGCGGCCGCCCTGCGCAACGTCGACGCGCCGCGCGACGTGATGAAGGAATCGATTGAAGAAGCGGGCAGGGGCGTGGCCCATGTGCTGGAGCGTTTCCTGACGACCCTGGGCACGATTGCCTCGCTGGCGCCGCTGATGGGCCTGTTCGGCACGGTGGTCGGCATGATCGAGATCTTCGGCGCCCAGAATGCGACCGGCACCAATCCGGCCCAGCTGGCGCACGGCATTTCGGTGGCCCTGTATAACACCGGCTTCGGCCTGGCGATCGCGATGCCTGCGCTGGTGTTCTACCGCCACTTCCGCGCCCTGGTCGACAGCTTCATCATGGACATGGAGCTGCAGGCCGTGAAATTCGTCGACGTCGTCCACGGTGCCCGCAAATGATGGATTTTCGCCGCGGCCGCAAGCGCGAGGATCCGGAAATCAACCTGATCCCGTTCATCGACGTGCTGCTCGTGGTGCTGATCTTCCTGATGGTCACCACCACCTACAGCAAGTTCACCGAGCTGCAGATCACCCTGCCGACCGCCGACGCCGAAAAGGCGATCGACAAGCCTTTCGAGATCAACGTCACCGTCGATGCCAAAGGCAATTACACGGTGAATAACGTGCCGGTGTCGTTCCACGGCGTGGCCGGCCTGGCCGACGACCTGAAGCGCGCGGCCGCCACCGGCCCGGACGGCCAGCCGCTGGCCACGCCGGCCCGCGATCCGGTCATCATCGTCAATGCCGACCAGTTCGCCATGCACCAGATGGTGATCAACGTGCTGGAGGCGGCGCGCATGGCGGGGTACGAGAAGCTGACGTTTGCGGCGCAGTCGGGCGGGCAGAAGTAATGATTCGTCGTTCCCGCGAGGGCGGGAACGACGTTTTTGGGCTAACGCATTTTGATATGGCATCCTCCCTCGAATCCACATTGACCCGCGCCTGGCTGCACCGCGGCCCGCTGGCCATCGCCCTGTGGCCCCTGTCCCTCCTGTTCCGCGCCCTGGCCGCGCTGCGCCGCCTGCTGTTCCGCACCGGCATCCTGGCATCCGAACGCCTGCCGGTCCCGGTCATCGTGGTCGGCAATATCTTTATCGGCGGCACCGGCAAGACCCCCTTGACCATCTGGCTGGTCGAACAGCTGCGCGCCGCCGGCCTGCAACCGGGCGTGATCTCGCGCGGCCACGGCGGGGAAGGCGAGTCCGGTCCGCGTGAAGTGCTGGCCGGATCGAGCGCGCGCGAGGTCGGCGACGAGCCGCTGCTGATCGCGCATCGCAGCGGCTGCCCGGTGGCGGTCGGACGGCGCCGCGCCGAGGCCGGGCGCTTCCTGCTCGAACGCCATCCCGAGGTCGACGTGCTGGTGACGGACGACGGCCTCCAGCATTACGCCCTGCGGCGTGACGTCGAGCTGGTGCTGTTCGACGGCCGCGGCGTCGGCAATGGCTGGACCTTGCCGGCGGGGCCGCTGCGCGAGCCGGCTTCGCGCCGGCGCGACGTGACCGTGGTGAACACGCCCGCGCTGACGCCGGCGCTGGCGCAGGCGGTCGGCGGACGGCCCTGGCAGATGCGGCTGGCGGGCGAGCATGCCGAGCAATTGCGCGATCCGTCGCAACGCCTTCCGCTGGCCACCTTGCAAGGCAAGCGCATCGTGGCTGCCGCCGGGATCGGCAATCCGGACCGCTTCTTCACGATGCTGAAGGCAACCGGCCTGCAGATCGAGGCGCTGCCGCTGCCCGACCACCACGACTTCCTCGACGACCCCTTCCGGGGCGTGGATGCCGAGCTCATCCTGATTACCGAGAAGGATGCAGTAAAATGTCGGCAACTTGAACATCTGAACAACGATCCGCGCCTGTGGGTCGTGCCGGTGGCCGCGCAAATCGATCCCGCGCTGGCCGCCTATATCGTGGAGAAATGTCGTGGACGCCCGACTGCTTGATATCCTGGTCTGCCCCCTGTGCAAGGGACCGCTCGAATATGACAAGAAAGCGCAGGAACTGACCTGCCGCCCGGACCGCCTGGCCTATCCGATCCGCGACGGCATCCCGATCATGTGGGCCGACCAGGCCCGCAAGGTCGACCCCGCTGCTTGATCCGATGAGTTTCGTCGTCATCATCCCGGCGCGCCTGGCTTCGACCCGGCTGCCGAACAAGCCGCTCGCCGACCTGGGCGGCAAGCCGATGGTCGTGCGCGTGGCCGAGCGCGCGCGGGAATCCGGCGCGGCGCGCATCGTCGTTGCCACCGACCACGCCGACATCCTCGCCGCCTGCGCCGCGCACGGCATCGAAGCCTGCATGACCCGCGCCGATCATCCGTCCGGCACCGACCGCATCGCCGAAGTCGCGCGCAGCCTCGGGCTGCCGGACGACGCGGTGGTGGTCAACCTGCAGGGCGACGAGCCGCTGATCGACCCGGGCCTGCTGTCGGCCTGCGCCGCCCGCATCGCCGACGGCGTGCCGATGGCCACCTGCGCCCATCCGCTGCACGACGCCACGGACGCCTTCAACCCGAACGTGGTCAAGGTCGTGCTGGACAAGCTGGGCCGCGCCTTGTATTTCTCTCGCGCAACCATTCCCTGGCACCGCGACGGCTTCGCCCAAAGCAGAGAACAATTGCCGGCTGGCTATGTCCCGCTGCGTCATATCGGCCTGTATGCCTACAGCAACGCCTTCCTGCAGCAATATCCGCGGCTGGAGCCGGCGCCGCTGGAAACGATCGAAGCGCTGGAACAGCTGCGCGTACTTTGGCACGGCTATCCGATCGCCGTCCACGTGACGGCATCGGCGCCGGCAGCGGGCGTCGACACCCCGGAAGACCTCGCGCGCGTACAAGCTTACTTCGCGTCTTGATCCGGCTAGAAATTTCTTTTCGACGGGTCTGCGCAAGCGCAAGCAGGCCCTTCGATCGCTCCCCCGCAGTGGCGTTTGATGCTGCTTTTGTGGTAACTTGCGGGTCGAGCTAGATAAATATGCATCAACACCTTTTAGGAAATCCTTCATGCGTCTCATTCTGTTAGGAGCCCCCGGCGCCGGTAAAGGCACTCAGGCGAATTTCATTAAAGAAAAATACAACATCCCCCAAATTTCCACCGGCGACATGCTGCGTGCCGCCATCAAGGCCGGCACCGAGCTGGGCCTGGCGGCGAAAAAGGTGATGGACGCGGGCCAGCTGGTGTCGGACGACATCATCATCGGCCTCGTGAAGGAGCGTCTGAAGGATGCGGATTGCGCCAATGGCTATTTGTTCGACGGTTTCCCGCGCACCATCGCGCAGGCCGACGCAATGAAGGACAGCGGCGTCAACATCGACTACGTGCTGGAAATCGACGTCCCTGACGACATGATCGTCGAACGCATGACCGGCCGCCGTACCCACCAGCCCTCGGGCCGCGTGTACCACGTCAAGTTCAACCCGCCGAAGACCGAAGGTCTCGACGACGTCACCGGCGAGCCGCTGATCCAGCGCGACGACGACCAGGAAGAAACCGTCAAGAAGCGCCTGGCGGTGTACCACAACCAGACCGAAGTGCTGCTCGGCTATTACAACAAGTGGGCGCAATCCGGTCTGCCGGGCGCGCCGAAGTACCGCAAGATCACGGGCGTGGGCCCGGTCGAGCAGGTACGCGAAGCCGCGTTCGCCGCGCTGGCCGACTAAGCAGACACGCAGCTTCAGAGGCGCCCGTTTCACGCAAACGCGGCGCCCAATGGCTCCGGATGACTCGTGCCATCCGTCCAGGTTTTTGGATCAAAGTTTCGCAGTACCTGCGCAGTACTTGATCGAAGGACAAGGGAGGAAGGACGATATGGCATCCACACAGCTGGGCTTCGCCGTCGTATGCGGCGTCATCGCGGTACTTTACGGGCTGTGGTCACGCAGCTGGGTCCTGCAGCAGGACCCGGGCAACGGCCGCATGCAGGAAATCTCGCTGGCCATCCAGCAGGGCGCGTCGGCCTACCTGGCGCGCCAGTACCGCACCATCGGCGTCGTCGGCGTCATCCTGCTGATCGCCATCTTCTTTCTCCTCGGCGGACTGACCGCGGCCGGTTTCCTGGCCGGGGCCGTGCTGTCCGGCGCCTGCGGTTTCATCGGCATGAACGTCTCGGTGCGCGCCAACGTCCGCACCGCCCAGGCCGCCTCAACCGGGCTGGACCAGGCCCTGCACGTGGCCTTCCGCGGCGGCGCCATCACCGGCATGCTGGTGGTCGGGCTGGGGCTGCTGGGCGTGTCGCTG
>CAJYXO010000066.1 GCA_913778765.1 uncultured Massilia sp. | reverse complement strand
TGGCGGCCTTGGCGGCGCGCGCCAAGGTCTTGAACGGTGCGGCCTTGGTGCCGGCGGCGGTGTCCGAGCCGGTCGGCGAGACGTAGTAGTTATAGGTGGTGGCCGGGGTGGTCGCGCTGCTCAGGGTCGGGGCCGAGGCCGAGATCGCTGCCAGCAGCTTCGGTGCGCCATTTGCAGGTGCATCGCCTTCGGTCGATCCTGCCGCGCCGGTCGATGCCGGAACGCCGTCGTAACCACTCAGCTCGAAGTTGCCTGCGGCAGCTTCGTTCGCCGTCGAAACCGCTGCACCGGCCGCTGCGTCAGAAGCGTTCGGGGTCGTGGCGGCGCTGTTCGCTGCGGACTGGTCGGCGCTGCTGGTCATCGCGGCAGCGGTCTGCGATTGCTGTGCGGCGTCGGTCATGCCGCCGCCACAGGCGGTCAACAGGACGGCGGCGCTGCAGCACAGCATGGCGTTGATACGGAAGTCCGAAGCAAAAGCAGCGAATTTTTTCATCTGAAAGTACCTTGCGGCAAAAAGTGAATGTGACCCTTTGACGCAAGGAAACTGACAGAGTTCAAGTTTTTCGAAAAAAAATTTACCCTAGTAAGCGAACAGAAATGTTTGCTTTTGTCTGTGAATTCAATCGCTTACGAACCTGCAATGACAGGTTCATACTTGATGCGCGAAGAAACAGACCAGCTTGCGCGCATGCCGTTATGAGCTACGTCGTATTGCGTGCGGCAACTGACTCGCGGTGACCATGGTCTTACTCCCTAGATCACAGGACACAAGCGAGGACGCGCAATGGGTGAATACTTACGAATTCAGGAAATGCTCAAGGAAGGCGAAGCGTATGCGGGACTGATTCTCGGTAAGGATGGCGAGGCCGACTACCACCTCGTACTCCTGGCCGACGACGTTTCCGATGTCAGCTGGCCGACCGCACGCGAATGGGCCGGCTCCCAGGAAGGCGATTTGCCCACGCGGCGCGAACTCGCCCTGCTGTTCGCCAACCTGCGCGAACGCTTCGACCGCGTTTGGTACTGGTCGAGCGAGCAGCACGATACGCGGCCGCAGCTGGTATGGGGGCAGAACTTCGCCAGCGGAATCCAGACCGTGTATGGCCGCCCGTTCCGCGGCCATGCACGCGCGGTGCGGCGGATCGGCAGCAGTTGAAGCGCCTGCCGCCGGATCGCGCAGCCGCGCCGCTTATTTGGCGGCGGCTGCTGCGCTTGCCGGCGACGCCGACGGCGCGGCCACGTTCGAACGGCCGATTTCCTGGTCCATATTCGCCAGGAACCAGGCCGTGGTTGCCATGACCGCGGCGTGGCGGCGCAGGTTGTCGGGATCGACCTTGTCGAAGGTGTCGGCCGGGGTGTGGTGGTAATTGAAGTAGTTGGCCGAGTCGATCCACGGTTCGAAGCTCGGCACGCCCGACTTTTCGAGATCGTGCAGGTCGCCGGAGGCAATCACGTCTTCGCGGCGGAATGCGCCTGCGCCCATCGGGTACAGCGCAGCCTGCAGCGGCGCGAACAGCCTGGCCGACTGCAGGCCGACGCCGGCGCGCAGGCCGAAGGGACGGCCCGAGCCATTGTCGTCTTCATAGGCGGCGAAGTGCTTCTCGGCCACGGATTTGTAGGCATCGTCGTAGCCCTTGCCGCCGCGGCCGCCGTTTTCTTCGTTCATCCAGGCGACCACCCGGATGGTGCGGCGCGGACGGTAGTCGAGCTTGCGCAGCGTGTCGATCACGCCCATGGCGCTCACCACGCCGGAGGCGTCGTCGTTGGCGCCGGTGGCCAGGTCCCAGGAATCGAGGTGGCCCGACACCAGCACGATCTCGTCGGCCTTGTCGGTGCCCGGCCAGTCGGCGATCACGTTGAAGCTGTCGGCATCCGGCAGGGTCTGCGGGGTCAGGGTCAGGTGCAGGCGCACGGGACCGCGCTTGGACAGGCGGGCGATCAGCATCGAGTCTTCGATCGTGACCGCGGCTGCCGGGATGCGCTTGTTCTCCGGCAGGTTGGTGGCGCCGGTGTGGACGATGCGGTAGGCGGCGCCGCCGACGGCGCGCACCAGTGCGGCGGCGGCGCCCATGTCGGCCGCCATGCGCGGGCCCGCGCCGCGGAAGGCGACGGCCTGGCCGTACGCGGTGCCGGCCAGGCCGCGGTCCGCCATGTTCTGGTCGAAGGGCACGTCGAACAGCACGATGCGGCCTGTCACGTTGGCGGACTGCGCCTTCAGCTCCTCGAAGCTGCGCACCACGATCACCTCGGCCGTGATGCCGGATGGCGGCGTGGCGCCCGAGCCGCCGAGGGCGGTCAGCACGATCTTCTGGGACACGCCGGACGGGCGGCCCTTGTAGTCGACGATTTCGCCGCTTTCGGCGCCGCGCACCCAGTGCGGCACCTTGACGGGCTGCAGGGTCACCTTGGCGCCCAGCTTGCGCAGCTCGTCCGCGACCTGGTTCACGGCGGCAGCGGCGCCGGCCGAACCCGACAGGCGCGGTCCGACCAGGTCGGTCAGGTCTTCGAGGCGCTGGTAGGGATAGTCGTTCTGCAACGCCGTATCGCGCACCTTGGCGAGCGCAGCCGGGTCACTGCCCGGGCTGGCAGCAAACGCGCTGCCGGCCAGCAGGCTGGCGGCGATCAGGGTCAGGGCGGGAAAACGATGACGGCGGTCCATGCGATTGTCCTTATAAGGGGGTCGAAATGACCGAAACAATAACGCACTCGCCGCAGTTTTAGGAAATTTATTGCGGTAAATACATATTGTGAAGAAATCAGCCGGGCACCAGGCGCACCAAGGTGATCTCGGACGGCGCCCCGAAGCGCTTCGGCGGCCCCCAATAGCCGGTGCCGCGGCTGGTGTACACCCACAGCGAGCGCACGCGGTTCAGGCCGGCCACGAAAGGCTGCTGCAGGGGCACGAACAGGTTCCATGGGAAGAACTGGCCGCCGTGGGTATGGCCGGACAACTGCAGGTCGAAGCCGGCGTCCGCGGCGGCTGGCGCGCTGCGCGGCTGGTGGGCCAGCAGGACCTTAACCGCGACGCCGTCGGGCGCCCCGGCCGCCGCCAGCGAAGGATCGCTCTTATGGGCAGGATTGAAGAACTGGGCCGAGTAGTCGGTCACGCCGGCGATCATCAGCGAGGCCTCGCCGCGGCGCCGGATCACGTGCTCGTTCAGCAGCACCCGCAGGCCCAGGCGGCTCACCTCGGCGATCCACTGCTCGGCGCCGGAATAGTACTCGTGGTTGCCGGTGACAAAAAACACCCCATCCGGCGCCGCCAGACGCGACAGCGGCGCCGTGTGCGGGGCCAGGCGCTGCACGCTGCCGTCGACCAGGTCGCCGGTAACGGCAATCGCGTCCGGCTTCAGCGCGTTGACCTTGTTGACGATGGCATTCAGGTAGGCGCGCTTGATGGTCGGGCCGACGTGGATATCGGAGATCTGCGCGATGGCGTAGCCGTCCAGTTCGCGCGGCAGGCCGGCGATCGGCACGTCGACCCGTTTGATGCGGGCCAGGCGGCGGGCGTTGACGAAGCCGATCGCGGTGACGGCCAGCGCCAGCAGGGGCACGGCCAGCGCGCTGTCGTGGTCGAAAGCCGGGCCGCCGCTGCCCATCAGCGCCAGCCCCGCCAACAGCAGGTCGCGGATGAAGGTCAGGACCAGCAATGACGAAAAGAAACCCATCGCCAGCAGGCCGGTCCAGGTCAGCGGCTCCGACCAGCGGCTGCGGCGCAGGCTGGGCGCAACCAGGCCGATACGCACAAGCACCGCCGAGGTCGCCAGCAGCATCGCGCCGAGCAGCATGCCGATCGGACCGAGGTCCATGCCTGGCAGCAATCGAATGCCAATATAAAGGTGTACCAGCACCAGGATGGCAAGAAGAGAAAGAGAAGAACGTCGGCGCGCCATGCTGCGATTCAAAGAATGTGGAAATACCAACCAGATGGGGCAGCCGAGACCGACTGCAAGCCCTGCCCGCTAGAAATGTTACGCCATCTGATGCATGTGTAAGATTCTGTATTAACGGATGGCAGGCTCACCCGGCAGGTCTATAGTAAGGTCATGCCTTGCGTCGTTGCGATCATTCGATCCCCGTTGAGGCAAAGGAAAAAGCCATGTTGAATAAAAAATGCTTTGGTGCGGTACTCCTGGCCGCGGCCGCCGTGTCCTCCACGGCAATGGCTCAGGATCGGGGGGCGAACACCGTCATCGGCGCACTGGCCGGTGCGGCGATCGGTGGCGGTGCAGCCGGACGCGACGGCGCACTGGTCGGCGCGGCAATCGGCGCGGCAGTCGGCAACTCGGTCCGCACGAACGACGATTATTATTACCGCGGCCGCGGCAACTACGCCTACGGCGGCTATGCGAACGACTACTACCAGCCGGCCCCGGCCGCCGTCTACGTGGAATCGCGCCCGCGCTATTACTATGAGCCGCGCCCGGTCTACGTCGAATCGCGCCCGGTCTATGTGGAATCGCGTCCGTACTACGACCGTGGCCACTACTACGATCGCGGCCGTTACTACGACCGTGGCCATGACCGCGGCTGGGGCCATGACCGCGGCTGGGGCCACCGCCGCTGATCGTCCCCGAGTTTTTGTCGGGAAACAGGAACCGCGCTCCGGCGCGGTTTTTTTTCGTCCGCCTTTTTCCATCTCCCTCCGCTAGTCCCCTGCGGCGGCGCCTGTGCCGCTCCAGATCGGAGGAAGCATGCTCGAAGCGGGCGACATCATCAGCTTGACGGCCGGCGCCTGGCGCCTGCGCGAACCGCTGGCCAGTTCCAGCTACGGCGTGCTGTGGCATGCCATGCCCGCCGGCGGCGGCCAGCCCGCCGTACTCAAGCTCGTCAACACCGAACAGATGGCGCTGGCCCTGCCGCCCCAGCGTCCGCGCTGGAGCGCCTGCCTGGCGGCGGAAATCGCCTTCCTGCGCAGCCTGCAGCCCTGGGATCAGCGTCACATCGTGCGCCTGCTCGACAGCGGCGAGCACCAGGGCCAGCCGGCGATGGCGCTCGAGCTGCTGGACGGCGACCTGGCGCGCCACCTCGACCGGCTGCGCAGCCACGGCAAGCCACCCTCCTTCGGCCAGGCGCTAGTCTGGATCGCCCAGGCCAACCAGGCCCTGGCCAAGGTCCACCAGTACGGCTGGCGCCACCTCGACCTGAAACCGTCCAACCTGCTGGTCGACGCCGGCGGTGCGCTCAAGCTGGCGGATTTCGGCACCAACCGCGCGCTCGCCGACCGCGCCGCCCATTCCTATACCGGCACCGCCAGCTGGCAGGCGCCCGAACAGTTCTTCCCGGACGCCGGCGGCGCCTACCGCACCGACGCCCGCAGCGATTACTTCGCCCTCGGCGCCCTGCTCTACCACATCGTGACCGGCGCCATGCTGCGCTTCGGCGGCGCCTGCGCGGCAGCCTGGCGCACGCACGGCGCCGACGGCGCCGCCATGCTGCGCGCCGGCCACGGCGGCGGCCTGCCGGCCATCCTTGCGCCGGACGAGGCGGCGCTGTTCCTGCGCCACGCCCTGCACGATAATTCGGAAGCCCGGCCTGACGGCGAGGCCGCGCTCGGCCTGCTGCGCGCCCTGCTGGCGCCGCGCCCGGAACAGCGCCCGCGCCACGCCCTCGAGATCAGCCGCCTGATCGAGCGCGCACTGACGGCCTGCCGCGCGCCCCGTCCTGCCCTGCGGAGCGCGGCATGAACGGCACCGTCCTCCGCCATCCGACCGCCGCGCGCGCGCACGTCATCGCCGACCTGCGCGTGCGGCTCGGCGGCTGGCGGCTGGCCGGGACCGCGCTGCTCCTGCTGCTGTGCGCCCTGCAACTCGTCTGCCTGCTGCACGCGCCCGCCGCCTGGATGCCGGCCCAGGTGACGGTGGCGCTCGGCGCCGGCCAGGAGACCACGCTGGACGGCGCCGCCCTCGGCCTGCCACCGGCCGACGGCGCCGGGATCCGGCTGCGCCGCGATGCCGCCGGCAACTGGTGGGCGGCGGACGCCGGCCAGGGTGCGCTGCTGGTCCAGGTCGGCGACACCAGACGCCGCGCCGGCAGCGCCCTGCTGGCGCAGGGCCAGCGCTTCCAGCTGGGCGCCTCGCGCTTCACCGTGGGCAGCGCCGACGCCGGCGCCGGCACACTCGGTTTCACGCGCGGCGCAACCGCATGGCGCTACGACGGTGCGACCCTTCTGCGCGACGGCCGGCCCCAGCCCGGCTGTCCGGACGCGCGCCTGCCGGGGCGGTTGACGGCCGCCTGGAACCGGCTGCTGCCTTCGGTGCTCGGTGTCCCGCAGCCGCTGGTCTTCGGCGGCAACCTGGATTGCGGCAACCGCATCGCCATCGCCGGCGTCCCCGCGCCGGCCGCCACCGTCAAGCGGAGTGCCGAGGGCATGCTGCTGGCAGGCGGCCAGGATGCGCAAGCGGTTCCCCTGCTGCTCGACGGCGGCGCCGGCAAGACAGGCGTGCTGCTGGCCGAGCGCGAGGAAGCGCTGGCCGGCGCCAGCCTTCTTCAGCTGGGCCGCACCCGCCTGCACCTCGAGCGCAACGGCGATCTGCTGCACCTGCGCCCGGCGTCCCGCGTCGCCCTCTACCGCGAAGCCGAGCTGCGCCTGCCCGACGGCGTGCGCTGGTCGTGGACACGCCGCGATCTCTGGCAATGGCCGCCGGCCGCCACGCCGCCGCTGGCCATCGCGCTCGGGCTGGCGCTCGCCGCCGGCGCCGCGCTGGTGCTGGGCGGCGGCCTGCGCCGCCTGGGACGCGACCGCACGCTTGCGGTGACCGGCGCCACGCTGCTCACCGGCGTCGGCCTTGCCCTCCTTTATCTGCAGAAGACCGGCAGCCCGGCTGGCGCCGGCATCGTGCTGCTCGCGGCCTGGGGCGCGCTGGCCTGCCTGTGGCTGGCCGCCGGACCATCGCTGGCCGGCGGCGCCGGCGTGCTGCTGCTGGCCGTCGGCCTGCTGGCCCAGCTCGAACTGGGCCTCGGCGCGCCGGAATCTTCCTGGCTGCGCCACGCCGGCCGCACCGGCGCCCTGCTGGCGATCGGCGCCGGCGTGTGCGGACTGATGCTCGCGCTGCGCCCGTTGCGCAGCCACCGGCCGCTGGCGCAGGCCCAGGTGGAATTCGGCCTGCTGGTCCTTGCCGGGCTGGCGCTGGCCCTGCTCGTGCTGCAGGTCCTGTTCGGCGACGAAACCGGGGTGTTCGACCTGCAACCGGTGGAATTCGCCAAGCTGACCCTGGCCGCGCTGAGCGCCCACTGCCTGGCGCTGGCCAGCAGCGCCCAGCCGGCGCCGGGCGGCGTCCTGCTGCGCGCGCTGCGGCTGGGCGCGCCGGCGCTGCTGTTCCTGGTGCTGCTGGCGGTGGCGCTGGTGCAGGTCGACGATTATTCGCCGCTGGTCCTCCTGAGCGTGTGGGGCGGCGCGATGCTGCTCGCCTTCGCACTGGCCAGCCGCCGCTGGTGGCTGTGCGCCGCCTGCGCCGCCGTCTTCCTGGCGGGCGTCGGCGGCATCGTCCTGCTGCGCGCACTCGGCCAGCATCTGCTCCGCCGCCCGGCGTCCAGTGACGTCAGCGATCG
>CAJYXO010000065.1 GCA_913778765.1 uncultured Massilia sp. | reverse complement strand
CGCCGCCAGGTCCATCACCGGCACGACCGCGCCGCGCAGGTTGATCACGCCGCGGATCGACTCCGGCATCATCGGCACTTCGGTGATGTTGCCGAACTCGATGATTTCCTTGACGGCCATGATGCCGATGCCGAACGATTCGCCGCCCAGCATGAAGGTCAGGTATTGCGCGGGCGCGCCGGATTCCTTGTTTGTGTGCGTCATTTGACCACCGCTCAAAAATGGGTGAAGTTCACTTCGTCCGGCTCGGCTTGCGCGAGCAGGCTGTCGTTCAGGCGCAGGGCATTGCCGCGCCGGACAGGGCGTGCCGCGGCGGGACGCGGGACGGCCGCCAGCCGGGTGCGCGCCAGGCCGCCGGCTGCGGGCGCGGCGTGGAGGCGGAAGAAGGCCATGGCCTGCTGCAGCTGCTCGGCCTGGCTGCTCATCTCTTCGGCCGTCGCCGCCAGCTCTTCCGAACTGGAGGCGTTCATCTGCGTGGTCTGGCTCATCTGGCCGACGGCGGCGTTGATCTGGCCCACGCCCGCCGACTGCTCTTCCGAGGCCGCCGTGATTTCCTGCACCAGGTCCGAGGTCTTGCGGATGTTCGGCACCATGTGGTCGAGCAGCTTGCCGGCGCGCTCGGCCAGCTCGACGCTGCTGGTCGCGACTTCGCCGATCTCCTGGGCCGCCACCTGGCTGCGTTCGGCCAGCTTGCGCACCTCGGCCGCCACCACGGCAAAGCCCTTGCCGTGTTCGCCGGCGCGCGCCGCTTCGATGGCGGCGTTCAGGGCCAGCAGGTTGGTTTGATACGCGATGTCGTCGATGATGCCGATCTGCCTGGCGATCTGCTTCATGGCGGTGACCGTGGCCTTCACGGCGTCGCCGCCTTCGGCCGCTTCGCTCGCGGCCTGGGACGCCATGCCGTCGGTGACGCGGGCGTTCTCGGTGTTCTGGGCGATCGATGCTGTCATTTGCTCCAGCGAGGCGCTGGTCTCTTCGACGCCGGCGGCCTGCTCGGAGGCGGCCTGCGACAGCGACTGCGCGGTGGCGCTGACTTCTTCCGATGCCGAAGCCAGCGACTGCGCGCTGCCGTTCACTTCGCCGACCACCTGGGACAGCTTGTCCATCGTCGCGTTCGAATAATCCTTCAGCTGCGCGAAGGCGCCCTGGTACTCCTTGTCGATGCGGGTGCGCAGGTCGCCCTCTGCCAGCGCCGACATCACGCGCACAACATCGTCGATGCTGGCGCCGGTGGTGGTGACCAGCTGGTTCAGGCCATCGCCCATCTCTTTCTGGAAGCCCTGCATGCCGGCGGTGTCGACGCGAACCTCGAAGTTGCCGCGGTTGGCGGCTTCCACCACGGCGCGCTGGCCGGCGATCACCTGGCGCAGCTTGGCCACCATCTGGCCGACCGCGAACAGCATGCTGCCGCTGTCGCCCTTGCGGGTGACGACCTCGCCCGACAGGTCGCCGTCGGCGATGCGCTTGAGCAGCTCGGCCGCATAGGCCGGCTCGCCGCCCAGGGTGCGGGTCAGGCTGAGCGTGATCCAGAACGCCATGGCGATGCCCATCAGGACCGCCGCCGTGCCCAGCATGACCAGTTCGTTGCGGACTTCGCCGTATTCGGTGGCGGTGACCTTGCCGGTATCTTCCATCAGTTGGTGCTGGTAGGCGATCAGCTTCTCGATGGCGCGGATGTAGGCCACCTGCTGGCCTTCGATCTGGTTCACCAGCAGCTCGCGCGCCTCGGCGGTCCTGCCTTCGCCGGCCAGGCGGAGGAACTGTTCCTGGCCGCCCAGGTATTTCTGGCGCTCGTCGACGATGGCGGCGAACAGCTGCTTGCCATGTTCGGAGCGGATGCGCTGCTTCAGCTGGTCCATGCCGGCGACGATTTCCTTGCGCGACTCGTCGATGCGCGCCAGTTCGCGGCGGGCGGTGTCGGCGTTGCTGGACACGACGATATTACGCATGGCGATCGCGATGTCGTGCAGGTCGCCGATCAGGTCGTAGGCGAGGACGACTTTCGGGTACTTGTCGCCGACCATCTCGTCGACGTTGTCCTTGACGCTGGCGAGGCTGCGAATGCCCATCATGACCACGGCTGCCAGCAGCAGGCTGACGATGCCGAAGCCCAGGGCCAGGCGGGTACGAACTTTCAGGTTACGAAACATGCTGTCCTCAGAATCGGGTGAAATCGGTCTCGTCGATGCCGGCTTCGGCAGCGAACGCGGGGTTGTGCATGGCGATGCCCTGGCGCTTCGGCGCCGCGCTTGCACGCAGGGCGGGCGCGCGGCCGGCCGGTTTGCGCGGCAGCGCGCCGCCGGCGCCGTCCAGGCGGAAGAAAGCCATCGCCGCCTGCAGTTGTTCGGCCTGGCTGCTCATCTCTTCGGCGGTGGCCGCCAGCTCTTCCGAACTGGAAGCGTTCTGCTGGGTGGTCTGGCTCATCTGGCCGACCGCCGCGTTGATCTGGCCGACGCCGGCCGACTGCTCTTCCGAGGCCGCCGTGATTTCCTGCACCAGGTCCGAGGTCTTGCGGATGTTCGGCACCATGCGGTCCAGCAGCGAGCCGGCGCGTTCGGCCAGTTCGACGCTGCTGGTCGCGACTTCGCCGATCTCTTGTGCCGCCACCTGGCTGCGTTCGGCCAGCTTGCGCACCTCGGCCGCCACCACGGCAAAGCCTTTACCGTGTTCGCCGGCGCGCGCCGCTTCGATGGCGGCGTTCAGGGCCAGCAGGTTGGTTTGATACGCGATGTCGTCGATGATGCCGATCTGCTTGGCGATCTGCTTCATGGCGGTGACCGTGGCCTTGACGGCGTCGCCGCCTTCGGCCGCCTCGCGCGCGGCCTGGGACGCCATGCCGTCGGTGACGCGGGCGTTCTCGGTGTTCTGGGCGATCGAGGCCGTCATCTGTTCCAGCGAAGCGCTGGTCTCTTCGACGCCGGCGGCCTGCTCGGACGCAGCCTGCGACAGCGACTGCGCGGTGGCGCTGACTTCCTCGGAGGCCGAAGCCAGCGAGTGCGCGCTGCCGTTCACTTCGCCGACCACCTGGGTCAGCTTGGCGATCATGTTCTTCATCGCGGCCAGCAGCTGGCCGGCTTCGTCGCGCGATGTGGCCTCGACGGTGACGGTCAGGTCGCCGGCGGCGAGGCGGTCGGCGGCCTGCACGGCCTGGCGCAGCGGGCGGGTCACGGACAGGGTGATGGTGGTCGCCACCAGCACCGCCAGCACCGCGGCGATGGCGCTGATCCCGACCAGCAGCTGGCGGGTTTCGGCATAGGTATGGTCGGCTTCCCCGGCCAGCTTCGTCATCTTCTCGCCCTGGTGCCTGGCCAGCTCGCCGACGGCGTCGGTCAGCTCGCGGTTGGCCGGCATCAGCGCCTTGCTGACGAATTCGGCGGCGCGCTGGCGGTCGCTGTCCACCAGGCCGTAGAACTGGGCGTACATCGGCTCGAGCGCCGCCTGCTTGTCGACGATCTGCTTGAGCAGCTTCTTGCCGCTTTCGCTGGCGACCAGCTTGGTCAGGTCGGCGATGCGGGCGGCGCTGTCGACGCGCAGCTGTTCGATCAGCTTGCGGTAGCGCTGTTGCTCGGCCGCGTCGGCGGTGAGCAGCATGCCGCGCATCTGGCGCGGGATGTCGACGGCGTCGCGGATCAGGTCCTTGGCCAGCACCACCTTCGGGTAGGCGTCGTCCGTGATGTCCTGGGTCGCCTTGTTCATCGATTCCATGCGATGGATGCCGAGCAGGGCGATGGCCAGCAATAACAGCAGCACCATGCCGAAGCCGAGGCCCAGGCGGATGCCGATTTTCAGGTTCTTAAGCATGATGCTTCTCCAGCTCAGGTAAGGAAGTATGTTGGTGTTCGTTTTCGACCTCGTTCAGCAGGGCGGCCATGTCGAGGATCAGTGCGACCTCGCCGTTGCCCAGGATCGAGGAGCCGGACAGGAAGCGTGCGCCGGCGAACACCTTGCCGAGCGGTTTGATCACGGTCTGGAATTCGCCCAGCAGGTTGTCCACGACCACCCCCGCCCGGCGGCTGCCGTAACGCACCACGACGATGCTCTGGCGCCGTGCAGGCGCGCCCGCGAGGCCGAAGCGTTCGCGCAGGCGCACATAGGGCAGGGGCTGGCCGCGCAGGTCGACCCAGTCGCAGCCCGGCTGTTCGCGAAACTCGATGCATTCCTCGACCATCTCCATCGGGATCACGAAGGTGGATTTGCCGGCGCCGACCTGGAAGCCGTTGATGATCGCCAGCGTCAGCGGCAGGCGCACGGTGACCGTGGTGCCCGCGCCTTCGCGGCTGGACATCTCGACGCTGCCGCGCAGGGCGACGATGTTGCGCTTGACGACATCCATGCCGACCCCGCGGCCGGACAGGTTGGTCACCTGCTCGGCGGTCGAGAAGCCGGGCTCGAAGATCAGGTTGAAGATTTCTTTATCGGACAGCATACGGCCCGGCTCCACCAGGCCGCGCTCGATGCCCTTGGCGAGGATGCGGTCCCGTTTCAGGCCGCCGCCGTCGTCCGAGACTTCGATCACGATGCTGCCCGAGTCGTGGTAGGCGTTCAGCGACACCGTGCCCTGGGCCGGCTTGCCTGCCGCCACGCGGACGTCGGCAGGCTCGATGCCATGGTCCATGGCGTTGCGCACCAGGTGGGTCAGCGGGTCGCCGATCTTTTCGACCACGGTCTTGTCCAGCTCCGCGTCTTCGCCGTTCACTTGCAGGCGGATGTCCTTGCCCAGTTCGCGGGCGACGTCGTGCACCACGCGCTGGAAGCGGTTGAAGGTGGCGCCGATCTTCACCATGCGCAGTTGCAGCGCGCTGTCGCGCACTTCCTCTACCAGGCCGGAGAGGATCGAGGTGCATTCGAGCAGCTCGGGCATCTGAGCCCGGCGCGCCACCACGTTGGTGCTGGCGCCGGCGATGATCAGCTCGCCCACCAGGTCGATCAGGCGGTCCAGCTTGTCGGCGTCGACGCGGACCGTGCGCTTTTCCTGCTGCGGCCTGGCGCTGGCCGCGGTGGGCGCTTCCGCCGGCGCCGGCGCCGGCTCGGGTTCCGCGGCCGGCGCGGCAGGCGTCGCCGGCGCGATGCGGATCTCGCAATCGTCGCGCACGAAGTCGAACACGCCGTCGATCGTGGCCTGGGGCTCGCTGCTGGCAAAGCCGATCTCGAAGCCGAGGTAGCAGGATTCCGGATCGAGTTCGTCGGCGCTTGGGATGCGGTCGTCGAGCAGTTCGATGTGGGTGATGCTGCCCAGCTGGCCGAGGTAGCGGATGAAGGACAGCGGGTCCATGCCGTTGCGCAGCACGTCGCTGCCGAAGCGCAGGGAGATGTTCCATGCCTGCTGGCTGCCCGCCGCCGGCTGGGCCTTGGCGGCAGCGCCGGCGGGCGCCTGTGCGGGCGCGGCGGCGGCGCCGTCGAGGTAGACCTGCAGCGCGGCGACCAGCGGCGCGCCGGCGGCGGTGAGGGCCGTATCGGTGTCGAGGGTGCCGCGTTCGACGGCGTCGACCAGGGCGCCGATATGGTCGCAGCAGCCCAGCAGCAGCGCCACCAGTTCGTCGGTGACGGGCAGGTGGCCGTCGCGCACCTTGTCGAGCACGCTCTCTGCCACGTGGGTGAAGTCGACCACCGGGTCGAGGCCGAACATGCCGGCCGAGCCCTTGATCGTGTGGGCGGCGCGGAAGATCGCGTTGACCGCGTCGGCGCCGTCCTGGGCCACCGCCAGCAGGGCGTTTTCCATCTGCTCGAGCAGCTCGCGGCTCTCGGCGATGAAGGTGTGCATCACCTGGTCGAGGTTCATGCCAGGGCTCCGTCGAGGTCGATGCCGAGCAGGACGAAGACGTCGCGCACGGCAGCGCTGGCGGCGGGCACTGCCAGCTGTTTGCCGAGGCGGGCGGCTTCGCGGCGCGCCATCAGCAGCAGCTGCAAACCGGCGCTGTCGAATTCGGTCACGGCCGAGAGATCGAGCGCCGGCGCGGCATGTGCGCGCACGGCTTCCAGCAGTGCGGGCTTGAGCTCCGCGGCGCGGTAAATCGTCATCTCGCCCTCAACCGCCAGGCATGCAGCGGCCCCTTGGCCTGTCTCGCCAATATTCATTGCTCTCTCTTTTTTTTTCTCGGGGCCCGCAAGCCCCGCGGATCAGGACATCGTCAGCTTCTGGACAGCCGCCAGCAAGGCCTCGGGCTTGAAGGGCTTGACCATCCAGGCGCGCGCACCGGCGGCCTTGCCCTGTTCCTTCTTCTCTTCCTGCGACTCGGTGGTGAGCATCAGCACCGGCGTGAACTTGTAGGCCGGACGGGTCTTCAGTTCGCGGACGAAGGTGATGCCGTCCATGTTCGGCATGTTGACGTCGCTGATGATCAGGTTGACCTTCTGGCCGCCCAGGGCGTTCAGGCGCACCAGCGCGTCGTTGCCGTCGCAGGCTTCGATGACGTCATAGCCGGCGCCCTTGAGGGCGATGCCGACGACCTGGCGGATCGAGATCGAGTCGTCCACCACCATGATGGTTTTTGCCATGAGAGCTCCTAGAAAAAGGTGATTTCTTCAGCCTGCTGCCGAGCAGGATGGTTGTCGGTCCGATGGAGGGCGCGTTCTTCGGCCATCGCGTAGGTGCTTTCGAGTTCGGCCAGCAGCGCGCGCGCATCGATCGGCTGCAGCGGCGCGCCGGGTTCGCCGGCCTGGCGCGCATGCTGGTCGAGGTAGGACGGCAGGCGGGCGATGTTCTGCTGGACGTGCGACAGGATCTGGCTGACGCGGTCCTGGAACTGCAGCTGCACCAGCGCTTCGCCCACTTCGGCCTGGATGCCGGCGCTTTCGCGCTGCAGCAGGTCGGAGGATTGCACCAGCGCGTCGGTCACGCCGCGCAGCGAGGCCAGCACGCCGCCGATCTTTTCTTCGGAGGCCTGCACGGCGCGGGTCTCTTCGCGCATGGACTGGCCGGCGGCCTGGCAGGTGGCCTCGATGGCGGCGCTGATCTGGCCGACCTGCTGGGCGATGTGCTTGCCGGCGTCGGCGGAGCGGTTCGACAGCGAGCGCACTTCGTTGGCGACCACCGCGAAGCCGCGGCCCGCCTCCCCGGCGCGCGCCGCTTCGATGGCGGCGTTCAGCGCCAGCAGATTGGTCTGCCAGGCGATGCTGGCGACGTCGGCGGCCATCTCCTGCAACTGGTCGGTGATCTGCTGCAGGCCTTCGATCTTGGCCAGCATCTGCTGCTTGCTGGCGGCGGCGTCGGCCAGCATGTGCAGCAGCGAGCGCAGTTCCTGCTCGCTGGCGGCAAACACGTCGACCAGGTCGCCGCCTTCATGATTGCGGGCCGCGCCGGACGCCGCCAGGGCCTGCTCCAGCTTGACGACGATGCCCGAGAAACGCTCGACCAGGGCGACCACGGCGGTTTCCATCTGGGTGCGCGAGGCGTCGATGTGCGAGGTCCACACGCCGGCGACCTGCTCGCCGAAGCGGCGGCGGCTGGCGAGGTAGGCGTCAGCCGAAGCGGTGACGGGGACCGCGCGTTTCGATGCGAAGAAGACGGCGGCGGCGCCGGCCGCGAGCAGCGTGGCGCCGATCAGCCAGCCGTGCCAGCGCCAGCCGGCGAGGGGCAGGATGGCGCAGTCGGCGGCCAGGGCCATGAACAGCGGGAAGTAGAGATGCAGGGGGCGTTGGCGCATGACGCGTCGCTCGATCAATGTGGGCTATCGTTAATTATCTTTCTCGTAGGAAAACTCCTACGGAGCAGATGATTGCAGATGAAGTTGCCGCAGCGCAAGCTTTTATTAACAATTCTTGGTTACCGGGGCAAATACACCACACATCGCGCATTGATGCGCTAACGCGTTGTTTTATTTAGATTTTCTTTCGATAATAAAAATAAATAAATTGAAAAATTGAAGATATTGAAACGATGGTCGTTATTTCTACGACACACTTGCTCATTGGCCGGCCGGCGGCTCCCACAGCTCGACCTTGTTGCCTTCCGGGTCGAGTACCCAGCCAAACTTGCCGTATTCCGAATCCTGCATGTCGCCGAGCACGTTGCAGCCTTCGGCGCGCAGGGCCGCCAGCAGGGCTTCGAGATCGGCCACGCGGTAGTTGACCATGAAGGGCG
>CAJYXO010000064.1 GCA_913778765.1 uncultured Massilia sp. | reverse complement strand
TGAGGGGCCGCGGAAACAGGTGTGGTTAGTCCAGAACAGTCCGCGATGCAAGACGATCAAGAAGCAGGTGCACGCATAGTCTGTTCAATAATCCGCGCAGGAGGGAGGGCAAGGGCAGCGGCAGGAGCGTGCCGCGGCTCGCCAGGCGGCGCTGCAGGCGCGCGGCCGGGCCCTCGCCGTCGGCCACGGCGAACACGATGCGGTTGTTGCCGGCAACCCGCTCCAGCTGGCAGGTGCGGCCTTGGAAGACCGTGTGCAGCGCGCCGAGCACCGCATCATGGCGCGGATCGTAGCTGAAGACATTCGCCACCAGCACCCCGCCCGGCGCCAGCCGCCGCCGGCAGTCGTGATAGAAGGGAAAGCTGGACAGCGCCGGCGGCAGGCCGGCGGCGTCGAAGCCGTCGACCGCGATCACGTCGAAGCAGCCGGCGGTGTCGCGGATCCAGGCGGCGGCGTCGGCATGCACGACCCGGAAGCGCTCGCCGTCGGGCGGCACCAGGAATTGTTCGCGCAGGGCGATCACGTCGGCGCGCAGCTCGAGCACCGTGATGCGCGACTGCGCGAAGTGGCGGTGGCAGAACTTCGCCATCGAGCCGCCGCCCAGCCCGACCATCAGGATGTGCCGGGGCTGCGGCACGAACAGGGCAAAGCCCATCATCGCGCGCACGTAGGACAGCACCAGCGCGTCCGGCCGCGACAGCCGCATCTCGCTCTGGATGTCGCCCGGCGCGAACTCCAGCGTGCGGCGATCGCCGTCGGTGCGCACCAGGGGCTTGGGGAGATTCGGCATGCCCCGAGTATACCCGTGGCCTGTTGCAAGCGATAAGTTTCTGATAAGCTGGCCGCCGCAGCCTCACGGAGACCCCATGTTCCTGGACCATCCCAGCATCAGCGCCACCAACAGCCAGACCGAGCCCGATCGCATCGAGCGGCTCGATCGCGTCTATGGCTACGCGATGGCGCTGGCGGACGTGGATGGCGACGGCGGGTTCGTCGACAAGCTGACCCAGGTCCACGACCACAAGGGCACCCTGATCGTGTTCTGGCACGACGCCCCCAGCGAAGTCCAGAAGGGCTATTGGGCGCGCGCCTGGGCCAGCAAGGTCGGCGACGGCACCACCACCGTGGTCCACGAGTTCTGAGGCGGCCATGGATTCCACCACCATCGTCCTCGTCCTGGCCCTCGGCAACCTGGCTTTCTGCGCCGCGCTGTTCTTCGCCGAACAGCGCCAGGATGCCGCACCCGGCCGTCCGGAAGCGCTCACGACCTGGGGCTGGTCGCGCCAGATGCAGGCGGCCGGCTGGCTGCTGCTGGCGATCGGCGGCGCCAATGTGGTGCCCGAACGCCTGGCGCTGCCGATCGCCTACGGCCTGGTGATCGCCGGCGTGGCCTGGGAAGCGGGCGCCTTGTGGGAGCGCGGCGGCAGCCGCGGCTGGCGCAAGCTGACCGCCCCGGCGCTGGCGCTGGCGCTGGCCGCCTTCCTGCTGTGCTACTGGATCGACGAGATCGGCCTGCGCGCGCTGGCCAGCTCGCTGATCCTCGGCGCCTTCTACCTGTCGGCCGCCGCGGCCCTGGCGCGCGGCTGGCGTGAAGCCTCGATGCTGCGCCGCTTCCTGGCGCTGTCGATGGCGCTGCTGGCGCTGGTGGTCGGCGCGCGCGGCGCGCTGGTGCTGCTGGCGCCGAGCGGCTGGGGCTGGATGAGCAACGAACTGCTGCGCCAGCTCTACTCGGGTGCGCTTTACCTGCTGATGCTGCTGGGCGGCTTCGGCTGGCAGCTGCTGGGCCGCGAGCGCCTGCAGGACGAACTGGCGCGGCTGGAAGTCGTCGACCCCCTGCTGGAAGTGGTCAACCGGCGCGGCTTCTTCAATGCGCTGGCGCCGTGGATGGCGCTGGCCCGCCGTCCGGGGCCGCCGACCGCGCTGGTGCTGTTCGACCTCGACGGCTTCAAGCGCGTCAACGACAGCTACGGCCACCCGGCCGGCGACGTGGTGCTGCGCACCCTGGTCGACGTCTGCAAGCGCCAGCTGCGCGACAGCGACCAGCTCGGCCGCGTGGTCGGCGTCGAATTCGCGATCCTGCTGCCGCGCACGGGCGAGCAGGACGCCGCCATGGTCGCTGAGCGCATGCGCGCCGCGATCGCCGCCACCAAGGTCAAGCTTGATCGCGCCATGATCTCCCTGACCGCCAGCTTCGGCGTCACCACGATCCGCGCCGACGACAGCAGCGTGACCCTGCTGGCGCGCGCCGACGAAGCGCTGCGCGCCGCCAAGAGCGCCGGCCGCAACCGCATCGAGCTGGCGCCGCCGCCGGCGATCCCGGCCGAGGCTTGACGCGATGCGGACCGGCGATGTCATCGACGTGTCATCCAGGCCCGCTAATCTCGGGAGTTGCCATGACTGAGCATCACCTCGAATCCTCCGCGCCCATCTATGCCGCCCTGGTGCTGGGCTCCGACAGCTTCCGCTTGATGGTGGCGCGCTACCAGGACGGCGGGCCGCAGGAGCTGGACGCCGAGCACGTGCCGCTGCGCCTGGCCGCCGGTCTCGATGCGCGCGGCTGCCTGAGCGACGAGGCGATGCGCGACGCCCTCGACTGCGTCGCGCGCCTGCGCGAGCGCCTGCGCGCCCATCCGCTCGCCGGCGTGCGCGTGGTCGCCACCTCGACCCTGCGGATGGCGCGCAACGCCCACCTGTTCCTGCCGGCGGCCCAGCAGGCCCTCGGCCATGAGGTGAGGGTGCTGTCGGGCGAGGAAGAAGCCATGCTGACCTGCCTGGGCGTGGCCGCCGCGGCGCCGGAAGGCAGCCGAACGCTGGTGCTGGGCATCGGCGGCGGCTCGACCCAGTTCGCGCTGGGGCAGGGCATGCAGGTGCAGCGCACCGGTTCGATCGCCCTGGGCACGGTGCGCCAGGCCCTGACCTTCTTCGGCGCCGGCCGCATCGACGCGGTCTCGTTCGCCGCCGCGGTGTCCTCGGCGCGCGTGCGCCTGGCGGATCACGCGCCGAATTATGCGCCAGGCGCGCGCGACTGCGCGTATGGCGCATCGGGCACCATCCGCACGCTGGCGCGGCTGGCGCGCGAGAACGGCGCCGACGGCGGCGCCATCGGCCGCGCCGGTCTCGAGCTGCTCGGCGCACGGGTGCTGGAACATGCCGGCGGCGGCCGCAAGCTGGAGGGGCTGGGCCGCCTGCTGCTGCGCGACGTCGCCGCGGCGCTGGCGATCCTGATCGCGCTGATGGAGGAACTCGACATCGGCAGCCTGCTGGAAACCGAGGCGGGGCTGCGCAGCGCGGCCAGACGGTCCGACCCGACTGCCCGCGCCCCCAGCCGGTGGCGCCGATGGTGATGCGCACA
>CAJYXO010000063.1 GCA_913778765.1 uncultured Massilia sp. | reverse complement strand
CAGATGGTGCGCATCGACTTCGAGGAAGCGCCCAGCGAGACCGTCCTGCGCGACAAGCTGACCCAGTTCAAGGCCATCCTGCCGAGCTATGACGTCATTATCTTCTCGGACTACAACAAGGGCAGCCTGGTCAACGTGGCCGACATGATCCGCATGACGCGCGACGCCGGCAAGACCGTCATGGTCGACCCGAAAGGCGACGATTTCACGCCCTATGCCGGCGCCACCATGCTGACCCCGAACAAGTCGGAGCTGAAGCGCATCGTCGGCGCCTGGAAGACCGAGGAGCAGCTGACGGAAAAAGCCCAGAAGCTGCGCGAAGAGCTGGGCCTGACCGCGCTGCTGCTGACCCGTTCGGAAGAGGGCATGAGCCTGTACACGGCGGACGAGGTGCTGCACGTGCACGCCGATGCGCGCGAAGTGTTCGACGTGTCCGGCGCCGGCGACACCGTGATCGCGACCATGGCCGCGATGCTGGGCGCGGGCGCGCCGCTGGACGAGGCGCTGGCCACCGCCAACCGCGCCGGCGGCATCGTCGTCGGCAAGCTGGGGACGGCCACCGTCACCCGCGACGAGCTGTTCGCGCATCGCCGCCGTACCGATGGCGCTTGAATAAGCTTGATCTGTTACAAATGCCGGCGTCAACCGCCGGCAGTCTGGTCCGTTGATGGCAAGGGCGGCGCGTGCCGCCCGTAACTCAACCAACGGAGACAAGCAGATGATCAAGAAACTGTTCCTTGCAATCGCCGCGCTGTCGGCATCGATGAGCATGGCGTTCGCCCAGGTGGACGTCAACAAGGCCGATGCCGCCGCCCTGGATTCCGTGAAGGGCGTGGGCCCGAGCATGTCGAAGACCATCCTCGACGAACGCGCCAAGGGCGAGTTCAAGGACTGGGCTGATTTCCAGAAGCGCGTGAAGGGCGTGGGCGACAAGCGCGCCGCCAAGCTGTCGGAAGCCGGCCTGCAGGTGAACGGCAAGTCGAAGGACGGCGCGCCGATGGGCAAGATGGATGAGAAGGCCGCCGCCAAGCCGGCCAAGGCCTCCAAAGCGGCTGCCAAGCCGGAAGCCGGCGCAAAAGCCGCCAGCTAGGACTGTAGGGTGGGGCAGCCCAGGCCAGAGGCCTGCGTTGCCCCATTGCTTTCCGGCCCGCTCAATACGCCTCTGTTGATCTCGGATTAGAATGGCGTTTTGAGATCGCAAGAAAGCAGAAGCAAACATGGCATACAAGACCATCCAGGACACGATCGGCAATACCCCGCTGGTACAGCTGGTCCGCATTCCCGGCGCTGACGCCGCGGCCCGCAACAACGTCATTCTCGGCAAACTCGAAGGCAACAATCCGGCCGGTTCGGTCAAGGACCGCGCCGCCATCTCGATGCTGCGCGGCGCCGAGGAGCGCGGCCAGATCAAGCCGGGCGACACCCTGATCGAGGCCACCAGCGGCAACACCGGCATCGCGCTCGCGATGGCGGCGGCGATCAAGGGTTACAAGATGCTCCTGATCATGCCGGACAACCTGTCGATCGAGCGCCGCCAGAGCATGGCCGCCTACGGCGCCCAGATCATCCTGACCCCGAAGACCGGCGGCATGGAATACGCGCGCGACCTCGCCGAGCAGATGCAGAAGGACGGCAAGGGCATCATCCTCGACCAGTTCGCCAACCAGGACAATCCGCGCGCCCACTACGAGACCACCGGTCCCGAGATCTGGCGCGATACCGAGGGCCGCATCACCCACTTCGTCAGCGCCATGGGCACCACCGGCACCATCATGGGCGTGTCGCATTACCTGAAGGAAAAGAACGAGGCGATCCGCATCATCGGCGCCCAGCCGGAAGAGGGTTCGTCGATTCCGGGCATCCGCAAATGGCCGGAAGCCTACTTGCCGAAGATCTTCGACAAGGCGCGCGTCGACCAGGTCGAGAACGTGACACAGGCAGCTGCGGAACAGATGGCGCGCCGGCTGGCGGCCGAAGAGGGGATCTTCTGCGGTATTTCCGCGGCCGGGGCCTGCGAAATCGCGCTGCGTATTTCGCAAACCGTGGAGAATGCGACGATCGTGTTCGTCGTCTGCGACCGCGGCGATCGTTATCTGTCGACGGGTGTGTTCCCCGCCTGATGTCCTGAATTCAAAAGCTTGAATCTCCCGGCGCGAAGTCTGGGCGCTGGGTGTCTCCCCTCACGAGGAAGAATCGTTGCCGACGGTGCGGCGGCGCGATGGGCCGCCGTCCGTAGTCGCGCCCACGGTCATTCCATGCCGGCGCCGGCGTTGCTGTCCTTGTCCTTCGGTTTGAACTGCTTGTCGCTGATACGGAATTTCGCGCGGCGGTCGCCCATCAGGTAGCGCAGGTCGCGGATCGACAGGTCGCTGACTTCGTGCATGCGGATCAGCAGCGAAGCGCCGACCGGCAGGCGGTGGTGGCGGATCTTCGAGATGACCGGCGGTGCGACTTCCAGGGCGCGCGACAGGGCCGCATCGTTCTTCAGGCGCAGGTTCTCGATCAGGGTGTCGAGCAGGCGGTTCGGGTTGTATTGCAGCAGTTCGTCATTTTCCGAATCGCTGTTCATATCAATGCCGACTTGGTTCGTCATGATGTCACTATTCCTATTTTTGGTTAAAGGAGCTCGCTGGCGGCTGACTGTCTTTACAAGGTTACGATAATTTCTACTAAATTATACAACTAATTTCTAATTTAGTACTTAAGAGCAATAAATATCAGTTGCGCTTGCCCTCTTCGTTGTCCTCCTGCAACAATAGCCGCAATGCAATTCTCTCACAAACTCACTGAAAAATTAATTGCTTTTTATTTAAACTTAAGTCTAAAGCAATTCTCGATGCGCTGCCGCACGTTTCCAAAAGGAATGCCGAAAAGCCAAGAGTGGAGGGGGTATCGGAATGAAGGGACTGTTTCCTCAGAGAACTAGCTAGAGGAAATGATCATACCCCGGGGGAGTATAACATTGTCACTACTGCATTAACTCAGCAATAACACTGTTGTGGCGTTACAAAGAGATACAAAGTTTCTTGCGGATTAAGGCTTATTCGGCCCTTGCCAGGCGGACTGCGCGGCCTAGTTCGATGACCGACATGGCATAGAAATAACTCCGATTGTATTTGGTGATAGCAAAGAAGTTAGCATTTGCGACCCAGTACTCGGTTGGATCGGCGCCGTTCTGCAGGTCGATCAGGCCGTACAGGCGCTGTTCCGGCAGCGGCGTGCGGGTCGCCACGCCGGCCGACTGCAGCTCGTCAGCCTCGTAGCGCGCTTCCAGGCCGCCCAGCAGCGGTTCCCAGGCCATGCTCGGCGCGACGTCCGCCGGGAACACGGACGGCCCGGTCGCAGTGCGGTCCCAGCCGTGCGCGACGAGGAAGTTGGCCACGCTGCCGATCGCGTCGGCGGCCGAATTGCGCAGGTCGACGATGCCGTCGCCGTCGTAGTCGACACCGTATTTCAGGATATTCCCCGGCATGAACTGCGGCATGCCGACCGCGCCGGCAAACGAACCCAGCAGCGAAAACGGGTCGATGCCTTCCTGGCGCGCCAGCAGCAGCGTGTTTTCGAGCTCGCTGCGGAAGAACTGCATGCGGTCGTTGCGGTTCGGCGCTTCAGGATAAGCGAAGGCGAGGGTGGTCAGCACGTCCACCACGCGGAAACGCCCGGTATCGCGGCCGTAGATGGTCTCGACGCCGATGATGCCGGCGATGATCTCGGCCGGCACGCCATACTGCGCCTCGGCGCGCGCCAGCAGACCGGCGTTCTCGTTCCAGAAGCGGACCCCGGCGCCAATGCGGATCGGCTCGATGAAACGCTCGCTGTAGGCCTGCCAGTTCTTCGGCTTGCCCGGCGGCGCCGGTTTCACCAGCTGGACGGCGGAGTCGATGAAACGCGTCTTGCCGATCAGCGCGTCGATCTCGGCGCGGTCGAAGCCGTTGCGGCTGACCATCTCGTCGGCGAAATCACGCACCGACTGCCACTCGCTGAAATTCACCGCTTCGCCGTCGTAGTCGATGCTGGGGCGCCTGGGGGCCGCCGGCGCGGCTTTCGCGGCCTTGCCTTTGGCTTTCTTGACAAGCTTGGCGGACTTGACCGACTTGGTGGTCTTGGCGGGGGCAGCAAGGGCATGGGACATCGGCCCGGCGCCGATGGCGAAGGCAAGCAGCAGCGAAACGGAGAATTTCATCGAACTCGGGACAGTAACTCTTTCAGGGTGATCAGCAGGTTCGCGCCTTGGGTCTGCGCTGGCGAGGCATAGCGCCAGGCGCTGTAGCGGCGCAGGAATTCGGCGGCAGCCGCCTTGGGTTCGGGGGCGAGGCCGGCGGCGCCGATCCGGGCGGCATAGGCCGTCGGCCCTTCGTCCGGCGCACGCGGCAGGCCCAGCTGGCCAAGGCGGTGACACAGGGCCGAGTATAGCCGATCGACCGGGTCGCCCCGCCGCTGGCGCGAGAATTTTCCTGCAATCAGCAACACCGCACAGGCCAGGACCAGCAGGGCGGCGCTGCGCCAGTCGAACAGCTTGTCCTGCAGGCTTGCCAGTAATGCATGCTGGCGCTGCGGGCTGTAGTTCAGCACCCACTGGTTCCAGCGGTTGTTGGCGGCGCCCAGCGCATAGCGGGCCTTCGCCAGCAGCGAATCCGGGGCCGGCTGCAGCAGCCGTCCCAGGCCCTCGAAACCGAACGGCGCCGGCGCCGGCAGCGCGCTGGCGAGGTTGTGCTGCACGCGGTCGGGGGCGATGGCGGCGGTCGGGTCGATCCTTACCCAGCCCAGCTTCTGCAGCCAGACCTCGGCCCAGGCGTGGGCGTCCGACTGGCGCACGGTCAGGTAGCCGTCGATCGGGTTCAGTTCGCCGCCCTGGTAGCCGGTCACCACGCGCGCCGGAACGCCGGCCGCGCGCATCAGGAACACGAAGGCGCCGGCATAGTGCTCGCAAAAGCCGGCGCGGGTGACGTACAGGAACTCGTCGACCGCGTCGCCGCCCAACAGCGGCGGTTGCAGGGTATACGAGAAGCCGCCGGTCGTGAACTGGTCCAGCACCGCCTGCACCCGCCGCACCGGGTCCGCGTGGTCGCGGCGCAGGCGTCCGCCGGCTGCCAGCGCCTTCGGGTTGCGGCCGTAGGGCAGCAGCAGCCACTGGTAGGCGTTGTCGAGGGAGTCGGCGGCCTGCAGGCGGTAGTCGACATGGGACGCGAGCCGGTAGCGGATCCGCTCGCGCACCGGACTGGATGCCTGCAGCTCGAATTCGGGGCTGACCGCGGCGCTGCCGGCCGGGAGCTGCGGCAGCGCCTGCGGCATCTCGAGCGCGAACAGCCAGCGGCCGTCGGACGGTTCCATCGTCACCTCGTAGCGCAGGGCGGCGCCGCGCACGTTCAGGTTCAGCTGCGGCGCCGGCGCCGGTTTGCGGCCCGGGTAGGAGCGCGGCGTGACGCGGGTCCAGGTGCGGCCGTCGTAGGCGCCGAGCACCGGACCGCGCCAGTACAGCTGGGTCTGGGCGGGCGGGGCGCCGTCGAACTTCACGCGGAAGGCCGGCTCGTCCGACTGCGCCAGGTTCGAGAACTGGCCCGGCGCCATGCTGTCGGAGATGCCCGTGTGGGCGCCCTGGCCGCCGCCGCCCTGGCCCCACAGGGGACCGTCGATGCGCGGGAACAGCACGAAGCCGAGCGCCGCCAGCGGCAGCGCCAGGCCCAGGATCCGCGCCCCCATCAGCAGGCGCGTGCGCAGCGGGGGCACGGCGCCGGTCAGCTGGAACGACAGCTGGGTGGTGAGCAGGGCGGCGATCGAGGCCAGCATCAACAGCGCGGTGCCGATGCTCTGGGAATAGAAGAAATTGGTCAGCACCAGGAAGAAGCACAGGAACACGACCACGAACAGGTCGCGCCGCGCATGCATTTCCAGCATCTTGAAGGCCACCAGCAGCACCAGCATGGCGACCCCGGCATCGCGCCCGATCACCGTGTGGTAGGTCTGCAGCACGCCCGCCATCGCGCCGACCGCCAGCGGCACCAGCAGCAGGTTGGCCGGCATGCGCCGGCCGAGCAGGGTGAGGGCGGCGCGCCAGGCCAGGGTGGCGCCGCACACCAGCGTCACCCACAGCGGCAGGTGGACGGTGTGCGGCAGCAGCACCAGCACGGTGCTGACCAGCAGCAGCAGGGTGTCCTGCTTGTCGCGCGAGAGCGGGGCGGAAAAGCGCGGCGCCGCGCCCAGGGTCTTCATCGTGCGTCTTCCGGCATGCCGTACAGGGCCAGCGCTTCCAGGCAGGCCGCCTGGTGGACCGGGCCGAGCGCGGCGTCGATGTCCAGGCGGCCGAGGCGCAGCGCATACGGCAGGGCGCGCAGCTCCGCTTCCAGCACCCAGCGCGCCAGCCGCGACAGTTTCAGTTCGAGGTCGAGCTGGCGCGGCAGGGCGTCGAGGTCGAGCACCAGCTCGTCGAGCGCGCCGCCTTCGAACTGCTTGGTCACGAGCTGGCCGCCGAGGGCCGGATCGAGGCGCGCGATGTGGCGCCAGGCGAGCTGGCGCATCGGATCGCCGGGCTGGTAGCTGCGCACGCCGGCGAAGTCGTCGCTGCCGGCGCTGCCGCTGCCGTCCGGGCTCGGGTAGCCGCTGACCGGCAGCGGCGGCGCATCCTGTTCGGGGAAGGGGTAGACCAGCGCGCGGCTGTCCGGCTGCCAGTAGCTCCAGGCGTTGAACAGGCCGAGCGGGAAGCGGGTGCTCAGGCGCACGCGCGGCGCCTTCATCCAGCCGCGCCGGCGGCTGGTGGCGGACAGGGTCACGCCGGCGCCGGCATGGGCGGCGACGTCGACCGCGTGGCGCGGCGCCTTGCTGGTGTCGACGTCGACCCACAGCGCGTAGCGGGCCAGCCGGGTGCGGTTCGACAGCAGCAGTTCGAAGGGCGCTTCCTCGCCCGCGAACACGGCGCCGGCACGGCCCGGGCGCAAGTGCAGGTGGGCCAGGTTGCGGTAGGTGTTCAGCATGTCGACCAGCCCGCAGGCGGCGGCCACGAAGGTCAGGCCGAAGCCCAGGCCCAGGCTGTAGTTGATCGAGCCGATCAGCAGCGCCAGCAACAGGGCGGCAAAGCCGAGGCCGGCGCGGGTCGGCAGGATGTAGACGCGGCGCTGGTTCAGTTCGACCTCGCCGCGGTCGCGCGCGGTGCTGCGTTCGCGCCAGGTGCTGCGCCGGCCGCGCAGCCAGTCCAGCAGGCGCACGCCCAGCGGCAATCGGGCGACGGCGGCCTCAGTCATCGTGCTTCGCCCTCCTCAGACCGGCACCGATTTCTGCAGCTGCAGCACCAGGTCGCGGCTGGCGGCGCCGCCCCCGTGCGTGGACTTCAGCGGCCGCAGGCGGTGTGCGCAGACCGGCACCAGCAGGGTCTGGATGTCTTCCGGGATCACGTGGTCGCGGCCTTCCAGCGCGGCCCAGGCGCGCGCCGCCTGCAGCAGGGCCAGGGTCGCGCGCGGCGACAGGCCCTCGGCGAACAGCTTGCCCGAGCGCGATTCCTGGGCCAGCGCCTGCAGGTAGTCGACCAGCGATCCGGACGCGTGGATGGCGCGCAGCGAGCGCTGGGCGTCCAGCAGCTCCGCCGGCCGCATCACCGGCTGCAGGGTCTTGAGCATCGCGCGCCGGTCCTCGCCCATCAGCAGGGCGCGCTCGGCGCTGGCGTCCGGATAGCCCAGCGACAGGCACATCAGGAAGCGGTCGAGCTGGGATTCCGGCAGCGGGAAGGTGCCGACCTGGTGCGCCGGGTTCTGGGTCGCGATCACGAAGAAGGGTTCGGGCAGCGGCCGCGTGACGCCGTCGGCGGTCACCTGCCGCTCCTCCATCGCCTCCAGCAGGCCGGACTGGGTCTTGGGCGTGGCGCGGTTGATCTCGTCGGCCAGCAGCACCTGGCTGAAGATGGGGCCGGGATGGAACACGAAGCCGTTCTTCTCGCGCTCGTATACGGAGATGCCGGCCACGTCCGCCGGCAGCAGGTCGCTGGTGAACTGGACCCGGTTGAACTGCAGGCCGAGGGTCAGGGCCAGGGCATGCGCCAGCGTGGTCTTGCCGACGCCGGGCACGTCGTCGATCAGCAGGTGGCCGCCGGCCAGCAGGCAGGTGAGGGCCAGGCGGACCTGCTGGTCCTTGCCCACCACGATCTGGCCGACCTGGCGTGCGGCGGAATGCAATTGTTTGAACATGAATGGCTTTTTCTCACTGGTTCGTGGCGCATGGTAGATTAGCGCCATTGGAAATCTACCATGCGCGGCACATGAGCACAGCAATTACATGAGCACAGGAATTTATAGCCACCCGGACTGCGCCCTGCACGAGATGGGCGACTGGCATCCCGAAACGCCGGCACGCCTGCAGGCGATCGAAGACCAGCTGATCCTGGCGCGCCTGGACGGCCTGGTCGAACGCTGCGGCGGCCCGCCGGCCGACGAGGCGGCGATCCTGCGCAACCACAGCCGCGCCGCGCTCGACATGGTGCGCGACAACCTCCCGAACGCCGGCGACCACTATCCGCTCGACGGCGACACCCTGCTGTGCAGGCACAGCTACCAGGCCGCCCTGCGCGCCGCCGGCCTGGCGATCGCCGCCACCGACGACGTCATCGCCGGCCGCGTCGACAACGCCTTCTGCGCGATCCGCCCGCCCGGCCACCACGCGCGCCCCGGCGAGCCGATGGGCTTCTGCCTGTTCAACAATATCGCGATCGCGGTCCGCCATGCGCTCGAGGTGCACGGACTCGAGCGGGTCGCCATCGTCGACTTCGACGTCCACCACGGCAACGGCACCGACGAATCCTTCCGCGACGACCCGCGCGTGCTGATGGCCAGCTTCTTCCAGCATCCCTTCTATCCATACACCGAACCGGGTCCGGTCACCGCGACCAGCGTCAACATTCCGGTGCCGGCCTACAGCGGCGGCGACGTGGTGCGCAAGATCGTCCAGGAGCAGTGGCTGCCCGCCCTGCATGCCCACCGCCCGCAGATGGTCTTCATCTCGGCCGGCTTCGACGCCCACAAGGAGGACGACCTGGGCGGCATGGCGCTGGTCGAAGCCGACTACGCCTGGATCACCCACCAGCTGGTCGAGGTGGCCCGCCGGCATGCGCAGGGGCGGATCGTGAGCTGCCTGGAAGGCGGCTACAACCTGTCCGCTTTGGGACGCAGCGTGGCGACGCACGTCAAGGCTTTGGCCGAGCTGGACTGAGAACCACCGTAACGCGGCAGTATCTAACCTTCCACGACAACCTGGACTGGAGGGGACATGAAACTGCTGCGCTTCGCGATGGCGCTGTGCCTGCTCGCTGTCACCGGACTGGCATCGGCCACCAACTACACGCTGTGGATCAACGGCCGCACCGGCGGCGGCGCCATCGGCAATTACAACAGCTGGAACTACTGGGGCGTCGCCACGGCGGACGCCGGCGTCAACAAGAAGTCCGTCAACTGGGATGGCCGCAGCAGCATCGCCAGCCAGAGCGCCCTGATCCGCAACGCCCTCGACTGCTTCTGCACCGGGAACAACTGGTGCTATATCGCGGCCCACAGCGCGGGCGACCTGATGATCGGCTATAACCTCGCCAACTACGGCGGCTCGACCCGCGCACGCAAGAACGCGGTGGCGAATGCGTCCGGCGTGTGCGGCGACGCCGGCGGCACCCAGACCGGCTGGAACATCAAGTGGGTGGGCGTCGCGGCCGGCTCGGGCGGCGGGTCCGAGCTGGCGGACGTCGGCGCCTGGACCACCTCCGAAGCGCTGGTGCAGGACGTGAAGGTCGGCACCGCGCGCGCCATGTACAACCACAACGAAACGCGCGGCATCTGGTTCTACATGCACGCCGGCGCCGGCGGCGGCCTGGGCTCGGTCGTCCTGCCCGGCCAGGACGATGGCGTCGAGGCCTACCACAGCGCGGGCGGCGTCGCCGGCAGTTCGGGCCGGTGGCTCTGCAATCCCGGCGACTGGTTCTGCAACGACCTGACGTACGGCTCCGGACCGAACCACGGCGGCAGTACCAAGTGGGCCTACCATACGGTGATGTTCCGCGACGACGGCGAAGCCTACAGCCATTCCACGGAAGGAAACTGGAGCGGCATCGTGTCCATCCTGCGCGGGACCATGGACACCTACGCCCGCTAGCCGTGTCATGCGGCGGAAATGGAAGCTGCGCCATTTCCGCCACACTCATCAATTTGTCTCGTGCGGTAATTGACTTGTAAATATGTCCCATCTACATTCAACTCGGCTGTAGCACGGTCGTGCGGAATTCTTTTGTGTGCGTCCTGCGCCAGCGAATGCAATCCAACGACAATAAACGAGTGGAGACAAGATGAGACTGATACGCACGATTTGGGCGCTATGCCTGCTTGCCGCAGTGAGCTTGACCCCGGGACTGGCATCGGCAACGAACTACACCTTATGGATCAACGGCCGCACCGGCGGCGGCACCATCGGCAACTACGATAGCTTCACCTACTGGGGACCGTCGGCCACGGCCGCAGGCGTCAACAAGAAGTCCGTCAACTGGGACGGCTACAACAGCATCGCCTCGCAGTCGGGACATATCCGCGATGCCCTGGACTGCTTCTGCACCGGCGGCAACTGGTGCTACATCGCCACCCACAGCGCCGGCGACCTGATGATGGGCTACGTGCTGGCAAACTACGGCGGCTCGGCGCGCGTCAAGAAGAACGCCACCCCGAATTCCTCGGGCGTGTGCGGGAATTCGGACGGCACCTCGCAAACCGGCTGGAACATCAAGTGGGTGCGCGCCGCCTCGGGCGCAGGCGGCGGCTCCGAGCTGGCCGACTACGGCTCCTGGGCCGTCTCCGACCCGCTCACGCAGGACCTGAAGACCGCCACCGCGCGCGCCATGTACAACCACAACACCACCCGGAATATCTGGTTCTACATGTACGCCGGCGCCAAGGGCACGGCCTATTCCGGCATCCTGCCCGGCCAGGACGACGAGGCCGTGGCCTACCACAGCTCGGGCGGCGTCTCCGGCAGTTCGGGCGGCTCCTACTGCAACCCGAGCGACTGGCTGTGCAACGACCTGACGCTCGGCACCGCCGCCAACGAGGGCGGCGCCGCCAAGTGGAGTTACCACGCCGTTTCCTTCCGCGACGACGGCGAGGCCTACAACCATTACACGAGCGGAAACTGGGCAGGCATCGTTTCCGTCGTCCGAAGTGCGATGGTGAGCAGTGCCCTCTAAAAAGACATCGCAGCTACGGCAGCAGCCGGCCAGGTCCGCCCCGCGGCCCTGGCTGCGCCGGCTGGCGGTCCCCGGGCTGGCGCTGCTGGTGCTGGCGGCCCTGGTCTGGCGCTTCATGGACCACGGCAGCCCCGCGCCGACGGTGACCGCGGCCCGGGCCCCGGCGCCGCAGGGGCAGCCCTTCTTCCACCCGGTGCAGGGCGGCAGCCTGCCGGCCGTCGACGAACGCAGCCAGCGCCGCCGCCAGCTCCTCGAGAACTACCAGCTGGCCGACCATACCCTGTGCAGCTACCGCGAAGGCAGCCAGTACCCGGTCGGCTCGCGCCCGATGGCCCAGAACGCCGACCAGAACCATCCGAACGATCCGGTCACGGAAATGAACCCGATGCGCCTGCAGGGCGGCGGCGCGGACCGCAGCGTGCAGCTGCAGACCTCGCAGTCGCGGGTCTACATGGCGGCCAACGAGGCGGTCGCGTTCTCGCTGCGCGCGGTGGACGCCGGCAACCAGGTGCTGCCGCTGGTGATCACGCGCGCCGTCGCCCAGGGCATCACCTACCAGGGCACGCGCCAGACGCCGCAGGTCAGCATCCCGTTCGCGGACGACGGCGGCGGCGCCGACCCGGTGCCGAACGACGGCGCCTTCGCCGGGGTGCTGGCGCCGGCGCAAAGCGGCCTGGCCGGCTTCAACGGCACCATCCGCACCCAGGTCAGCTACACCGTGAACGGCAAGAACGGCATGGTTGTCTTCGACGTGATCTACACGCCCGAACTGCCGGCGGTCTGGACCGGGCAGCCGCGCGAAGCGGTCGAGAACGGCTCGCTGGTCTTCGTCCTGCCTGCCAACGTGCGCATGCCGGGACGCTACGTCATCAGCGGCCGGGTCGACGACGCGCGCGGCCGGCCGTTCGCCCTGTTGACATTCAACGACGTGCTCGGCCCCGGCCCCAACGAGGTCAGACTGACCATGTTCGGCAAGCTGATGCGCGACCAGGAAGCGGCCATGCCGTTGACCCTGCGCGACGTCGACGGCTACCTGCTGAAGGAGAACACCGACCCCGACCGGGCCCTGATGCCGCGCCTGGAAGGCAAGGTCTTCACCTCGCAGCGCCATCCGCTGAAAAGTTTTTCCGATGCCGAATGGCAGAGCGAGGAGCGGACCCGCTACCTGACGGAGTTCAGCAAGGACGTCAAGCTGGCGAAGAGCGAACTGGAGGCCTTCGACCCCGGCCAGCCGCTGCCGCCGAGCGCGTGCGGTCCAAAGCCGAGTGCGCGGTAGAATGTGCCAATGGCAGATTCGATGTACAGCTACGACAAGCAAGGCCTGCTGGCCGCGCTGGCGGCATTCCCGCCCGCGGCCCGGCTGGCCTATGCCGCGGCCGCCGCGACCCGGCTGATGCCGGCCTGCGAACGCTTCGCCGCCGCGCTGGCGCCGTCCACCCAGGGCCGCGCGCGCGAGATCGTCGCCGAGCTGTGGCAGTGCATCCTGGCGGACGATCCTGGCGCCCAGCCCTGGCCGGATATCCTGGACGAAGTCATCGGCATGATCCCCGGCAAAGAGGTGCAGGGCGGCCAGCTCACGCTGATGGCGGAGGAAGGCCTGGCGGCGCTGGCCTATGCGATCCGCTGCCTGCTGGTCGACGATCCGCGCCAGGCCGAGGCGGCGGCGGGGCGCGAGTACGATGCCGTCGACCAGGCCGCCATCGCCCTGACCGGCATCAGGCCGACCACCCCGAAAAAGGAAGCCCGGCTGCTGGCCCACCCGCTGATCCAGCGCGCGCTCGGGCGCCAGCACCAGGACCTGGCGCTGCTGCGTCAAGACGACGTCGCGGCGCTGCTGCGCCAGTCCGTGGCGAACCCGACCTTCAGCGAACAGGAGCTGACCGGGCTCGCCAGCGTAAAATAGCGTCTTGTACGCAGATTATTGAGAGTAAGCATGTCGATTCAATGGTTCCCGGGCCACATGGCCGCAGCCCGCAAGCAGGCCGCGGAGCAGATGGAAAACACCGATGTGGTCATCGAGGTCCTGGACGCAAGATTGCCGCAGGCGAGCAGCAACCCGATGGTGGAGGAGTTGCGCAAGTTCCGCAGCAAGCCCTGCCTGAAGGTCCTGAACAAGACCGACCTGGCCGACCCCGTGGCGACCGCCGCCTGGGCCGCCTGGTATGACGCCCAGGACGGCGTCACCGCCTATCCGATGACGACCAAGAAGCCGTCCGACGTGGCGCGCATCCCCGACCTGTGCAAGCAGCTGGCCCCGCACCGCGGCGTGCCGACCAAGCCGCTGCGCATCATGATCATGGGCATCCCGAACGTCGGCAAGTCGACCCTGATGAACGCGCTGCTGAAGAAGCGCGTGGCCAAGGTCGGCGACGAACCGGCCGTCACCAAGGCCCAGCAGAAGATCTACCTGGACAAGTTCACGGTGCTGGTCGACACCCCCGGCATGCTGTGGCCGAAGATCGCCATGGAAAGCGACGGCCTGATGCTGGCCGCCAGCCACGCGGTCGGCACGAATGCCGTGATCGAGGAAGAAGTGGCCGAATTCCTGGGTACGCTCCTGCTGGAACGCTATCCGCACTTCCTGACCGAGCGCTACGGCCTGAAGACCGAGGGCATGGACGGCTTCGGCGTGATCGAAGGCGTGGCCCAGCGCCGCGGCTTCCGCGTGCGCGGCGGCGACTTCGACTACGAAAAGGCATCCCACGTGTTCCTGCAGGACTACCGCCAGGGAGCGCTGGGGCGCATCAGCCTGGAGACGCCGGCCACGCGCGCGGTGGCGCTCGAAAAGCACCGCATCGAGATGGAAGAGAAGGCGCGGATTGCGGAAGAGAAGGCAGCGAAGAAGGCCGAGGAGGCTGCAAGAGGTAAACGCGGTACTTGATCTCTTGTACCGGTTCGATTCCGGTCACCGGTATCTCGTAGGTGGGCACCCCCGTGCCCACGCGCGCCGTCACGCGGCCGCCGCCCCAAACCTGAAACTCGACACCGTCAGCGCCCCAAAGAAGCTGTCCTCGTGATACACGCAGGCCGCAGCCTCCTGCTCGGCCGCCCCCAAGGCCACCCACAGCGGCACCAGGTGATCCTCGCGCGGATGCGCATGGCGCGCATACGGCGCTTCGGCCCAATTCAGAAGCGCCTGTTCGCGGTCCGCCGGCGACAGTTCCAGCAAAACGTGCTGCAGCCAGGTGTCGAAGGCATGCGAGGCCAGTGCGCCGCCCGGCCCGAACTGGCGCAGGTTGTGGAAGGACAGACCGCTGCCGACGATCAGCACGCCCTCGTCGCGCAGCGGCGCCAGCGCGCGGCCGGCGGCCAGGTGCACGGCCGGGTCGTAGCCGTGGCGGATCGACAGCTGCACCACCGGCATGTCGGCCTCCGGGTAGACCGGGTACAGCATCGAGAAGGTGCCGTGGTCGAAGCCGCGCTCGGGGTCGAGCGTGGCGGGCTGGCCGGCGGCGCCCAGGAGGCCGGCGACGCGGGCGGCCAGCTGCGGGTCGCCCGGCGCCGGGTACTGGATCTGGTAGGTGTGCGGCGGGAAGCCGCCGTAGTCGTAGATCATGCCGGGCGCCGCGCCGCTCGAGACCGCGAACTGGTCGGTTTCCCAGTGACTGGTGACCACCAGCACCGCTTTCGGGCGGGCGCCGGCCTGGCGCCTGATGTCGACCAGCGAGGCTTCCAGCTGGTCGTAGGTGGCGCCGTACTGGTCCTTCATCCATGGCCAGGGGCCGCCGCCGTGGGAGACGAAGTAGGTGGGCAGGCGGGTGGGCATGGTGGCTCCTTGATTGAGGTTCAAAGGGTCATGGTAGCTCACCCGTCGTTCCCGCGCAGGCGGGAACCCAAGTTTTGCGACAGATGGACGAACTTGGATTCCCGCCTCCGCGGGAATGACGGTTCAGACGTTTCCTTACTGCGGCCGCGCCCGCACCACCGCCATCATCGCGAACAGCCGCGCGCTGCGCATCCAGCCCAGCGCCAGCACCGCCAGTTGCGTCAGCAGGAAGGCGCCGATCGTGCCGCCCGCGCCCAGCGCCGGCACGTGCACGCGCACGGCCGCCAGCAGGGCGGCCAGCAGCAGGCCGATGCCGGTGACCACCACGTACACGCCCAGCAGGGTGAGCGGACGCCGCACCATCAGCTTGACGCCGCCCCACCAGGCGACGATGGCCGAGCGGCGGCGGCGTTCGTTGGCGAGCAGGGCGCGGCCGGCGTCGACGGTGGCGTGCACCAGCGCGAACACGATCGCCGCGACCGCCATCGCGATGTGCGAGGCGCGCTCGGCATCGCTTTCCAGGATCGCGGTCTCGGCGGTCTTGCCGGCCATCTTGAAGGCGACGCCGGCGAGGATGCCGGCCAGCGCCAGGGGCACCGCGCTCCACACCAGCATGCGGAACATGCGCGCGTATTCGGCGGCGCCGCCGGCCAGCAGTTCGCCAAAGCCGGGACGGCGGGTGGCGCGTGCGGCGTGGATCGTCATCCCGGCCAGCAGCGGCGACAGCAGCAGGGTCAGCGCCACCGCGACCATGCCGCCGGCCGAGAGCGCCGCGCCGTAGCGCTCGCGCACATTGCTCATGATGTCGGCGAGGGCGAGCGCGTCGAGGCGATGCGCAAGCTGGCCCGCGTACACGGAATGGTCGAGGTTCGCGCCCAGCATCTGCCATACCGGCAGGCTGGCCACGACCGTCGGCAGGAGCAGCAGCACGGCCCACCACAACATCAGGCGCCACTGCAGGGCGGCGCGCATCGCGCCCAGCATCGGACGCAGGCCGTGACGGCGGCGCACGCTGGTGTTGTGCGGCGCCAGGGAAGGGGAGTCGAGGGTCTGGTCGGTGCTCATCATACGGTCGCGATCAGGGTGAGGAGGTATTCGAAGAAGGCGGCGACGTCCATGCCCCAGCGGCGCGACGCGCTGGCGTCGGCGTCGATGGTGCGGCTGTCGTCCAGCTTGCTGGCGTCGAGGTAGTGCAGGCGCTCCGGGTCGAGTTCCGCCGACACGGCCTTCGCCGGCTTGACCCAGCTGAACTTGTGCCAGCTCTCACCGGCGTCCCAGCGCACGGTTTCGTGGCTGCCGTCGGCGAACTTGACGAGCAGCGTCTGCGGCACCGCGGCGCCGTAGCGGCGCACCAGCACTTCGGTGCGGAAGGGGTAGGGACCCGTGCCTTCCTTCGCCTTCGGATTGGCCTTCTTCCAGGCTTCGCGGTCCTTCTCGACGCGCTTGTCGATCTCGTCCTGTTTATCTTCGATCCACTTGCCGTCGACCTGGCGCGTGCCCGGCAGCGGGAGCTGTTCGCGGCTGGTGAATGCGGCGACGCGGTCGTCGATCTTGGCCGCCGCGTACACCTGCTGGGCGAACGCGGCTTCCACGGTGGCGCGCTGGCCGGTGACCTCGGCCAAGGTGTCGCGCAGGTCGGCGGTGCTGGGGTGGCGGAACTTCCAGCGGCGGTAGTATTCCTTGAAGGCGCGCTCCATCGGCTCCTTGCCGACGCGCGCTTCGAGGTCGCGCATCAGGGTCGCGGTGCGGCTGTAGACCGGGCCGATGTCCTGCAGGCGGTCGTAGGCGTTCTGGCCCGGCGCATCGGCCGGATCGTTGCGCGGGGTGCCGGCGCGCTCGATGGCGAAGGCGTCGAAGCGCGGGCCGATGCCGAGCTTTTGCAGGAAGGGCGTGCCGGCGTGAATCTGCTGGCCGCGCTCGCGGATCATGCGCAGGTCCCAGTATTCGTTCAGGCCTTCGTCCAGCACCGGCTCTTCGAACTCGTTGTTGGCCAGCAGGCCGTAAAAATAACCGTGGCCGAATTCGTGGATGGTGACGAAGTCCAGCATGTACTGGGACGGCAGGGTCGGCTCGACCCGGGCATAGCCTTCGGCGGTGAAGAAGGTCGGGTATTCCATGCCGCCCGCTTCCTCCGCGTTGTGCGGCGGGATCACCACCGTCAGCGTTTTATACGGGTAGGGGCCGAGGGTGTTCGAGAAGTAGGTAAGTGAATCCTTGGCCGCCTTCATCGCCGGCGCCGCGCTGGCCGCGTACTCGGGCGGATACAGCACGGTGACGGTGACGTTCGGGCTGCCCGGACCGGTCCAGGTCTCGACCATCGGCTTGCTGCTGCGCTTGTCGGCGGTCCAGGCGAAGTCGTGGACGTCGCCCTGCACGAAGCGGTGGGTCAGCATGCCGTCCTTTTCGGCGGGCGCGCCTTGCCGTTCGCCGGTGGCGCCGACCGTGTACTCCTTCGGCACCGTCAGGCGCACGTCGAAGCTGCCGAAATCGGCGTAGAACTCGGAGTTCAGGTGGAATTCGTGGGCATTCCAGCGCGGGGCGGTGGCGCCGCGTTCCCCCGGCAGCTCCAGCACGGCGATCTTCGGGAACCACTGGCCGACCAGGTGGAAGGTCCCGAAGTAGCCGGTGCGCGCCATCACGCGCGGCAGCTGGGTGTGGAAGTCGATGTCGAAGGTGGTCGAGGCGCCCGGCGCCACCGCTTCCGGCAGGTCGAAGCGCACCACCGTGTGGTCGAGGGCGGGGCCGTTGTCGGGGTGGACGAAGGTCCAGGGCACCTTGACGTCGCCCTGGGTGACCGAGCGCAGGGCGATGTGGCCCCATTCCCCTTCCTTGATGTCGACGCCGGAGCGGAAGGCGGCGTCGCGCTGGCGCTTCTCGGTGAAGAAGGTGCTGCCCGTGCCTTCGAAGGCGTTCATGTACAGGTGCACGTAGACGCTCTTCACGGCGACCTTGCTGCGGTTGCGCCAGGTGAGCTTTTCGCGGCCCGCCACCAGGTGCTTGACCGGGTCGAGGGTGGCGTCGATGTCGTAGTGGACCACGCGGTCCGACAGCGTCGCCTCCAGGCCGGTGCGGGCCCCGCCCCAGGCGTCCGGGCTGCTGGCCACCGTGACCGCGGCGGCGTTCGGCGCGGCCAGGGCGATGCCGTCCAGGGAAGGCGTTGCTGCTGGAGCGGCGGCTGGCGCGGCCTTGTTGTCGGCCGATTCGGCGAGGATGTCGGCGGTGACCACTACCCCGGCTGCCAGCAGGACGGCAGCGGCGCCCGTCCTGAAGAATGTGGAACCCAATCTCATGCAAGACCCCCAGTCTGAACTTTGTAAGTTGCTTTTGTGTTCACACTATATGCGAAAAAGCTGACAAAAAACCATCTCGGCTGTTGTTTGGTGGCTGAAAGAGGCCTCGGCCGGCCGGGATGTTGCTTAATAGGTTTATAATGCGCCCCGTTCTGGTGCCCGCACGCGTCTTCTTGCGCGTGCAGTTAAACGGGAAACACGGAGCGCAGGCGCCCCCGGCGCCGCGCCAACGTGTGCTGCCCCCGCAACGGTAAACAAGCGTCGCCTTGACTGGCGGCTGGCCTTTTCGAAAACCACTGTGATCAATTCTTCATAGGAAGGTGGAAAGGTCTGACTTGCGAGCCCGGATACCGGCCAGGACAGGGGGAGGCGGGCGTGCGCCGCGCTTCCGTGACGAGCCGGCGTGCGGGGACGCGCACCGGCCTAACGATCGAACAAGACATCACCGATGAATTCCAAACAAAAGCCCGCGCTTGCGCTGGCCTGCGCCATTGCCGTTTCCATTCCCGTTTCCGCCCACGCCGACGAACCGGCGCCCGCCACCGTCGTCATCACCGGTTCGCGCTTCCCGAGCCCGGAGACCCTGCAGCCGATCGGCGCCACCGTCATCACCCAGGACGAGATCCGTAGCGCCGGCGTGAACGACGTCAATGCGGCGATCCGCAAGATCGGCGGCGTGTTCGGGCGCCAGAGCCTCGATTCCTCGCCCGACTTCGCGCTCGACCTGCGCGGCTTCGGTACCAACGGCGCGCAGAACATGGTGATCATGGTCGACGGCGTGCGCCTGAACGAGAACGAGCTCGCCAGCCCGGTGCTGTCGACCATCCCGATCGACACGGTCGAGCGCATCGAAATCGTGCGCGGCGGCAGCAGCGTGCTGTACGGCGAGGGCGCCACCGGCGGCACGATCCAGATCACCACCCGCCAGGCCGCGAACCGCGCGCAGCAGGGCACGCACGGCTCCGTGTTCGCCGAGGGCGGCCAGTTCCGCGAGCGCGATGTGCGCGCCTCGCTGTCCCACGTCGCCGGCAACATCAGCGCCGACCTCGCCGTGGCGCGCCAGGACAACGGCAACTACCGCAAGAACAGCGACTTCACCCAGAACAGCGTCTCGGCCGGCGTCCAGGCCGGCTTCACGGGCGGCCGCGTGGGCGTGCGCGTGGAAAGCGCGCGCCAGGATTCGCGCCTGCCGGGCTCGCTGACCCTGGCCCAGTTCCAGGCCGATCCGCGCCAGACCCAGACCCCGAACGATTTCGGCGCGCTGGACACCGACCGTATCGACGCCTTTGCCGAGTACCGCCTGGGCCAGGTCGACCTGGCGGCCGAGCTGTCGCACCGCGAGCGCGAGGCCGAGTCGAATTACTACTTCGGGTCGGCAGCATCAATCACCCGTTACAAGGGACGCCAGAACCAGTTCTCGCCGCGTGCGCGCTGGCTGGGCGATATGGGCGGCATGCAGAACGAGCTGGTGGCCGGCATCGACGTCATCGACTGGCAGCGCAAGACCACCTCCGATTATTCGCTGGCCGACGCCTCCCAGAAATCGAAGGCCCTGTACCTGCGCGACGAGCTGCGCTTCGATCCGGCCCACAACGGGCGCCTCGCGCTGGGCGCGCGCCGCGAAATCTTCGACAAGGACTACGTGGACGCGATGCTGGGCGGGGTCGCCGACAACGGCTCCCAGGCCCAGAATGCCTGGGAAGCACAGGGTAGCTACGCCGTGCTGCCGCAGCTGACGTTGTACGCGCGGGCAGGGCAGAGCTACCGCGTGGCGAACGTCGACGAGAACAGCTTCCGCACCAGCCTGAGCCTGCTGAAGGTGCAGACGTCGCACGACCTCGAGCTGGGCGCGACCCTCGGCGACGCCGCGCGCAAGCTGACCGCGCGCGTGTTCCGCCACAACCTGGATAACGAGATCTTCTACGACCCGACCGCCTTCGCCAACACCAACCTCGATCCGACCCGCCGCGAAGGCCTGGAGATCGATGCCGAGGCCCAGCTGGCCCCGGCCTGGCGCGCCACCGCCCACCTGCAGCACGTGAACGCCAGATTCACCGCCGGCCCGAACGCCGGCCGCGAGATGGTGCTGGTGCCGAAGAACGTGGTCACCGCGCGCCTGGCCTGGCAGCCGGGCGGCGGCCAGAGCGTCGACGCCGGCGTGCAGTGGGTCGACGGCCAGCGCTACGGCAGCGACTTCGACAACAGCTGCGCGGCGCGCATGCCGTCCTACGTGACCTTCGACGCGCGCTACGCCGTCAAGCTGGGCCCGTGGGAAGTCGCCGCCTCCGGCCTCAACCTGGCCGACCGCCGCTACTTCAGCAACGCCTTCGGCTGCCAGTCCGGCATCTACCCGAGCGACGGCCGCCAGCTCAAACTCTCGGCCCGCTACAACTTTTAAGCGACATCAAACCGGGGTCAGACTCCTATTTTGGGCAATTTCCCAAAATCGGAGTCTGACCCCGATCTGAGCCCGGTGTACGGCACTGACCCCGGTGTAACAAGCGGTAAGCAGTGCAAAAAATAAGCCATGGCTAAGGCTTGCGGGCGAAAAAGTGGTAATCTCGCGGTCGTTTGCACAACCAACCCGAGAAGGATACTTATGCGTTCCCTGCGTTTCGCCCTGCTTGCCGCCAGCCTCGTCGCCACGGCCGTGTCCACCCCGGCCTTCGCTTCGCCGACCGACCCGAAGAGCGGCGTCGAATACGTGACGCTCGCGCAGCCGCAGCCGGTGCAGGCCACCGGCAAAAAGGTCGAGGTGATCGAGTTCTTCATGTATCACTGCCCGCACTGCAACGCGCTGGAACCGCAGTTCGAACAGTGGGTCAAAAAGCAGGGTGACAACATCGTCCTGAAGCGCATCCACCTGACGGCCGGCGGTCCGAACGATCCGGAAGCCCACCTGTACCTGACGCTGGAAGCGCTGGGCAAGGTCGACGAGATGCATGCCAAGGTGTTCAAGGCCATCCACCAGGACCGCATCCGCATGAAGGACGACGCCACCGTCATCGACTGGGTGTCGAAGAACGGCATCGACCGCGCCACCTTCACCAGCGCCTGGAACTCCTTCGGCGTGATGACCAAGCTGCGCCGCCTGCCGCAGCTCATCGATGCCTACAAGGTCGATGGCGCGCCGACGGTCGTCATCGACGGCAAGTACCAGACCTCGCCGGCGACGGTCTACAATTCGGTCAAGGCAAGTAACGAAAACCAGCTGTTCACGGCCACCCTGCAGGTGATGGACGCCCTGGTCGCAAAGGCAGCCAAAACGAAATGAGCGATGCCGAAGGCAAGATTCTGAAGATCTATGACGGGTCCAAGCCGGAAGACGAGGACCTGCATGACACCCGCTATTATCTCCACTGGGCCTGGGGCCTCGTGGCGGTGCTGGTGGGCATGGTGTTCTGGCTGTGCATCGCGCTGGTGAATGCCGAGAACCAGCGCAACGCCCTGGTGAACAAGCAGTGCGCCGACCCGGTGTTCAAGGGCGAGATCGACCGGCTGTGCCTGCGCACGGTCCGCTCGCGCGAGCACTGGTGGGAGCATCTCTGGTACGGCGTCAGCCATATCCGACCAGAAACGCCGGAAACGCCGAAAGTCCGCCGCCACTGATCTTCAGAAGCAATCCCGCCCACCCGGCGGGATTTTTTTTGGCTTCTAAGTTTCCTTTAAGGCAATCTTTCCGGCAAAGAATGCTAAGCTAGGCATACCGACCACACCAGATAAGGAATCCTTCATGCGTGTTCTGCGCCTTGCCGCCGCCGGCCTGCTGGCCTCCGCCGTCTCCGCTGCCGTGTCGACATACGCCGTGGCGTCGCCGGCGAATCCGCAGAACGGCGTCGACTACGCGACCCTGGCGCAGCCGCAGCCGGTGCAGGCGGCCGGCAAGAAGGTCGAGGTGATCGAATTCTTCATGTACCACTGCCCGGTCTGCAATGGCCTGGAAGCGGGCTTCGAGGAATGGGTGAAAAAGCAGGGCGACCGCATCCAGGTGCGCCGCATCCACATGCCCTACACCGGCGCCAACGATCCGGAAGCCCACCTGTACCTGACCCTGGAAGCCCTGGGCCGCCTCGGCGACATGCACGAAAAGGTCTTCAACGCCGTGCACCAGCAGCGCATCCGTTTGAACAAGGACGATGCGATCGTCGACTGGGTGTCGAAGAACGGCATCGACCGCGCCACCTTCCTGAACGCCTGGAATTCCTTCGGCGTGCAGATCCGGCTGCGCCAGCTGGACAAGGTGATCGCCGCCTACAAGGTCGAGTCGGTGCCGACCATCGTCGTCGACGGCAAATACGTGACCTCGCCGGGGATGATCCACGAGAGCACCAAGACCAACAATCCGCAGGAAATGTTCCAGGGTACCTTGCAAGTCGCCGATGCGCTGGTGGCCAAGGCGGCCGCGGCGAAATAGTCCTCAGGCGCTCAGGACGCCGTCGGGCAAGGTGATCAGGAACCGCGCCCCACCCAGCGGCGAACGCTGCACCGTCAGCTCGCCGCCATGCAAGGCCACCGCCTTGCGCGCGATCGACAGCCCGAGGCCGAAGCCGCCGGTGGCGCGGTCGCGGCTGCGGTCGAGCCGGTAGAAGGGCTCGAAGATGCGCTCGCGTTCGTCGTCCGGGATGCCGGGGCCGTCGTCGTCGACCAGGATTTCCAGCAGGCCGCCGTCGCGGCGCGCGCTCAGCGCCACCGTGTCCGCCGCATATTTCTGGGCATTGCGCAGCAGGTTGCCGACCGCGCGCGCCAGCAGGCGGCGGTCGCCGTCGATGCTGCCCAGCCTGGGGTCCAGCTCGACGAGCAGCCTGGCCGGCGGCGGATGCAGGCCGCCGGCGCATTCGCGCAGCACCGGCTCGACCTCGAACAGGGCGCGCTGCGGCCCGGTGGCGTTGTCCAGCTTGCTCATCGAGAGCAGCTCGTTCACCAGTTCGTTCAGCTCGGCCACATCGCCGTGCATGGCGGCGATGCGCTTCGCTAACGCCGGATCGTCGGCGCGGTCCGCCAGTAATTCGAGCGCGAATTCCAGCCGCGCGATCGGGGTGCGCAATTCGTGCGACACCGAGTGCAGCAGATTTTTCTGCGACTCCAGCAAGCCCTGGATGCGTTCGGCCATCGCATTGATGCGGCCCGCCAGCGGCCAGGCGGCGTCCGAGGGTTTCATGCGGGCGCGCGCCGACAGCTTGCCGGCGCCGAATTCGTCGGCCACCCGCGCCAGCATCTGCAAACCCTGCCAGTGCGAGCGCGACCACAGCGCGATCGGCGCCAACAGCGCCAGCGCCACCACCAC
>CAJYXO010000062.1 GCA_913778765.1 uncultured Massilia sp. | reverse complement strand
CCAGCGACAACGTGATGCCGTGGATCAAGGCCTACGCCGACAACTTCACCGAGACCAAGACCGACTTCTTCGAGATGCGCAACGCCAGCTACAAGAAGACCAACTCGGACAACGGCTTCGACGATCTGTGAAGAGCCGGGATTGGGGAATCGGGAATGGGGATTGGCAACAGCAAGTCCCTGCGCTCTGACGAATCCCCACTCCCCGGCTTTTCAGCAGCCGAACGGCTGATCATCCCCAATCCCCGCCCATGCGTATCCTGCTCGCCTACGCTTCGCTAAGCGGCAACACCCGCGACGTCGCCCGCCGCGTGCATGCGCAGTGCGAGGCGGCGGGGCATGAGGTGACCTGGATCCACACCGACCTGCAGACGCTGCAGGGTGCGCTCGGCGACGCCGCGCGTGCGGCGGACTTCGACCTGCATCTGCTCGGCAGTTGGAGCGACAACGCCGGGCGCACGCCGGCGGAGATGAAGCGCTATATCGCCGAGTTGGTCGAGGCGACAGGCAAGACGATCGAAGTGGCGGCGTTCGGCACCGGCGAGACGCAGTGGGGGCTGGAGTACTACTGCGGTGCGGTCAAGCGCATCGCGCGGTTCTTCGACAGCGCTTATCCATTGCTGGAGATCGAGCAGATGCCGCACGGCGACCGCGACAACGCGGCCATCGACGCGTGGTGCGCGCAGGTGCTGGCGTTGTGCGCGGCGCGCGCGTCGTCGGCAGGCGCAGTGCCGGTGGCCGCTGCCGAGCCGGTTTCCGCGGGCGCGGCTGGCTTCGCTGCGAGGGTGTTGCCGTTGCATTGCAGCGGCTGACGCCGTCGTCGTTCCTCCGTTTCCTGGCATTGCCGGCGTTCCCATCGCACGCCGGGCTTCTTCCGACATCAGACAAGGTTTCGTTCCATGCTCACCACCATCACCGTCTCCAGCCCCGAACAGTTCGCCGATGCGCTCGCCGCCCACCCGCGCGTGCTGGCCGATTTCAACAAGGACAACTGCCCCGGCTGCCGCATGCTCGACAAGTCGCTGGAGCGTTTTGCCGAGGGCGAGAGCGCGCAGGGCGTGACCCTGCTCAAGGTGAAGATGGAAGACGTGGGCGAGGAGTTCTTCCGCGCGCAGGGCCTGCGCCAGACGCCGACGCTGATGCTGTTCCGCCAGGGCGAGGAAGTGGCGCGGGTGCCCGGCTTCGTGCCGCCGGCCAAGATCGACGAAGCGGTGCGCACGCACCTGGGCTGAGCGCGCCAGGGTTTCCGTATCGCCTTTTGCTTGATCGCCGCGCATGGGGGCGAGGTCGGCTGCATCGCATTGCGGGCATACGCGTCGTCGCGAGCGCCCTCCGGGATGCGCGCATGTCGTGCGCGCTTGACCTCAACCATGCTTGAGGTCGTGCAATAGCCGCTCCACCGTCCAGGAGCCTGTGATGCGCATTACCCATGTCCGCCTGCCTTGCACCGATGTCGCGGCCGGTCTGGCCTTCTATGGCGAGGTGCTGCGGATGCCGGTCGAAGCCGAACATGTGCGGATCGGCTGGAGCCGGCTGCAGCTGACGCCGGCTGCCGAGGTCGGCAGCGTGCACCTGGCCTTCAACCTGCCGCCTGCCCGTTTCGATGCCGCCTGCGACTGGCTGTCGCAGCGCGCGGCGTTCCTGCGCGATGAGCAAGGCACCACACGCTTCGCACTCGGTGGCGCGTGGCAATCCCAGTCGGTGTACTTCGCCGGCCCCGACGGCGCGGTGCTGGAACTGATCGCGCGCGCACCGCTGCCGGCGCAGCCGGCAACGCAAGACGCGTTCTCGGCGCGCGAGCTGCTGTGCATCAGCGAGGTCGGCTTGCCCAGCGCGCAGGTGCCGGCGGTGGTCGCGATGGCGCAGCAACGTCTCGGGTTGCATCCATTGCAGCCGCCCTCCAGCGAATTCGCCGCGCTCGGCGACCACACCGGCCTGTTGATCGTGGTGGACGCCCAGCGGCGCTGGTTTCCGCAGCAGCGGCAGTTGCCGTTCGCGCGCGATGTCCTGGTGCACGTGGACGGTGTGCGGCCCGGGCAGGTGCTGCACGATGTGGCGGGATGGGAGGTGCGGTGCGGCTGATGCGTTGCGTGCGGGCCCGCAGGCCATCCCGCCGATGCGGCGCCGGCCGTCGCCCGGGCGCGCGAGGCGACCCTCGCGTTCTCACTGCTGAAGCGTGTCGGCCAGTTCGCGCAGGCGGACGCGGTAGGCCTGCAGATCGGCGATCGGGTGCAACGCAACGCCGGTTTCGGCCGCTGCCTGCGCCACCGCCGGTGGCAGGGCCGTCAGCAGGTCCGGATCGAGCGGGTTCGGGATCAGCGCCTCCGGCCCGAAGCTCGGCCGCGAGCGCGCCAGTGCGGCGATCGCATGCACGCAGGCCGCCTTCATCGCATCGTTGATGGTGCTGGCGCGGCAGTCCAGCGCGCCGCGGAACAGATACGGGAAGCACAGGACGTTGTTGACCTGATTCGGGTAGTCCGAACGCCCGGTGCCGACGATCGCATCGGCACGCGCCGCGTGCGCCTCGTGCGGCAGTATCTCCGGGTAAGGATTGGCCAGGGCCATGATGATCGGGCGCGAGGCCATCGAACGCACCATGTCCTGGGTCAGCATGCCGCGTGCGGACAGCCCAAGGAAGATATCCGCCCCTTCGACTGCCTCGGCCAGCGTGCGCTTGTCGGTCTCGTGCGCATAGGCGGCCTTGCTGGCGTCCAGCCGCTGGCGGCCGCTGTGGATGACGCCTTCGCGGTCGCTGGCCAGGATGTTCCGCCGGTCCAGGCCCAGGGTGAGCAACATGTCCAGGCACGCCACGCCGGCCGCGCCCATGCCGCAGATCGCCAGTCGCGCCTGGCCGATGTGCTTGCCGACCAGGTCCAGCGCATTGAGGATCGCCGCCGCCACGACGATGGCGGTACCGTGCTGATCGTCGTGAAACACCGGGATGCGCATGCGCTCGCGCAGGCGGCGTTCGACGGCGAAGCACTCCGGCGCCTTGATGTCCTCCAGGTTGATGCCGCCGAAGGTCGGCTCCATCGCCGCCACGATCTGCACCAGCGCATCGGGGTCCTGCGCATCCAGTTCGATGTCGAACGCATCAACGCCAGCGAACCGTTTGAACAGCACCGCCTTGCCTTCCATCACCGGCTTGCCGGCCAGCGGGCCGATGTTGCCCAGGCCGAGCACCGCGGTGCCATTGCTGACCACCGCCACCAGGTTGCCGCGTGCGGTCAGCTCGTGCGCCCGCGCCGGGTCGGCCACGATTTCCTCGCAGGCGAAGCCGACGCCGGGCGAATAGGCCAGCGCCAGTTCGCGGGCCGTGCGCAGCGGCTTGGTGGCGGCCAGGGCCACCTTGCCGGGGACGGGAGAGCGATGGTAGTCCAGCGCCGCCTGGCGCAGGTCGTCGGAATCGGAAGACGTCTCGGAGGGCGGAAGCGTTTTGGCATTCATCGCAGGCAATCGCTGGGCGGGGGGAACGCACGTGCGACTAGGTCGTCGACGTCCCGGTCGCCCTGGAAGCCCAGCCGATCGGCCAGCGGCGTGCGCAACGGCGGGAAGCGTCCGAACATCTCGACCATGTCCGGTTGCGGCTCGAAGTGTACCCGCGAACGGCTGCCACCATAACGCCGCCGCAGGGCCTGCACCAGCTCGCCGAAACGCAAGGCCAGAGCGGGCAGCGTCAGCACCCGTTCGTCTCCCAAGGCCGCGGCCGGCAGGCAGGCGCCGTGCCAGAAGTTGCGCGCCACGCTGTCGACCGAGGCAAGCCATGTGCGGTCGTCTTCGGCGACCGGCAACACGATGTCCTCGCCGCGCGCGATGGCATAGAACACCCGGTTGACGAAGGCGCTCCTGAGCCGGGCATCGGCGCCGTCGCGCGCGGCGATCCCCGCCGGGCGCAGCGCCAGTCCATCGATCCAGCCGCGCCGGCTGCCATTGGCCAGGGCTACCTCGATCATGCGTTTCTGCGCCCCGTACAGCATGAAGGGCCGTACCGGCGTCGCATCGTCCACCGATTCGGGCAACGGCGAGCCGAATACGCCGATCGTCGAGGCGAAGACCAGGCGCGTGGTCGGGCCGCGCGCGCGCAGCGCGTCGAGCAGGTCCAGCGTGGCGTCGATGTTGATCCTGCGCGCCAGCGCCGGGTCGTTCTCGGCTGCGCCGCCCAGAATCGCCGCCAGCAGGATCACCTTGTCCGCGTCGTCCAGCAGCTTCGCGCGCAGCGCCGGATCGGCGAAATCGCCGGTGTGCGTCACCACGCGCGGGTCCGCGATCGCGGTGATCGGTCCGGTATCGAGCAGCGCCAGTCGCTCCACGGCAGGAGACTGCAGCACCACCCGGCTCAGCGCCGAGCCGAGGAATCCGCCGGCCCCGATGATGGCGACCTTCATCCGGCCACGACACGGTTGTCGATGGCGCCGAACGGCGTCTGCCCCTGCGCGGTGCGCGCCTCCATCCGGATCCGTTCGCCGAAGGACAGGAACGGCGTGCGCGGCGTGCCTTCCTGCAGCCACTCCACCACCCGGACCTCGGCCAGGCAGCTCGACCCGACCGCGCGCTCGACGTTGGCGACCGTGCCCGAACCGATCACCGTACCCGGCGACAGCCGGCGCGTGCGCGCGCAATGCGCGATCAGCCGCTGGAACGGGAAATGCATCTGGCTGGCGTCGGCACGCCCCAGCTCGACCTCGCCGCGGGTCACGTGCAGGCGCAAGTGGACACGGCCTTCATGCCAGAGCGGCCCGAGTTCGTCGGGGGTGATCGCCACCGGTGCGAACGAGCTCGACGGCTTGGCCTGCACCCAGCCGAAGCCGGTGCGCATTTCCCGGGGCGCCAACGCCCGCAGCGACCAGTCGTTGATCTGCACCAGCAGGCGTACGTGCTGCAATGCCTGGGCCTCCGGCGTCGCCATCGGCACCTCGGACAGGATCACCCCGAACTCGCCTTCGCAATCGATCTGCAGCGCCTCGTCCGGGAACCCGATGTCGTCGCAAGGCCCGCGGAAATCGTCGCTGGCTCCCTGATACACCATCGGGATCGTCTCGAAATCCGGATTGGGCGTATTGGCGAAGGCGCGGTCCATCAACCGGCCGTGTTCCAGGAACGCCGATGCGTCCAGCCACTGCGGCGCGCGCGGCAGTGGCGCCAGACAGCGCTCCGGTTCGAACGCGAAGGCACCGGCGAGGTCGCCCGACTCCAGCGCATCGGCCAGCGCGTGCAGGCGTGGCGCGAGCGTCTCCCACGCCTCGAGCGCGTCGATCATCCGCGTCGCGATCCCGCTCGCCCGCGTCGCCCGGGTCAGATCGCGCGACACCAACAGCAACTCGCCATCGCGCGAACCATTGGCATAGGTCGCCAGTTTCATTGCATTTCTCCGAAGTTCGGCGGCCGTCGCCGCTCACGTTGCCGCCGTCGCCGAGAACCGGTCGTCCGCTCACGCAACCGCTGGCGGCGGCAGCCAGGCCGCGGCGCCGGCGTCCGCTGCGCCGACACGCCGCAAGGGCGCGACGCACAGCCCTGGTTCGAGGAGTGCAGGATCGGCATCAGCGTCCGGCCAGGGCCTGGCGCAAGGGCGTCCCGTACTGCCCGGAAATCAGCACGAACAGCATCCGGCAGGGCTTGTCGGTGCGATTGGCCCAGGCATGGTTGGTGCCGCGCTGGATCACCACCGAACCCGGCTTCAGCACCACTTCGCCCTGATCCACGATCAACACCACTTCGCCTTCGATCACCACGCCGTAGTCGATCGACTCGGTGCGATGCATCAGCGGATGGGGCGATTGCGCCTTGACGGTGGACGCGTGCACATCGCCGATCTCGGAGAAGGCGTCGGCCATGCGCTTGGCGCCGTGGCGCAGGAACTCATCGGTGTCCGGCGGGATGTCGACAAAACGCAGACGCGTGCCGCCCGGGGGCGGCGGCAACACCAACGGCCCGAGCGTCGGGTCCGCATCGCCGTCCAGCGGCGCCGGCGTCGCCGACGTGGACCAGACCTCGTGAAACACGGTGCCGGGAATGCTGGCCAGCGGCATGACCGTGGGCAACGGTCCGTTCTCGATCAGCACGGCGGTGCCATCGGCCGTATGCCCGGTGACGACGCGGTGGATGGGAGGCAATGCGCTCATGTCGCGGTACTCCTGGTTGGACGGTGATGCGTTGTGGTTGAGCGCCGAATCGCTCGAGCCGTTTCGCGCGGGTGGGCGATCAGATCGCCTCGGCCAGTTCCTTCATCGAAGCCCGCATGATCGCGGCGTGCTCGGCCAGGTCGCCGCCGTTGACTTCGATGTCGCCAAGACGGCCGGAATTCTCGACCACCATCCGGCAACGCTGCCAACGCCGTTGTCCGAACGCCGCCAGGGCCGCCGGCAACGCCTGTCGACCTGCGATCTCCTCGGCCAGCACCACCGCATCCTCCATGCCGATGCAGGCGCCGGCGGCCAGATGCGGTGTGGTCGCATGCACCGCATCGCCGATCAGCACGATGCGATCGCGATGCCATGGCAGGGGCAGCAGGAACTGGTCCAGCGGTCGGTAGATGATCTGGCTGCGCTCGCTCAACTGCGCGCATGCGGCGGTCAGCACCGGCGACGGGAACTGGCCCAGAAGGCGCTTGAGCGCAGGTTCCAGCGCCGCAGGGTCGAGCCGGACCCGGTCGGGGCGGTTCTCGCACAGGAACAGGTACATCCGATCCTTCGACACCGGATTGAGTCCGGCCTTCAAGGCGCCGTGGATCCACATGGTCGGACGCTCGATTTCCGGTGGCCGCGGCAACACCGCCCGCCACACGGCCTGGCCGATGTAGCGAGGCTGCGGCGCATCGGGAAAGCATTGCGCACGCACGCTGGAATGCAGCCCATCGGCGCCCACCACCAGGTCGTAGTCGGCCTGTTCGCCATCGTCGAAGGTCGCACGCACGAAGGCGTCGTGCGGTTGCAGCGCGGTGAAGGTATGCCCCAGTTTCACCCGTACCGCGGCGGCGCGTACCGCCTCGGCGAGAATCTCGGCCAGCACCGGACGCATCACCGCACCGCCGCCGGGGACCTGAGTGCCTTTGGCGGGCGGCGTCGGCAGGGAGACGATCAGGCTGTCGTCGACGCCCGAGCGCATGTCCACCCCTTCGGCCACCGCGCCGCGCTCGAGAAAGCTGCCGATGACGCCGAGGCGCTCCAGGACCCGCAGGGTCGCACCATGCAGGCTGATGCCCGCGCCGTAACTGCTCCATTGCCGATCGCGCTCGACCAGATCCACGTGCAGCCCGATCCGGCTCAACTCGATGGCGGCGGTCATGCCGGAAAATCCGGCTCCCAGCACCAGGAC
>CAJYXO010000061.1 GCA_913778765.1 uncultured Massilia sp. | reverse complement strand
CATGCGGGCTCAGCTCGCCGGGGGCCAGCTCGGCGGGGACGTTGGCGATCATCAGGGCGCGCCCCATGACGTCGCGGTTCTGGTAGAGGGCATCGCGCACATGGGCGATGTGGATGAGCGCCATGGTCCGGTCTTCATAGACATAGCGCAGCTTGTCGTTGCTGGAGGCCATGCCCAGCATGTCGCGCCAGGCCAGCAGCGCAATGCTGCCGCACAGTACCGCCACCAGGATGCCCAGGCGCGCGGTGACCGTCAGTTTTCGTTGCACGATATTTTCCTTGTAGGTGCCCACTGCGTGAGGGATGGTGAGTCTTCCCTTCAGTACAGCACAGAATATAGCGAATCTTGTTGCATTGCAGAATGAAGAATAGAGCAGTTTGAACCCTTGTTTACTGAAGTTATGTGGTTTCCCACAATACCCGCCCCCGATGGTCTGCGCGATACTTGCGGCCGAACCGGGGAGGGGGAGTTCTCCCGGACTGAAAATAATCAACTGGCCTGAACGGACGACGATCCGGCAACGGCAGGCGGCTGGCCCTGGTGCTGGCCGGTAATCGATGCTTAAGGAGAAACCAACATGGCGCAAAAACCGCCTCTCTACAAATCCCTGTATTTCCAGGTCCTCGTCGCCATCGTGATCGGCATCATGCTGGGTCACTTCTACCCGTCCACGGGTGAAGCCATGAAGCCGTTGGGGGATGGCTTCGTCAAGCTGATCAAGATGATCATCGCGCCGGTCATCTTCTGTACCGTGGTCGCCGGTATTGCCGGCATGCAGGACATGAAGAAGGTCGGCCGCGTCGGCGGCAAGGCCCTGATCTACTTCGAGATCGTGTCCACCTTCGCGCTGGCGATCGGCCTGCTGGTCGCCAACCTGATCAAGCCGGGCGCTGGCTTCAACGTCAATCCGGCCACCATCGACACCCACTCGATCGCCCAGTACACCGAGAAGACCAAGGCGCTGACCACGACCGACTTCCTGATGAACATCATCCCGAACACCTTCGTGGATGCGTTCGCCAAGGGCGAGATCCTGCAGGTCCTGCTGATCGCGATCCTGTGCGGCTTCGCGCTGTCGATGATGGGCGAGCGCGGCCGTCCGATCACGCGCGGCATCGAATCGCTGTCGCACATGATCTTCGGCGTCGTGAACATCATCATGAAAGCGGCCCCGATCGGCGCCTTCGGTGCGATGGCCTTTACCATCGGCAAATACGGCGTCAAGTCGCTGATCCCGCTGGCCTCGCTGGTCGGTTCCTTCTACCTGACCTGCTTCCTGTTCATCGTGCTGGTGCTGGGCGCCATCGCCCGCTGGACCGGCTTCTCGATCTTCCGCTACCTCGCCTACATCAAGGAAGAGCTGCTGATCGTGCTGGGCACCAGCTCGTCGGAAAGCGCGCTGCCGGCCATCATGCGCAAGCTGGAAAAGCTGGGCTGCCCGAAATCGGTGGTGGGCCTGGTGGTCCCGACCGGCTACTCCTTCAACCTGGACGGCACCAACATCTACATGACCATGGCGGCCCTGTTCGTGGCCCAGGCCACCAACACCGACCTGACCCTGACCCAGGAACTGACCATCCTGCTGGTGGCCATGCTGACCTCGAAGGGCGCGTCCGGCATCACCGGCGCCGGCTTCATCACGCTGGCCGCGACCCTGGCCGTGGTACCGACGATTCCGGTGGCGGGCATGACCCTGATCCTGGGCATCGACAAGTTCATGAGCGAGTGCCGCGCCCTGACCAACATCATCGGCAACGGCGTCGCCACCATCGTGGTGTCGAAGTGGGAAGGCGAGCTGGACAAGGAGCGCCTGACCGCGGAACTGAAGCATCCGAGCGTGGACGAAGCTTCGCTGCGCACGCAAGCAATGCACGAGACCGCTTAAGCCGTCCGGCTTCACGATCCTCGTTCCAACGCCGGGTTCGCCCGGCGTTTTTTTATGCTTATCTGTTCCTGGCCCGGCGATGCATATAGAATCGCTGCTATGAAGAACTGGATCAACCGCCTGCGTGGCGCTGCCGACAACACCCCCGCCGCCGCCCAGGCGCCAGCCGGCGACGACCAGGCCGCCGACCTCGCGGCCGACATCGAAGCCACCTATTACCGCTGGCTCACCGCGGCCCACGGTTATACCGCCCCGCCCGAGCTGGAACAGCGCATCCTCGACGAGCTGCGCCAGCTGTCCGGCAACCCCGTCGAGGCCGCCGGGCTGGTGCCGCGCGTGCCGGAGGCGATTCCCGGCCTGCTGGCCAGCCTGAACGACGAAGACGCCTCGGTCCAGGACCTGGCGAAGCAGGTGGCGCAGGACGTGGTGCTGGTGGCGGAAGTGATCCGCGAAGCCAACAGCGCCTATTACCGGCCGATCGCGCCGGTCAAGAACGTCGAGGCGGCCATCATGATGCTGGGCCAGAACGGCCTGCGCATGCTGCTGGCGCGCATCGCCTTCCGCCCGCTGATCAATCTGCAGGCCGGCGGCTTTGCGCGCGTGGCCGCGCCCCAGGTCTGGAACCAGTCGGTGAGTTGCGCATTGGCGGCCAGCCTGATGGCGCCGGGCCTGTCGACCGGCGTCTTCGAAGCCTATCTGGCCGGCCTGATGCAGAACGTCGGCCTCGTGGTGGCGTTCCGGATCGCCGACCGGGTCTGCGGCGAAGGCAAGGTGCCGGGCGCCAGCGCCTTCGGTGCGCGCCTGCTGGCCGGCAGCCGCCAGCTTTCCGCAGCCATCGCCGGCCACTGGAACTTCCCGCCGGAAGTGCTGGATGCGATTGCCCACGCCGGCGAACCGGGGCCGGACCACCTGGCCGAAGCCCTGGCCCTGGGCGACCGCATCGCCAAGCTGCGCCTGCTGATCGACGCCGGCGTACTCGGCGAGGACGACAGCCTCGTCACCGAAGGCCTGGACAATTTCCAGCGCCGTTGCCTGGGCAAGCTGGCCAAGCTGGAGGCCTGACCGGCTTCCTCAGAGATTCATCTCCAGGGTCGCGCGCAGGGTCGGCGAAGCCGGGTAGATGGTGCGGCTGCGCTGGGTGCCCGCGCCGGCCAGCGTATAGCTGCTGGCGTTGAGGTAGTCCTGGCCGAGCAGGTTCGAGCCGGCCACGCGCACTTGCATCTTCGGGTTGAACTTCCACAGTGTGTACAGGTCGAGGTCGCGGCGCACGCTTTCGTAGCCGAGCTGGTTGGCGGACAGCCGCACTTCCCCGCCGTTCTTGAACACGAAACTGCCGCCGGCGCTGAAGCTGCCGCGCTTGTAGTCGGCGCCCAAGGTGGCCGACAGCGGCGTCTGGTTCAGCAGGCGGTTGTTCGGCCCGGGAATCCCGTCGACGCTCGACCAGTTGCGCGACAGGCTTGCGCGCAGGTCGAGCGCGGTGGCGGTCTCGAGCACGGCCTTCAGCGGGAACTTGGTCTCGAACTCGAGCCCGCGCGCCCGCGCGTAGCCGGTATTCACGGGCAGCGACACCCAGCGGCTGCCGTCGAACACGGTCTGGTTGCGCGTGTTGTTGTCGATGTCGCGGGCCGACGCACTGATGGAGACCAGCGCGCCTTCGGCCCAGTAGTGCTCCCAGGCGGCGTCGACGCCCAGCGCCAGTTCCGGCTTCAGGTTCGGGTTGCCGATCGAATCCGGATCGGTCTGGTTGTTGTTGACCGAGTTGAAGCGGTGCGGGATCAGGCTTTGCAGGCCGGGCGCGCGGTAAGTGCGCGTGAGGGCGAAGCGCAGCTGGTCACCCTTCGTATTCGGGAGCTTGTACAGGGTCTGGAACAGGGGGCTGAACACGGTCGAGCGGTTGTGCGCGGTCGCGAAGGTATTGCCCTCGACCCGGGTCTGGATCCCTTCCCAGCGCGCCCCCAGGTACACCGACCATTGCTTGGTGACGTTCCATTCGTCCTGGCCGTACACGGCAAGGCGCGCGACGCCGGCGGTATAGGACTCGTCGCCGCCCGGCAGCGGCACGCCGGGCTGGAAGATGTCGCGGTCGCGGCGCGCATCGTCCTCGGCCTGGTACCCGCCATCCCAGCCGAAGGCGAGCGCGTGCCCTTCCCGGCTGGCGCTGGTGAACTTGCCCGTCGACGCCAGGCTGCGCATGGTGGCGTCCGACTTGATCATTTCATCCATCGCCGGCACGCCCGGACTGCCGGCGCCGCTGCGGTACATGGCGTTATAGGCCCTGCCGACGTTCGCGGTCAGCTTGGCGTCGAGCTTGGCGCCGGACTCGAACTTGCGGGTCCAGGCGAGCTCCTCGCGCAAGCTCTTGTTGTCGTTGCTCATGGTCTGGTCGAGGTCCGGATAGGCGGGCGGCGGGCCCAGCACCGTATCGACGAGGGTGTGCACCTCGTTCTGGAAATGGTTGATGTTGACGAAGGTCTGGGACGTCAGCGTGTCGCCGTTCTCCAGGTTCCAGATCAGGCGCGGGCTCAGGTTGAGCAGCGTGATGCGCCCGCTTTCCGGCAGGCTGCCCAGGCGCAGCCCGTCTGCGACGCCGGCGTCGTCGACGTGTTCCTCGACGTTGTGCACGGTGCGCGAATAATGCTCGCGCCGGACGTTGGCCGTGAAGGCCCAGGCCAGCCGGCCCGCCTTGTCGGCCACCTGCAGGTTGGCGTTCGGCCCCTTGATCTCGCTGGAGCCGGTATAGCCGAGCTTCAGTTCGCGCTGCCCGGCCTTGACGGTCTTCTTCAACACGATGTTGATGGTGCCGGCGATCGACTGGGTCGAAAATTCGGCGCTGGCGGCGCGCAGCACTTCGATGCGCTCGATCAGGTCCGGCGCCAGCGTATCGAGGCTGAAGCCGGGCGGCGCCTTTTCCCCGTTGACCAGGATCTGGGTATAGCCGCCGCCAAGGCCGCGCATCCGCACTTCGCCGCCGCGTCCGCCGTTGCCGCTGACCGTCACCCCCGGCACGCGCTTGAGCACGTCGAGCACGCTGGTGTCGCCGTACTTGACGATGTCCTCGTGCCGGATCACGATTTTCGCGGCCGTGTCGTCGCGGCGCGGATCGTAGGCATCGAGTGCGCCGCGCACTTCGATCCGCTGGACCTTCTGATCCCTGTCGGTGGGCGCCTGCTGGGCGCGGGCGGGGATGGCAAGCGCCATCGGCAGGGTGGCGATGGCGGCGGCAAGCAGCTTCGGCCTGATCGAAAAAGAGTTAGGCATGGGCAATAGAATGTTGTTAGTTTGAAATTGCAAACAAGTAACCCTGCCAAAAGTTAGCACGCTCATGTGCTATCCGCAAGTAGTTTTAATCTCCACGTACACTCCATTCTTCTACTACCTCGTTGCCGACACTGGCTGCCACTAGGTCGCCGATGACTTGACCGAGGTCGCCGGCCGGGCCTCAGGGCGCCTGCGCCATCCGCTGCTGCGGCAGCCACAGCTACGCATAGGCGCCTTCCTGGCGCCGGGCATGGAAGCGCGGCCGCTGCGCATGCAGGTGGGCGAAGGTCTTCTGCGCGTCGTTCGACACCGTGCTGAGCGTCACGCGCGCGAACAGCAGGTCGCGCCATTCGTTGAACAGGGTCGAGGCGAAGCGCAGCAGCGCGTAGCCGGCCAACAGGTAGAGGGGCAGCTGGACCGGCGGCAACGGCTGTGAAAAAGCGTGGATGATGCGCTTGAGCACCAACGGCACTGCCACCGTGGCAATCTTGGCGACGATCGGCAGCAGCACCGAGGCGGCGATGCGCCCGCGGTAATGCCGCGTCACGCCCCACAGCTCGGCGGCGAAGGGCTGGCGCGCACCGGCCGCTGCGGGATCGTCCGGATTGCCTGCGATGTGCGGGTGCTGGGCCATGGCCTCGGTCCGAAGTGATATTACTTGGACCGGGCAAGCCGGATTTGGGTCGCGCCACGCGCCTGAGCCGTCTCAAGCACGCGTTGACAGACTCAGGGCTTCCTGGCCGGGCGTGTCCTGGCCGGGACGGCGTTATCGAGGCGGAACACGACGTCGACCGCCTGGCGCATCTTGAGCGACTGCACCATCAGGAAGGTCTCGCGGTCGATGTCTTCGGCGCGCTGGTTGCTAGGGCCGCGGTTGGCGCGGCGTTCCGTCCTGAATTCGTCGCGCTCCATGCCGAGCGTGGTGCCGAGTTTCTTGAGCGCGTCGGTTGTCACCGCGGTGACGGGCCCCAGCCGCTTGCCGGACGCGGCGGCGATGACTTCGGCGCGGCGGCGCGCGTCCGCGATTGCCGCCGTCACCATCTCGTCGTTGACCTGGTCCATGGTGCTGAGGTCGAAATCGGCGGCAAAGCTGTCCAGGTTCGGTTTGCCGAGCAGGCCGCCGCCCAGCGCCGGCCAGTTGGCGACGTTGCGCAGGCGGATGTGCACGTCGGCGCTCAGTTCGTAGACCGGGGCGCCGTCGGCGGCCCGCTCCTTGCGCACGCTCTGGCGCACCTCGCGCACCTGCAGGTCATCGGCGTCGATGCCGAGCTTCTGCATCAGCTCGCGCACCTCGGCCATCCGCGCGTCGACGACGGCGCGCGCCGCCGCCGGATCGGCATCCGCGGTGACGATCTGGAAGTCGAGGGTGGCGATGTCCGGCAACTCGATCCGGAAATTGCTGCCGCTGACATGGGCAAACGGGTAATCGGGGATGCTCGATGCCGCGGCCTGGCGGGCCGGCAGGGTCAGCGCGGCGGCGGCCAGCAGGCTCGCGACCAGGATCGGCAGGAAGGGTTTCATCTTCAGCATGGGTGCTCCATCAGTGAGAAATCATTGGTCGCGCAAGGCCAGCGCCGGCGCCAGACGCATCGCGGCCACCGCCTGGCGCAGGCATCGGCGACTCGGCAAAAAGTAGACAATGATGTCTATGCTAGGCCCGTTCCGCCACCTCCTGCAATAGTCATTCGATAAATATTTTTGTAGACATGACAATCTAGACCCGCTAGTCTACGCGTGCGCGTACTGCGATTTTTCGAGGATCCACCATGGCCAAATCCCCCGCCCCTTCCAAGCCGACGCCCGCTGAACTCGACCTGCTGCAGGTACTGTGGCCGCTGGGCTCCGGCACCGCCCGCCAGGTGCACGACGAGATTCTGAAAACCCGTCCGGACGTGACCTACGCCACCGTGCTGCGCCTGATGCAGATCATGCATGCCAAGGGTTTGCTGATCCGTGACGAAAGCGAACGGTCTCACGTGTATGCCCCGGCCCAGGCCCAGGAATCGCTGCAAACCAATCTGCTGAAGGATTTGATGACGCGCGCCTTCTCGGGCTCGGCCAAGGCGCTGGTGCTGGCCGCCCTCAAGAGCGGCATTTCGAAAAAGGAGCGCGACGAGATCGAACAGTTGCTGAAAGACGAACACAAAGCCGGGGAGCACGAGGTCGGGGAGAACAAACGCGGAGACAGGCAATGAGCGAGCCGGCCCTGGTCGCCGCAATGGGCTGGACCCTGGTCCATTTTGTCTGGCAAGGCGCCCTGGTTGGCTGCGCGGTCGCCGTCTTGCTGATTGCCTTGCGTAATGCGCGGCCGGAAACGCGCTATGCGCTCGCCTGCCTCGGCTTGCTGCTGTGCCTGGCCTGGCCGGCGCTCGACCTGGCCCTGCTGCTGCGTGCCGGTGCGGACAGCGCCGGCGGCCGCCTGTTCCCGGGCGCCGGGGGCAGCGCCGCGATCGCGCCGGAGGCGCATGGCCTGCTGCCATGGCTCGGCCAGAACCTGGGCTGGATCGTCGCCCTGTGGGCTGGCTGCGCCGGTGCGCTGGGCCTGCGCATGGCGGTCGGCCTGCTGTGGATCGGCCGCGCAGCGCGTGTCCAGGCCTGCGACCCGGCATGGCAGGCCCGCCTGTCGCGCCTGGCGGAGCGCTGCGGCCTGGGCCGCGACGTGCGGCTGCGCGTGGTCGACGGCCTGGCCAGTCCGATCACGGCCGGCTGGTGGCGCCCGGTGGTGCTGGTGCCGGCCAGCCTGGTGGCCGGCATGCCGCCGCAGCTGCTGGAAGCCCTGCTGGCGCATGAACTCGGCCATGTGCGCCGCCACGACTACCTGGTCAACCTGGTCCAGAACGTGATCGAGACCCTGCTGTTCTACCACCCCGCCGTGTGGTGGCTGTCGCGTCGCATCCGCGCCGAGCGCGAGCAGATCGCCGACGACTTCGCCGCCCGCCACCTGGGCGAGCCGCGCCGCCTGGCGCTGGCGCTGTCGGAACTGGAGAAGCTGCAGTTCTCCAGCCACCACCTGGCCCAGGCCGCGAACGGCGGCGACCTGATGGCGCGCATCCGCCGCCTGCTGCGCCCCAGTGCGCAGGCGCTGAACTGGAAGGCGGCCGTACCGGTGCTGGGCCTGGCCATCGTGTGCGCGGCCAGCGCGCATGCGCCGGCGGGCCAGCGCGGCGCCGCTCCGACCCTCGGGCCGAACCGCGCGGCCATCGCCGATTTCAACACCTGCCGCAAGCCCGAGTATCCGCACGCGGACCTCGCCGCCGGGCACCAGGGCACGGTCACCGTCGACTTCCTGGTCGACACCGATGGCGCCGTGATCGACTCGGCGATCGCCCGCTCGAGCGGCTATGTCAGCATGGACGAGGCCGCCCGTGCTGCGCTGCTGAAATGCCGCTTCGGCCCGGCACTGAAGGACGGACGCGTCGTGCGAAAGTGGACAAAGGTCCAGTACGTCTGGACCCTGGAATAAAAAAACCGCGGCTGCAGGGCCGCGGCTTTTGCATGATGCCTCGAATGTCAGACTGCCGACACGTCCAGCTCGGCGGTCGTTGCCGCCACCACCTCTTCCTTGCTCACGCCCGGCGCCAGCTCGACCAGCTTGAGGCCGGTGTCGGTGACGTCGATGACGCCCAGGTCGGTAATGATACGGTCGACCACGCCGACGCCGGTCAGCGGCAGGTCGCACTTCTTGAGGATCTTGTGGCTGGTCGAGCCGTCCTTCGCGGTGGCCACGTGCTCCATCAGCACCACCACGCGCTTGACGCCGGCCACCAGGTCCATCGCGCCGCCCATGCCCTTCACCATCTTGCCCGGGATCATCCAGTTGGCGAGATCGCCCTTTTCCGACACCTGCATCGCGCCCAGGATCGCCAGGTTGATCTTGCCGCCGCGGATCATGCCGAAGGAATCGGCGGAGCTGAAGTAGGCGGCGCCCGGCAGTGCGGTCACGGTCTGCTTGCCGGCATTGATGAGGTCGGCGTCCACCGCATCGTCGGTCGGGAACGGGCCGATGCCCAGCAGGCCGTTCTCCGACTGCAGGAACACTTCGACGTCCTGCGGGACATAGTTGGCCACCAGGGTCGGCAAGCCGATGCCCAGGTTCACGTAGAAGCCGTCCTGCAGTTCCTTCGCCGCACGCGCGGCCATTTCATCACGAGTCCATGCCATTTCTCTGTCTCCTGGTCTTAGGCTTGGCGCACGGTGCGCTGTTCGATGCGCTTTTCCGGCGTCGGGTTGTGAACGATGCGGTGCACGAAGATGCTCGGCAGGTGCACCTGATCCGGATCGATCTCGCCGATCTCGACCAGTTGTTCGACTTCGACGACGCAGAGCTTGCCGGCGGCGGCGACGTTCGGGTTGAAGTTGCGCGCAGTCTTGCGGAACACCAGGTTGCCGGCGCGGTCGGCCTTCCAGGCCTTGACCAGCGACACGTCCGGATTCAGCGCGCGTTCCATCACGTACATCTCGCCGTCGAATTCGCGGGTTTCCTTGCCTTCGGCGACGATGGTGCCGTAGCCGGTCTTGGTGAAGAAGGCCGGGATCCCGGCGCCGCCCGCGCGCAGCTTTTCGGCCAGCGTGCCCTGCGGCGTGAATTCCAGCTCGAGCTCGCCGGCCAGGTACTGGCGCGCGAACTCCTTGTTTTCGCCGACGTAGGACGCGATCATCTTCTTGATCTGGCGCGTCGTGAGGAGCTGGCCGAGACCGAAGTCGTCGACGCCGGCATTGTTCGAGATGGCCGTCAGGTTCTTGACGCCGGAATCGCGCAACGCCAGGATCAGCGCCTCCGGGATACCGCACAGGCCGAAACCGCCGACGGCGATGGTCTGGCCGTCCTTGACGACGCCTTCGAGTGCGGACCGCGCATCTGGATAAACTTTATTCATACCCGTCCCTTTAATAAGTGATCTGTACAGCAGAGTAGAATTCGAGAATAAAATAGCCCCCTGCAAAGCACAATACCGTAGAAATACCGGCAAGCACCGTCATGCAAACAAACGCATCATACGCCATCGACTATGAGATGATTTTCCAGCATGCGCCGGTCGGCATGTGCATCTCGCTCAACCGTGTCATCCAGGCTGGCAACCACGCGCTGGCGGCCATGTTCGGCTATGACTGCGCGCAATTGAACGGCAAATCCTTCGAGCTGCTCTACCCGACCGAGGACGAATTCCTGCGCACCGGCGACCGCATCGTGCCCATCATGAACGCCAGGGGACGCTATTCCGACGAACGCATCATGCGCCGCGCCAACGGCGAGCTGTTCTGGTGCCACGTGACCGGGCGCGCCCTGGATGCGAAAGAACCGCTGGGCGCCGGCGTCTGGACCTTCGAGGACGTGAGCGAGAAACGCCCGGTGACGGCCGCGCTCACGCCGCGCGAGCGCGAGATCGCGGCCCTGCTGGTCGAGGGCAAGACCAGCAAGGTGATCGCGCGCGAGACCGATCTGTCGCCGCGCACGGTGGAGATGCACCGGGCAAAGCTGATGAAGAAGTTCTCGGCGTCGACGTCGTCCGAGCTGGTGCACAAGCTGGTGGGCGTGGCGCGCTGATGCCGGTGCGTGGGCACAGGCGCCCACCCTGCGTTCACGCCGCCGGCAACCGACTCCGGATCCGCTCCGGCAACGCCACCGATTTCTCGGCCTGGAAGTCGATCCACACCACCTTGCCGCCGCCGTGGGCATACACGGTCTCGGCCTTGCCGTCCTCGTCCACCAGGCTGATCTCGTGGGTCACTTCGAAGCTCGAGCGGCCCGGCGCGCCGGCATAGGTGCGCACTTCGATGTCGCCCGGGTACTTGAGCTGCTTGATGAAGGTGCAGTAGGCGGTGACGATCACCGGGCCTTCTCCCTTCGCATCGAACTTGCCGTTCAGGTCTTCGAGAAAGGCGATGCGGCCGGTTTCCATGTAGCGGAAATAGATCGTGTTGTTGACGTGGCCCAGCACGTCCATGTCGCCCCAGCGGATGGCCTGGCGCATGGTGTGCATCAGCTTGCGGTCCTTCGTTGCGTCGTTCATTGTTGCCTGCTTCTTTGAAAAAGCAGGCATTGTAGTGCCTCAGCCGCCGGATTGCCCAAGCACGATTCGATCGACGATGCCGCAGAAGGCGGCCGGATCCTCCAGCATCATCATGTGCCCCGCCTTCGGCTGCACCAGGCTCTCGCAGGCCAGCGCCAGCACCCACTCGGGGACATCCCAGCCGGCCGCCGACAGTTCGCCGCCCAGCAGGTAGAGCGGCACGCCGCTGCCGAGCACGCGGCGCACGGTCTCCAGGTAGCCGGGCGCGCCGGTGGTCTCGAGCACGGAACGCGCCATCGCCTGGATGGTCTCGACGGGCTGGTTCGACAGGATCTCGCGCGCCCACGCGATGCGCAAATCGCTGGCTTCGATGCCGCCGCGCTCCAGCCAGCCGGCCGGATCGTCTTCCATGGCGCCGTATTCCGCCGCCCACGCCGCTTCCGGCAGCGCGGCGATGCGTCCGCACCAGAACGCATCCTTCAGCGTGAAATTGCCCTCGACGCTGATCAGGCCCAGCACCAGTTCCGGCGCCTGGGCGGCGGCCAGCATCATCACCGCGCCGCCGACGCTGTGGCCGAGCAGCCAGGCCGGGCGGCCGGCCTCCTCGCGCAGCACGCGCACGATTTCCGCGGCCTGGGCCGGCAGGTCGATGCCGCGGTCGATGCTGCGCTTCGCGCCGTAGCCGAGCAGGTCCGGCGTGTGGACCTCGAGCGCCGGCAGCATGGATTGCGGATCGAAGTAGCTGCCGGAACCCAGCAGCCCGTGGATCATCACCAGCGGCGTCGCACCTGCGCGCGCAGTCATTGCGCCGTCATGCCGTCGTCGGCGGTGATGATGGTGCCGTTGATGAAGTGGGCTTCCTCGGCCGCCAGCAGCAGGAGCAGGCCGTCGAGGTCTTCCGGCTTGCCGATGCGGCGGCGCGGCAGCATCTCGATCAGCTTCTTGCCCTGCTCGGAATCGAAGTAATCCTCGTTCATCTCGGTGGCGATGTAGCCGGGGCAGATGGCGTTCACGTTGATGCCGTAGCGGCCCCACTCGACCGCCATCGCCTTGGTCATCTGCACCACCGCGGCCTTGCTCATGCAGTAGACGCCGATCTGCGGCAGTACGCGCAGGCCGGCCACCGAGGCGATGTTGACGATGCGGTGCTGTTTCTTGGGATCGCCCTTGGCGCGCTGGATCATGCGCTTGGCGCACTGCTGGGCCATGAAGAAGGCGCCGCGCAGGTTGGTGTCCATGATGTAGCCGTAGTCGTCCTCGGTCACGTCGAGCAGGCGCTGGGTGGTCGAGACGCCCGAGTTGTTGACCAGGATGTCGATCGGGCCGGCCTCGGTTTCGGCATGGGCGATCGCGCTCTTGATGCTGGCGAGGTCGGTGACGTCGAGCGCCACCACGTGGGCCGCGCCGCCATCCGCTTCGATCTCGGCGCGCAGTTCCTTCAGGCGCTCGGTGCGGCGCGAGGCCAGCACCACCTGCGCGCCGGCGCCCGCCAGGGCCTTTGCGAAGCGCGCGCCTAGTCCGCTGGACGCCCCCGTCACCATTGCAATCTTGCCTTCGAAATTGACTTCAATTCCCACTTTCAGCTCCTATGGCCAGGCCTCACCGAACTATATTCTGTTGCGACGACATAATGATTACATACTTCACCCATTTCGCCCCGATTAGATTGCCGCATCTAATATCTGCCCTACAATAGCGCGCTGCGTTGCATTCCTGAGCAAAAAAGTGCACACTCGTGCTTAAATTTTTCTAACATCCATAAGACATGACTCAGCCCAACAACCTCATCGAACAATACGGCCCGCGCGAAGCGATGGAATACGACGTCGTCATCGTCGGCGGCGGCCCTGCCGGTTTGTCGGCGGCGATCCGCCTGAAGCAGCTGGCGTCGGAACAGGGCCGCGAGGTCTCGGTGTGCGTGCTCGAAAAAGGCGGCGAGCTGGGCGCGCACATCCTGTCGGGCGCGGTGATGGATCCGCGCGCGCTGAACGAACTCTTCCCGAACTGGAAAGAACTCGACGCACCGCTGAACACCGAGGTCAGCGAAGATCGCGTGCTGTTCCTGACCGAAACCAAGTCGTACGCCACGCCGTCCTTCATGGTGCCGAAGGCCCTGACCAACCACGGCAACTACGTGATCTCGCTGGGCAACGTGGTGCGCTGGCTGGGCCAGCAGGCGGAAGCCCTGGGCGTCGAGATCTTCCCGGGCTTCCCGGCCGCCGAGATCCTGTACAACGACGACGGTTCGGTCAAGGGCGTCGCCACCGGCAACATGGGCGTGAAGCGCGATGGCGAACCGGGTCCGGATTTCCAGCTGGGCATGGAACTGCACGCCAAGTACACGATGTTCGCGGAAGGCTCGCGCGGCCACCTGGGCAAGCAGCTGATCGCGAAGTACGACCTGAACAAGGGCAAGGACCCGCAGACCTATGGCATCGGCATCAAGGAGCTGTGGGAAATCGACCCGAGCAAGCACAAGCCGGGCCTGGTGATCCACACCGCCGGTTGGCCGCTGGACTCAAGCACCTACGGCGGCTCCTTCCTGTACCACTTGGAAAACAACCAGGTCGCGGTCGGTTTCGTGGTGGGTCTGGCCTATCAGAATCCCTATCTGTCGCCGTACGAGGAATTCCAGCGCTATAAAACCCACCCGGCGATCCGCCACTTCTTCGAAGGCGGCAAACGCATCTCCTACGGCGCACGCGCGATCACCGCGGGCGGCCTGCAGTCGCTGCCGAAGACCGTGTTCCCGGGCGGCGCGCTGATCGGCTGCGACGCCGGCTTCCTGAACGTCAGCCGCATCAAGGGCAGCCACGCCGCGATCAAGACCGGCATGCTGGCCGCCGATGCCGCCTTTGCCGCACTGGGCGAAGGCCGCCAGCACGACGAGCTGGCCGGCTACCCGGCCGCCTTCGAGCAGTCCTGGCTGCACGAGGAGCTGCACGTGGCGCGCAACTTCAAGCCGTGGATGAGCAAGGGACTGTACCTGGGCACCATCATGACCGGCATCGACCAGATCCTGTTCAAGGGCAAGGCGCCGTGGACCCTGCACCACCAGCACGCCGACCACGAATGCCTGCGCCCGGCCTCCGACTTCAAGCCCATCGTCTATCCGAAGCCGGACGGCAAGCTGACCTTCGACCTCCTGTCCTCGGTGTTCATCTCGAACACCAACCACGCGGAAGACCAGCCGGTGCACCTGACGCTGAAGAACCCGGCGATCCCGACCGAGATCAATCTGCCGAAGTACGCCGGTCCGGAACAGCGCTACTGCCCGGCCGGGGTCTACGAATTCGTGAAGACGGACGAAGGCAAGGACCGCCTGCAGATCAACGCCCAGAACTGCGTCCACTGCAAGACCTGCGACATCAAGGACCCGACCCAGAACATCGTGTGGGTTACGCCGGAGGGCGGCGGCGGGCCGAATTACCCGAACATGTAATGTCGATGGGGACGCGGGCTACGCCAGTATCCGGGTAGCCAGCGTCTCCAGATCGTGCGCCGTCATCGGATGCCCGAACATGTAGCCCTGCGCATAGTCGCAGCCGGCCTCGAGCAGCAAACGCCGCTGGGCCGCGTTTTCCACCCCCTCCGCCACCACCTTCAGCCCCAGCTTGTGCGCCATGGCGACGATCGCCTCGTACAGCGCCAGCTCCCCGCCCTCGCCTTCCAGCGTCTGCGCCAGCGACGGGTCGATCTTCACGAAGTCGATGTCGTAGCGTTTCAGGTAAGCCATCGAGGCGTAGCCGCTGCCGAAGTGGTCGAGCGCCACCTGCAGCCCCAGCATCCGGTATTGCGCCAGCCGGCCCAATAAGGCGTCGGCGCCGCCCGCCAGCGCGCTTTCACTGATCTCCACCACGATGCTCTGCGGCGGCAGCGCCAGCTCGCGCAGGTAGTCGAGCCAGCCCTGGTACTGGCCGGCGTCGCGCCGGAACTGCACCGGCGACTTGTTCACGCTGACCTGGAAGTCCGCGGCGATGCTGCGCTGCCAGCGCTGGACCTGGCGCGCGGCTTCACGGAACACCCAGTCGCCGATCTCGACGATCATGCCGCTGCTTTCCGCAAACGGGATGAACTGGGCCGGCGCCAGCAGGCCGCGGGTCGGATGGCGCCAGCGCAGCAGGGCCTCGGCCTTGTGCACGGCGCCGGTACGCAGCGAGATGATGGGCTGGTACAGGATCTCGAACTGCTGCTCTTCGATCGCCGCGCGCAGCTCGCCCGCGACGGCCTGGCGCGCCAGCGCCGCTTCCTGCAGGTCGCGGGTGAAGAAGTTGTAGCGGTTGCGGCCGCCGTTCTTGGACGCGTACATGGCCTGGTCGGCACGCTGCAGCAGCTCGTCCGGCGCGCGCGCATCGGCCGGATACAGCGCGATGCCGACCGAGGCCGAGACTTCGGCGCGCTCGCCGCCGAGTTCGAAAGGCCGGCTCAGGGTATCGACGATGGCCTGGGCAATCCGGTCGACGCTGCCGACCCGCTCCAGTCCGGCCAGGATCACGGTGAACTCGTCGCCGCCCAGGCGCGCCAGGGTGTCGGTGGCGCGCACGCAGGCCTTCACGCGGCGCGCGGCCTCGGCCAGCAGGGCGTCGCCGACGGCGTGGCCGAGCCGGTCGTTGACTTCCTTGAAGTGGTCGAGGTCGATGAACAGCAGGGCCACGAAGGTGGCGCCGCGGTCGGCCCTGTGCATCTCCTGGCCCAGGCGGTCGCGGAACATGTGGCGGTTGGGCAGACCGGTCAGCTCGTCGAAGTTCGCCTGGTGCCAGATCCGCTCGGCCGAGGCCTTGCTGCGGGTGATGTCGGTGACCAGCGCCAGCGCGCCGAGGTAGTTGCCGGCGACGTCGAAGATCGGCGTGGTGGCGGCGCTGGTCCACAGCTCGGCGCCGTCGCAGCGGATGAACTTCAGTTCGGCGCGCTCGCCGCGGCCGTGCTGGCGGCGCACGTCGTGGGCCTCGAAGCGGGTCCGGCCCTCCTCGTCCATGAAGCGCACCAGCGGCTGCTCGAGCAGGTCTTCGAGTTCGCAGCCCAGCAGCGCCGCCATCTTCGGATTCACGAAGGTGATGAAGCCGAGCGCGTCGATCTCCCAGATGCCTTCGTCGGCGCAGTGGACGATGCGCCGGAAGCGTTCTTCCGAGCGCTCCAGCGCGGCCAGTTTGCCGTCGACCGGCTCGACCACGATGCGGCAGGCCTGGCCGCTGCCGTCGGCGCTGGCCAGCACCACCACCGGGCCCGGCACGCCGTGGTCGGCGCAGGTCATCTCGAGCTGCTTGCGGCGCGGCGCGCGGCTGTTGATGGCGGACTCGAAGAAGCCGTCGAATTCCTCGCGCCAGGCGCGCCGCACGAAGTCGCGGAAGCGGTGTCCGCCGACGGCCGCGCGCGGCACCCCGAGCAGCCGGGCGCCGGCCACGTTGGCCTGCAGGATGCGGCCGTCGAAGCCGATGACGAAGTAGCCGACCGGGGCCAGCAGGTAGAGTTCGTTGAAGTGCGCCTGTTCCTGTTCGTGGCGCAGGCGATCCGGCTTGAGCCCGCTGTCGAGCTGCTGCCTGGCCAGCAACGCAGCCGGCATGTGCACGTCCTTGTCCATGTCACCCCACCAAGCGGTTGTCCTGGTTTTTATGTTGCCGATCCGCGGTTGAGACGGCGCTCGGCGCGGCGCTGCAAGCCTTCGAAGAACAGGCTCAACACCCAATAGATGATGGCTGCTGCAAGGTAGAGCGGCAATGGACGAAATGTGACGGAGATCAATTCTTTGGTAACGAGCATCAATTCCGTCATCGTGATCACCGACACCAGCGAGGTGTCCTTGATCAGGCTGATCAGCGTATTGCTCATCGATGGCACCGCGACCCGCAGCGCCTGCGGCAGGATCACGTGGCCCAGGGTCTGGCCCCAGCCCAGGCCAAGGCTGTAGGCGGCGCGCCACTGGCCCTGGGCGACGGCGTGGATGGCGCCGCGCAGGCTTTCGGACAGGTAGGCGCCGGCGTTCAGCGACAGGGTCAGCACCCCGGCCGTGACCGGCGTGAATTCAATGCCGACGCTCGGCAGGCCGTAATACACCACGAACAGCTGCACCAGCAGCGGCGTGCCGCGGAAGGCGCTCACATACACGGCCGCCGGCCAGCGCAGCGCCGCCCAGGGCGCGACCCGCATCAGGGCAGTGGGCAGGCCCAGCACCAGCCCGCCCAGCATGGCGGCGACCGCCAGCAGCAGGGTAGTGCCGGCGCCGCGCAGCATGACCGGCGCGACATCGCGCAGCAGGTCCAGCAGTTCCTGGAAGGCCATGCGTCAGCGCTTACGGTGCGCGGGTCGCATCGAGGCCGAACCACTTCACCGACACGGCCTTCAGGCTGCCGTCGGCGCGCGCTTCTTCGAGCGCCTTGTCGACGGCGGCGCGCAGCTTCGGATTGTTCTTCTGGAACACGACCGCGGTGCGCTCGAGCGCGCCCACGCGCGCACCGGCGCGGATCGGCAACTGCGAGGACTTCAGCAAATAGGCCACCATCAGGCTGTCGTTGAGGGCCGCATCGACGCGCCCGAAGGCCAGGTCCTGCAGGTTTTCCGGCGCCGCCGGGTAGCTCTTCACGTCGATGCCCGGCACGGCCTTGGCCTGCTGCTCGAAAATGCTGCCCTGCCCGACCCCGACCTTCTTGCCCTTCAGGTCTTCCAGCTTCTTGTAGTCGATGCGTTCGTTGCGGCGCACGATCAGCTGCGGCGTCGAATAGGTGTAGGGCGTGGAAAAATCGAAGGCCTGCGCGCGCTTGGGCGTGACGTTGACCTGGCTGATGATGACGTCGTACTTGCCGGCGCCGAGGCCGGCCAGGATCGAGGTCCATTCGGTGGTCACGAATTCCGGCTTCAGGCCCAGCTTCGCCGTCACCAGCCTGGCGACGTCGACGTCGTAGCCGGTCAGCTGGCCGGTCTTCGGGTCCTTGAAGTTGAACGGCGGGTAGGTTCCCTCAAGGGCGATGCGCAGGGCGCCGCGCGCCTTGACCGTATCGAGCAGGTCGGCGGCGTGGGCCGTGGACGCCATCAGGGCAACGCCCGAGACAGCGGCCAGCAGGATCCTGCGGAAACGATTCGGGAAATCCTTTTGCATACCTTCGTACTCCATTCTAGCGTTGGAGTCCGATTTTATAAGCAACGCAGTGATGCGAAAAGGGAATTATCCGCCGATCAGTATAGCCTGCGGCTATGCTTGAAATTGTGCCCGGTGACGATCAGCGTGCTTTCGACCAGGGTCGACAGGCCCAGCAGGAGCTGCACCAGCTTGTCGTCGGGCAGCACCCAGACCTGGCCGGCCGGCTGCTCGGCGCCGGTGGCGGCCATGATCAAAGGCGCGATCCAGCCGGCGTCCGGCTCGACGTCGAGCAGTACGGCATCGCCGCTGGTCTGCAGGTAGACGTCGCCGCCCGGCGCCAGGGTGAAGCGCACGCCGACCCCGGTCTCCTGCGGGCCGATCATCTCCTGCATGGTGCGGTTGTGCGCGTCGATCCACAGCTCGACGTCCTGCGGGGTTTCCAGCGGGGTCCAGGGGACGGGACGGAAACGGGGGCGCTCAAGGCTGTCCTTGCTCGAATCGTGGCTCATGCGGGGCTCGGGTTGTGATGGTAAAGAAGCGAACGGCGCGTATGCTAAGCCATGGATGGCCGGCCGCGCAAGCCGGGCGGCGCCGGACGCGTCAGTCGAGCAGCGTGGCCAGCCGGGCTGCGACCTGTCCGTCCCCGACCAGCAGTTCGCCGGCCGCGATCGGCAGGCTGAAGCGGCGGCGCCCGGCGCTGCCCGGATTCACGTACAGCACTCCGTCCTTGTCGACACAGGCCGGCTTGTGCGAATGGCCGGACACCACCACCCGCACGCCCGCCGCCGGCGGATCGATGGCGAGTTCCTTCAGGTCGTGGATGACGTAGATGCCCACGCCGCCCGTGTCCAGGCGCGCGGTTTCCGGAATCGCCCGCGCCCAGCCGGCGGTATCGTTGTTCCCGCGCACGACGGTCAGCGGCGCGATGGCTGCCAGTTGCTCCAGCAGCCCGGGATCGCCGATGTCGCCGGCATGGACGATGTGGTCGCTGCCCGCCAGGTAGGCCAGGGCCTCCGGACGCAGCAGGCCGTGGGTATCCGAAATCAGGCCGATCCTTTTCAAGCCGGCCGTCGCCCCATCTTCATGGTGGTCCAGATCGAGTACAGGGCCGAGATCCCGACCAGCACGTAGACCAGGCGGCTGGCCGGACTGCCGGCGCCGAACAGGCTGGCGACCACGTCGACGTCGAACAGGCCGACCATCGCCCAGTTCAGGCCGCCGACGATCAGGAGCGCCATCGCGATATAGTCGAGCGCCGACATCGCGCCATGCCCTTCGCGCACGGCGGCGCGCCGCTCCGGCAGGTGGCGCCGCTCCATGGTGGGTGCGTTCATGGTTGCCATCACGTCCTCCCAGTGAAAGTTTGACAGGCGAACCACGATAGCAAAAATGCGCCCGGGCGGGCGCCGCTCATCCCTTCCAGGTGCGGTTCAAACCCGTGTCGGCGTGAATCCAGCCGCCTTTCGGTCCGGAGCGGTAATAGAAACCGACCCCGCCCTGGCGGAAGCTGCGCACCAGGCCGCCCAGCACTTCCTCGGTCAGGCCGGCGATGCGGATGTCGGCGGCCTTGCCGGACATGTGCAGGGACTGGCGCGCGGCCGGCACGCCCTGCTCGATCAGGCGCTTGTTGGAGGCCGGGGTGCGGTAGCCGGACAGGATCTCGAGCGGCTTGTCGAGTCCGTAGCGCTCGACGAAGGCTTGCGAAGCCCACAGCGTTTCCAGCAGCTTGGGGTCGATCGCCATGCTGGCCTTGCCGTTCACGTCGCGCAGCATGTGGCATAGTTCCTGGTAAGCCGAATCGATGATCTCGCCGTCTTTCCAGTACAGGACCTTGCTGCGCTCGCCGCTGGCCGGACGGATCACGGACAGGGTGCGCGGCTTGACCCAGAAGTCGAGGTCGACCACCTGGGCATCGAACAGATCGGGAGGCGGGGCAATGTCGACGCTGGGGGCGTCGGGGGCGGCCGCTTTGGCGGTGCCGCGCTCGGCCGCTTCGGCGCCGATCAGCGGCGTCGCGACCAGGCCGAGTGCGGTGAGGCGCAAGCCGTGGTGAAGAAAATCTCTACGGGAAGCCATAACAAACTCATCATTCGAATCCCCGCACTATATCTCAATAGAAAGCAGGAAAGAAGACGAGCACGTGTTACCGCATGTTTCAAACAACAGCGCCTGCCCGGACTTACTTGCCGGTGCAGGAACAGAAACGCTTGCTGGCCGGCGGCGCGGCGGCGTCCAGCTTCTTCCACAGGAAATCGCATTCCATGCCGAAGCAAGCTTTGTCCTTGCCGGCATTCACGTAGCCGAGACGCTCGAAAAAGGCGCTGCTCGACGCCGGACTGTGCATATGCAGCTTGCCGATGTCCCAGCATCGGGCCTGGGCTTCGACGGCGCGCACCATGGCGCTGCCGATGCCATGGCGCAGCAGGCCCGGCATGACGTAGCACAGTGCCAGTTTGCCGCCCTGGGTCAGCAGCGCCAGCCCGGCAAGCTGCCGTTCGCGCACGGCCACCACGGCGTAATTGCTCGGCGACGACAGCCAGGTGGCGACGGTTTGCGGCGTCTTGTTGCTCAACCATGGCTGCAGGATCTCCGCACGATGGCCGTGGTCGGTCACGCAGCCTTCTTCGATCGAGCGGCGCAGCAGTGCGCATGCTTCCTGCGCGTCGTTCGGTGTTGCCTGGCGAATGTCAATACCCATGGTCATGCAGCGTAAAATGATGTCGTGGTCCAGCAGGCCGGACTATAACCCAAACCGGGCCATCCTGCTGTCGAGGCATGCGCCTGGCATGGGACCTCTAAGCATATTCGAAAAATGTACTTTGGTTCCGATATTTCTTCGTAGATCATGAACCGGTTTCCACTGGCCTCTACAAGGAAGAACAAACAATGCTTACCACCCGCATCGCACTGCGCCGCCAATTGCTGGCGCTGACCCTGGCGCTGGGCAGCGCCCTCCCCTTTGCCGCGCGCGCCGCCGACACCGAGCTGCTGAACGTCTCCTACGACGTCGCGCGCGAGCTGTACAAGGACGTCAACCCGGCCTTCACCGCCGAATGGAAGAAGACGACCGGCGAGACCATCGCCATCAAGCAGTCGCACGGCGGCTCCAGCAAGCAGGCGCGCGCCGTCGCCGACGGCCTCGAAGCCTCGGTGGTGACCCTGAACCAGGCCAACGACATCGACATGCTGGCCGACCGCGGGCTGGTCGCCAAGGACTGGACCAAGAAGTTCCCGAACAATGCCTCGCCTTATTATTCGACCATGGTGTTCCTGGTCCGCAAGGGCAATCCGAAGGGCATCCACGACTGGGCCGACCTCGCCAAGCCGGGCGTGAAGGTCGTGATCCCGAACCCGAAGACCGCCGGCAACGGCCGCTACACCTACCTGGCGGCCTGGGGCTCGGTGGTCAAGAAGGGCGGCAACGAAGCCCAGGCCCGCGAGCTGGTCGGCAAGATCTTCAAGAACGTGCCGGTGCTGGATGCCGGCGGCCGCGCCGCCACCACCACCTTCACCCAGCGCCAAATCGGCGACATCCTGGTGACCTTCGAGAACGAGGTGAACCTGGTGCGCGCCGAATTCGGCGACAACTTCGAAGTGGTCTACCCGTCGATCTCGGTGCTGGCCGAAACCCCGGTGGCCGTGATCGACAAGGTGGTCGACCGCAAGGGCATCCGCAAGCAGGCCACTGCCTACCTGAACTTCCTGTATTCGGATGCCGGCCAGGCGATCGGCGCCAAGCACTACCTTCGCGTGCGTAACGAGAAGGTCATGAAGCAGTTCGCCGCCAACTACAAGCCGATCCAGCTGTTCACGGTCGACGACGTGTTCGGTGGCTGGCGCGCCGCGCAAAAGCGCCATTTCGACGACGGCGGTGAATTCGACAAGATCTACCAGTCGAAATAAAAGCGATTGAAAATCGAAATGCCAATAAATGCTGTATATCTATCCAGCATTTACTGACGGAAAAATAAAGCTCAGTCGCTTTTAAGAGATTCCTTTAAGAAAATTAGCTAATTTCCGTTCACAAAGAAGGCCTTGCGGTAACGCGGGGCCTTTTTTTCTTGTAGAATCTTTCCGTTGGTATCGATCTTTCTCGGCTGCCGATAAAAACAAGCGCCACTTAGCTCGACGCTATTGGTCTAACTGAATACTCAGTTAACGATTTGATGCTCCGCCGCCGTCCGGCGCCCGACCATTTAAACGTACCTCATACATACATGATCAAAAAATTTCTTGCTGCCGTGCTGATGACGATTTCCAGCGCGGCCGCCCTCGCCGTGCCTTTCGGATCGCAATCGGTGCTGGTGGTCGAAGACGACACCGGCAAGGTCCTGTTCGAGAAAAACGCCTCGACCGTCGCGCCGATCGCCTCGCTGACCAAGCTCATGACCGCGATGGTGGTGCTGGACGCCCACCAGGACATGAACGAGCCGATCGAGATCGAAAAGCAGGACGTCGACATGCTCAAGCACAGCTCGTCGCGCGTGCCGGTCGGTGCGACCATCCCGCGCCGCGACGTGCTGCAGCTGGCCCTGATGTCCTCGGATAACCGCGCCGCCGCCGCCCTGGGCCGCACCTATCCGGGCGGCATGGACGCCTTCCGCATGGCCGTCAAGCGCAAGATCGCCGCGCTGGGCATGAGCCAGACCGTGATCGAAGAACCGACCGGCCTGAGCCCGCACAACAAGTCGACCGCGGCCGATCTGGTCAAGATGGCCACCGCCGCCGCCAACTATCCGGAGATCACCCGCATCACCACCTCGTCGAGCGACCTGATCAACATCAAGGGCCGCAACGTCGAGTACCACAACACCAACCGCCTGGTCGGCGCCAAGGGCTGGGACATCGGCCTGTCGAAGACCGGCTATACCCAGGAAGCGGGCCGCTGCCTGATCATGCGCGTCAAGGCCGCCGGCAAGAACGCGACCATGGTGCTGTTGAACGCCGGCGCATCGTCGGTGCGCATCCTCGACGCCCTGAACATCCGCCGCCACGTGCTGGGCGACGCCGCCCCGGCGGCCACCAGCCCGGTGCGCGCCCGCGTCAGCGCAGGCGGTCCGCGCATCAAGGCCTCGGTGGGCGGCGCCCGCGTCAAGGCGTCGGCAAGCCGGGGCCGCTTCAAGCATGCGCCGGTGTCGCGCCATCGCCGTCACCGCTGACCGGCGTCCGCTTCCAGCTTGTCCAGAATGAGAAAAGGCCGCACCGGCTTCCCGGTGCGGCCTTTTTTGTTCAGCGCGACTTCAGCTGCCGCACATGCCCTTCCAGCTGGGCAAAGGTCGGGCGTTCGGTGGCCGAGATCACCTTGCGGCCGAATTCCACCGCGATGGTCGGCGCATAGCCGTTCATGCTGGCCAGCAGGGTCACCTTCACGCACTGCAGGGCCTTGACCGTTTCCTGGTGGCGGCGGTGCAGCAGGCTGGCGAGCGGCGCCACCAGGCCATACGAGAGCAGGATGCCGAGGAAGGTGCCGACCAGGGCCGCCGCGATCAGGCTGCCCAGCTCCGCCGGCGGCCGGCCGATCGCGCTCATGGTGTGCACCACGCCCATCACCGCCGCCACGATGCCGAAGGCCGGCATGCCGTCGGCCAGCTTGTGGATCGCCTGCACCGGGATGTCCGAGTCTTCCTGGTAGGTTTCGATCTCGCAGTCCATCAGGTTTTCGAGCTGGTAGGCATTCATGGTGCCGGACACCAGCAGGCGCAGGTAGTCGGTGATGAAGTCGAGCAGGTGGTCGTCCAGCAGCACCAGCCGGTACTTGCCGAACACCGGGCTCTCGTAGGGCGCGTCGATATCGTCCTCGAGCGACATCAGGCCTTCGCGGCGGACCTTGGTCAGCACGTCGAACATCAGCGCCATCAGCGACATGTACAGCTCGCGCGTGTAGCGCGAACTCTTGAACAGCATCGGCAGGCTGTGCCAGGTCAGCGACAGCGCCTTGCGGTCGTTGGCGATCACGAAGGCGCCCAGCGCGCCGCCGAAGATCATCAGCAGTTCGTAGGGCTGGAACAGGGCCGCCAGATGCCCGTCCTGCAGCACGAAGCCGCCGAACACGGCCAGCAGGACGACGAGGAATCCAACAAAGATCAACATGGCGCAGCCTCCAAAATTCCGAGCAGCAACTTTAACATTGTTGCTATACGGAAAGCAAAGGATGGCGCACATGTTGTCTGTTTTCGTCATCCCCGCGCAGGCGGGGATCCAGGTTCGATGACGACTGCCGGCGCTTGCTGGCGGCTGCTCACGCTGACTTGGATTCCCGCCTGCGCGGGAACGACGGATTATTTGCCGATCATGCCCCGCAAGCCGCTCGTCCGGTGCGTCCGCTTCTGGATCGCCTCGCCGAGCACCGCCGGCGCCGGCGTCAGCAGGGTGAACTCGCGGCTGGCGCGGGTGATGCCGGTGTAGACCAGTTCGCGCGCCAGCACCGCCCCGCCCTCTTTCGGCAGCGCCAGCACGGTGTGCGCGAATTCCGAGCCCTGGGATTTGTGGACCGTCATCGCGTAAGCCGTCTCCACATGCCGCAGGCGGGTCGCCAGCACGCTGCGCACCTTGTCGCCTTCCAGGAACCAGACCCGCAGCGAGTCTGGACGCGCCGGATCGGGCAGGGTCAGGCCGATGTCGCCGTTGAATACATTGGTCGCGTAATCGTTGCGGGTGACCATCACCGGCCGGCCGACGTACCAGTCGCCGTTGCGGCGGATCAGGCCGGCGCCGTCGAGGCGCTGTTCGATCGCCGTGTTCAGGCCGCCGACGCCCCATTCGCCCTCGCGCACCGCGCACAGGATGCGGAAGCCCTCGAAGCGCTGCAGGATGGCGCGCACCCAGTCCTCGTGGGCGCCCTCTGGCAGCGCGGCCAGCAGTTTCAGGTAGGGCCGGTAGCCCTCCAGCGCCAGCCCGATCGCGTGCTGCTGCTGGGCGTGTTCGATCCAGCGCACGCTGCCCGCGCCCTCCACTTCCGGCGCACCCGGCGCGCGCAGCACGCCGGCAGCCGCGTCGACGTCGCCGGCGTTCACGGCCAGCGCCAACTGGCCGATCGGCCCGCTGAAGCGGCGGCTGTGACGCAGCATCACGGTCTGCTGGGCCAGCGCGCCCCCTGGCCGCACGAAGCCCGGCGGGATGGTTTCGCCGCTGGCCGCGCGCACGTAATCGACGGTCGATTCGTCGTAATTGCCGGCCTGGGCGTCGTGGCAGAGGTCGCCCAGCACGGCGCCGGCTTCCACCGAGGCCAGCTGGTCCTTGTCGCCGAGCAGGATCAGGGTCGCGGACGGCGGCAGCGCATCCAGCAGCGACGCCATCATCTCCAGGTGCACCATCGAGGCTTCGTCGACGATCAGCACGTCGACGTCGAGCGGATTGCCGCGGTGGTGGGCAAAGGCGCGGCTGTCGGGCCGCGCGCCCAGCAGGCTGTGCAGGGTGCGGGCGGCGCCCATGCGCGCGGTCAGCTCGCGCAGCGGCAGCCGATCGCCAACGCGCTCGGCCAGCTCGCCGAGGGCCTTGTCGATCGACTGCTTCAGGCGCGCCGCCGCCTTGCCGGTCGGCGCGGCCAAGGCGATGCGCTGCCGCGCGGCGTCGGGCGCGGTCGCGAACAGCAGCGCCAGCAGGCGCGCCACGGTATAGGTCTTGCCGGTGCCGGGGCCGCCGGTGATGATCGCGACCCTGCCGCGCAGGGCGATCGCGCAGGCCAGCTTCTGCCAGTCGGGCTTGTCCGGGTTGTCCGCCTTGCGCTGCGAGGCGAACAGCAGATCCAGCCAGCCGCGCACTTGTGCCTCGTCCACAGTACGGTGTTCGAGGGCGCGGCTGCGCACGCTGTCCGCCACCGTGGTTTCGTCGCGCCAGTAGCGCCGCAGGTAGAGGCGGGCATCGCCGCCCTCCCCATCCAGCACCAGCGGCTGGCCGAAGTCGAAATCGCCGTTTCTCCACACCTGTTCGCAGCCGGCCAGCTGGGCGATCCAGGCCTTGGCGTTCTTCGGCAACGGCTTGATGGCGGCGGCCAGTTCCTTCCACTCGTCTTCCGGCAGGCCGAGCAGCGCGGCCGGGTCCCCGGCCAGGTCGGCCAGCAGCAGGCAGCTGTGGCCGCGCCCTTCGAGTTCGGACAGCACCAGCGACGCCAGCAGCAGCGGTCCCGGCGCCGGGCCGAGCGAAGCCATGAAGCGGGCGAACACGCCGGACAGGCGGCGCAGCTCGCCGGCTTCGGTCAAGCGTTCCACCTCCAGCCAGAACACGTCGATTTTATCCGGGTCGACGGCCGGGTTTTCCAGGTCAGTCATAGGCAAGCAGCGCGTCGAGGCCATCGAGCAGGGCCATGTCCGGCGCGATCAGGTAGCAGCCGCGGGTGGCTTCGTTGCCGATCCCGCGCAGGAACAGGAACACCGCGCCGCCCAGCTGCGCCGCGGGATCGTAGCGCACGCCCAGGCGCGCGCGCAGCAGGCGGTGCAGAGCCAGCAGGTAGATCGCACCCTGGATGTCGTAGCGGTGTTCGGCCATCGCGGCCGCCATCGCCGGCTGGGTGTAGGCGGCGTCGCCCGGTCCCAGCGCGTTGGATTTGTAGTCCAGCACCCAGTAGCGGCCCTGGCATTCGAACACCAGGTCGGTGAACCCCTTCAGCATGCCGTGCAGCTGGCGTTCGGGCAGGGTCGGACGCGGGGTACTGCCCAGCAGCTGCCGCCGGCACAGGCGGTCGAGCGCGCCCACGTCCAGGGCCTGGCTGGGGAACCAGAACTCCATCTCCGGCAGCACTTCCTCCAGCTCGGACAGGGCGCAACCCACCGGCGGCAGGGGCAGCGTCGCCAGGGCGTCGAGCCAGACCATGGCGTCGTCGACGCGGTTGCCCCAGCCGGCGCGGCGGATGCGCTGTGCCAACCGGACGTAAAAATCGCTTTCGTCGATGCGATGGAAACCTTCCTGGGCCATCCATTCGAGCTGCTCGTGCAGGAAGTTGCCGGGCGTGGCGCCGCGCGGGAAGCGGTGCCAGGGCGCATCGTCCACCTTCGGCACTTCGACGGTGCCCGGTTCCTCTTCTTCAAGCAGGTTCTCTTCCTGCGGCCGCGTCGGCGCCGCCAACGTGTGCCTGGTCAGCGAGGTGAAGGAACCGACCGCCCAGTCGCGCTCGAAGCGGCCGCGGAATTCCGGCGCCTCGACCAGCTCGGGGCGCACGTCGGCGC
>CAJYXO010000060.1 GCA_913778765.1 uncultured Massilia sp. | reverse complement strand
GATCGAGCGCCTGTACCGCCATGCCGACGGCGATTTCGTCCGCGAGCAGGTCCGCATCTTCAACAGCGAACGCCGCCTGCTGGCCTGGCGCCTGCGCACATCCGGCGGCCAGGACGATCGAAGCGTCCGCTGGCAGGCCGAGGCGGGCGGTGCGCCGGCGCCGCTGGCGCGCGACCTGCCGGCTGCGGCCACCCGTCTGTTCGCCCGTCTGCCGCAGGGCTGGGACGGCTGGCGGCGCGTGGCCGCCTGGCCGCTTGGCGGCGAGCAGGCGCGCTTGCGTCTGCCACTGTCCGCCGCGGCGCCGCAGGATGCGCGCCTGCAGCTGATGCTGGTCGGCCGGCTGGGTGGGCTGAGCGGCGCGCGCCTGCTGGCGGCGACGCCGGCGTGCACGGGCCGCGCCTGCAGCGGGCCGGAGCAGGTCCAGATCCTGGACATCCAGCCCGAGGCCGGCGCGCGCGAAATCGTGCTGGACGCCGCGCCGCTGGGCATGGATGCGCTGGCCACGCCCGGCGATGCGCGCTACCGCCATCTGGTGCTGAAGGACGGCGCGCTGGCCTGGCAGCCGATGCCGGCCGGGCAGGGCCGCCGCGCCGGCGTCCAGGCCGAAGTCGCGCTGACCGACCGGCGCGGGCGCAGCCTGTGGGCCGACGGCGCCCCGAGCGCGGCCGCGCGCGCGGCCGGGCTGGCGCCGCTGCTGGGCATCCGGGCCGGGCACGCCAACAGCGTGGCCGGCATGCTGGCGCGCCTGCCGGGAACGGGCAGCCACCGCGCCGCGCTGACCCTGGACCTCGATCTCCAGGACCAGGCCCAGGGCGCGCTCGACTGCATCGCCATGCGCCGCGGCAGCTGGGACGGCCGCGCCTGCAGCGGCGGCAGTGCGCCCGCAGCCGGGCGCCAGGCCGGGATGGTGCTGCTGGACGCCGCCACCGGCGCGGTGCTGGCGGCGGCCGGCGCCGGCGCCGGCAAGGTCGATGCCGCCAACTGGGCCGAGGCGCGCGACTTCGACCGGATCGACCCGGCCGCCAGTCCGCTGCGCCTGCCGGCCTTCCAGCACGACGGCGGCGCCGAACGCAGCCCCGGCTCGACCTTCAAGATCGTCAGCGCGCTGGGACTGGAGCTGGCGGCCCGGCGCGACGCCCGCCTCGATGCGCTGCTGGACGGCGAATCGCTGGGCGGCCTGAACGCCTATGCGGCGGCGCGCGGCTACGCCTTCCGCACCGACGCGGCCACCTATCCGGTCGACGGGCGGGCCCGCATCACGAATTTCCGCGACCAGGGCCTGGACCGCCGCGCCCATGACGGCCGTCTCGGCCTGCAGCAGGCCCTGACTTACAGCCTGAATACCTGGTTCGCCTGGACCGGGGAACTGTCCGACCGCAGCCTGCTGGGCCGTCCGGAAGGCGGCGCCCCCGACCTCCAGCCCTTGAGCCCGGGCGCGCTCGACCCAGTGCGGCCGATCGTCGCGATGGCGCGCCGGCTCGGCTTCGGCCAGGCCCTGCGCCTCGATGGCGGCCTGCTGCCGGCGGAGTATGCCTGGTCGGCCTGGGACGCGCTGCAGGCTAGCCCCAGCGGCATCGACCCGGTCCACACCCGCCACGAACTGCGCCAGATGGCGATCGGGCTGCGCATGCAGGCCACGCCGCTGCAGATGGCGCTGGTGGCGGCGTCGGTGGGCGAGGGCCGGGTGGTGACGCCGCATCTGCTGGCCAGCCTGGACGGGCGCACCGCGGCGGCGTCGAACGGGCCGGCGCTGGGCGTGCGCCTGGACCGCATCCGCGCCGGCATGAAGGGCGTGATCGACACCGGCACCGCCGCCGGCGCCTTCCGCGCGCCGGAATTTGCCGCCCTGCGCCGCGGCCTGTACGGCAAGACCGGCACCGCCCCGATCGGCGACGGCGACCTGGCCACGGTCTGGTTCACCGGCTGGCTGGAGCCCGGCAGCCTGCCCGGCCAGACCCACCGGCTGGCCTTCGCGGTGTTCGTCAGCCGGTCGAGCGAGACCGGCGGCGCCCACGCGGCGCCGGTCGCGGCCAGCCTGCTGCGCGCGATGCAGGACATGAAACCGGCGCCGTCGCGGGAATAGAAGGGGGATTCCGGTCCACCAGCGCGCCTCGCTTTTGTGTTTGTATGGCATCATTTGCTGAACACACGAAAGAGGATGGTATGCGTCTGCCGGGGACCCGGTACCAGGAGCCTGGTTGGGAAGAAGTGCGCAAGCTGCTGGGGCAGTGCTCGCTGGCGGCCCTGCGCGCCTGCGACTGCGCGCGCCTGGGCGAGCCCGGCGCCGCGGAGGCCCTGCTGGCCGACTACGTCGAACGCACCGGCGAGCGCTTGCGCCAGGCGCGCCGCAGCCCGCGTGCCCAGGCCGGCGGCAACAGTTATGGCGACACGGTGCTGGAACTGGCCATGGACCTGCTGTTCGAACTGCAGGCCCGTCCCGCCGACTGGCTCGCCTTCTGCGGCGCGGTCGCGGGCGGCAGCATGGTTGCCGAGGACGCGCTGCTGCGCAAGAAAGTGAACGACATGTATGCCGTCCTGCGCGACAAGGTCGACGCCGACAACTACCAGGCCGCCTGCGGCCGCCCGTGCAGCCCGAACCGCATCTACGCCTACCGGATGCTGGACACGGCCTACGGCGAGATCGCCGGCCTGTTCGCCAACTGGGAGCAGCACCGGGAACAGGTCGGCGCCATTCTCGGCCGCAGCATTCAGGGCACGCCGATCGAGGTGCGCCAGCTGCGCTCGATTTCGGACTGCCGCGGCGAGTGGGTGCTGCGCTGGAGCGAAACCATGGAAGCCTTCACCGGCAGCGCCGGTCCCCTGCACACCCGGTCGAAGCGCTTTGCCAGCCTGAAGACGGCGCCGGAGAAGATCGGCGAGATGCTGAGCGAGATCGGCGATTACCAGGCGCTGTCCAGCAACCAGGACCGCGACTGGCTGCAGGACCGCGACGATGCGGCGCTGTGGGTGGAGGATTACTGGCGCATACTGCAGGAATCGGAGGAGGCCGCGACGCCGGGCCCGGACCTGATCCTGGAAGCGCGCGAGGACGCGCTGGATACGGACGAGCCGCCGGCGCCGGAAGCGGATGCTGCGCCGGCCATCGACCCGCAGCTGGAAGCGGTGGCCGCCGCCGTTTCACTGCCCCCCGGCTACATGCAGGCAGCGGGCGAGGCCGAAGAGCGCGCCGGCTGGGTGGCGCGCGAACTGGCGGAGGATGGCCTCGTCGTCAGGCTGGCGGTGTATGCGAAGCTGCTGGGCCCGGACGACGAGTCCTATCCGGACGGCTGGCGCGACCCGGCCAGCGGCGAACTGCCGACCATGCAGCAGCTGGCCGGCCTGGCGCAGGTGTCGCTGCCGACCCTGCGCAAGCGCCGCGACGCCGCCATCGCCCGCCTGGAAGCGGCAACCATGAGGAGAACGGGATGAATACGAAGACAGCGCACAGCACCGCCGAACGGCGCCTGCGGGAGCGCCTGCTGCTGGGCCGCCGCATCGACGGCGACCGCCTGGTGCTGGCCGACAGCACCCTGCTGGCCGCGCTGGACGGCAGCCGGCCGTTGACGGCGGGCGAACGCGCGGCCCTGCAGGCCTCGCCGCTCACCGCGCGCCGCCTGCGCCGGCTGGCGATCGAACGCCACGCCGATCGCGGCGCCGGCGTCGAAGGCTGGCGCGGCAGTCACGGCCGCCTGCGCGCGGCCAGCGGCGGCGCGCTCGAAGCCCTGCGCACCGACGACGGCTGGTTCACCCTGCACCTGGTGGCGGACGGCGGCGGCTGGCGCGCCATCCTGCAATTGGCGGCCGATGCGCCGTTCGCGCCGGCCCTGCTGGCGGCCCGCGCCCCGCTGCGCGTGCGCGACGGCGCCGGCAACGTCATCCTCGAAGGCCGGCTGGATGCGGACGGCGAGTGCGAGGCCGCCTGGCCCTACGCCGATGCCCCGGCCGTTCACTTGCAGGCGCATGACGCGGCGTTCGCCGTCGAAGCGCTGTCCGGTTGAGGTGGCGATGCTCGGCCTGTTCAAGCGCGCCGCACCCGCTCCCGAGGCCTGTGAACTGGGCCGCAGCGTGGTCGCCCTGGGCCTGCCGGCCGGCAGCGCCGTGCCGCCCGGCTGCCAGGCCGTGGTGGTCGGCGCCGACGGGCGTGCGCGGCGCCTGCTGGCCGCGCGCCGCATCGACGCGCGCGAGGGCGAAACCGCCTATGCCTTCCATCCCGGTCCCTACACGGCGGAGCTGACGCCTTTCGAAGGCGCGCCCGAGATCGGCCTGCGCACAAGCTTCGCGATCGACGCGCCGGACCCGCAGGCCTCGCAGCAGCGCTTCGACCTGTACCTGGCGGCGGAAGTCGAAGGCCGCCTGAACCTGGACGCGCTGGTGGCGGCCGTCGAGGGCGCGCTGCGGCATGAACTCGCCGCAGGCGGCCTCGAACTGCTGCCCTGCACGACCCTGGACGAGTGGAACGCCTTTCGCCAGGGCCTGAACCAGTTGCTGTACATGCGTTTCGGCCTGACCGTGGACGATTGCGTGCCGGTCGACCTGGGCGACAGCCGCGATCATGCGGCCGAGCTGGCGGCGCGCGCGCAGCGCCGGGCGGAGCCGACGCTGTCGACCCCGATGCCGGCGGCTGCGGCGCCTGCCCCGGGCGCCGTCGAACGCTTCGACCCCGCGGTGGAAGATGCGAAGGCGCTGCGCCGCCTCTTCCTCGAGCTGCCTTGCCTGATGTGCGGCCTGCGGCTGGCGGCCATGCCGGCCGCCCCGGAATCCTTCCACCGCCAGCAGGCCTTGCTGCAGCGGCTCGATCTGGTGTCGGTGAGCGTGAACACGATGCCGGCGCTGGCCCTGGCCGCGCCCGGCCAGCCGCTGCCGTTGGAGGCGCAGCTGCGCCGCGCACGCCACAGCCGGCGCGCCTGCGTCTCGCTGGACGAGGGCTGGGCGCTGCTGGCGCGCCTGCGCCAGGCCGGCGAAGGGGCGCTGCCGCTGCTGTACGACGAGGCCGAACGGGTGGTCGCCAACCTGGAAGCCGATTGCGCCGGACGGCGCAGCCTGGGCGACGACGGGGAGGGCGCATGAAGCCGGCGCCCGACACCATCCACTGCCGCTGCCCGCTGGCCGACGGCGCCGTGTTGACGGTGACGGCCACGCGCCGCCCGCGCGACGGCCGCGCCGCCGTGAAATGCAGCGTGCCCGACGAGCCGCGCGTGGCCGAACACATGCAGCAGGCGGTGCGCCTGGCGCGGCTGACGGAGCCGAGCTTCGACAGCCGCGACCAGGTGGTGCTGAGCCTCGACCGCCGGCCGCCGCCGGGAGAGCGCGGCTGGGAACTGGCGGCGGTGCTGGCCGACCGCATGGTGCGCGGCCTGCTGCGGCCCGACGCCGCGCCGGCGGCGAACGGCTGGTCGGACGACTGGGAACGCGGCCGGATTGCAGGGCATACGCTGGGCGCGCAGGCGCTCCCCGGCGCGCTGCTGGGCGGCGACGGCGGTTTGCCGCATCTGGGCCTGCTGGCCGGCCACGCCGACCCGGGCGCCGCGGTGTCGACGGCGCGCGCCTGGTTCCCTTTGCACAGCGGCGAGGCCGGCAGCCTGGGCTGGGTCGAAGTCAGCGTCCATCCGCTGGCGCGTCCGGCCGGACAGGCCGCGCCGGACGAGGAGCAAACCATCGACGCGCCGGACCAGGACGCGGCGCGCCAGCTGGCCGTGCGCCAGGTGCTGGGCGGCG
>CAJYXO010000059.1 GCA_913778765.1 uncultured Massilia sp. | reverse complement strand
GGTCGAGCGCCGCACCCAGCCGCTGATCGCGCAGGTGATCGCGCTGCGCCAGGCCGACAAGGTGCCGGAAGCGGCAGCCCTGCTCGACAAGCAGGCGGCGCCGGCTTTCGTCGAATGGCTGGCCAGCGTGAACCGCCTGATCGACCTCGAGGAAAAGCTGAATAACGATGCCGCCAAGGACGCGCGCGCGCTGTCCGGCAGCTTCCTGGCCTGGATGCTGGTGCTGCTGGCGATCGCGGTCGGCGCCGGCGGCGTGGCCGCCTGGGCCATCAGCCGCGGCCTGCTGCGCCAGCTCGGCGGCCAGCCGGATTATGCGGTGGCGATTGCCGGCGCGATTGCCGGCGGCGACCTGTCGGTGCGGATCGATACCGCGCCCGGCGACCGCGCCAGCCTGCTGTTCGCGATGAAGGCGATGCGCGACAGCCTGGTCAACATCGTCAGCCAGGTCCGCGCCGGCACCCTGACCATCGCCAACGCGTCCGGCGAGATCACTGCCGGCAACCACGACCTGTCCGCGCGCAGCGAGCGCCAGGCCGGCACGCTGGAAGAAACGGCCTCGTCGATGGAAGAGCTGACCGGCACCGTGCGCCAGAACGCCGACAATGCCCGCCAGGCCAACGCCCTGGCCGAATCGGCCTCGAACGTGGCCCAGCGCGGCGGCGCGGTGGTCGCCCAGGTGGTGCAGACCATGTCCTCGATCAACGCGTCGTCGAAGCAGATCGCCGAGATCATCGGCGTCATCGACGGCATCGCCTTCCAGACGAATATCCTGGCGCTGAACGCGGCGGTGGAAGCGGCCCGCGCCGGCGAGCAGGGCAGGGGCTTCGCGGTGGTCGCCGGCGAGGTGCGCAACCTGGCCCAGCGCTCGGCCGCCGCGGCACGGGAAATCAAGGGCTTGATCGGCGATTCGGTGGCCAAGGTCGACGATGGCGCCAAGCTGGTCGACGAGGCCGGCAGGACGATGGAAGAGATCCTGAGCTCGGTCAAACGCGTCACTGACATCATGGCGGAGATCAGCCTGGCGAGCCAGGAACAGAGCGCCGGCATCGAGCAGGTCAACCAGGCGATCGGCCAGATGGACGAGACCACCCAGCAGAACGCCACCCTGGTCGAGCAGGCCGGCAGCGCCGCCGCCGCGCTGCAGGAAGAAGCGGAAAGCCTCGCGCAACTGGTCAGCATCTTCAAGATCGATACGGGCGCTGCCCGCCTGCCGGCGCTGCGGCCGCACGGCGACAGCCGGCCGCGCACCGCCGTACCGGCCGTCGAGGCCTTCTGATTTGTACTTCTGGTAAGTTTGCCGTTTTAAACAGCCAGTAAAAAATAGTTCGAAGAGAGGGTTTCCTTGGGGATAGAATTTCCATTAGGAATTTTATCGATCCAATGGGGAACCCCTCCATGCGCAAGACCCTCCTTCTCGCCGCCGCCCTGTGCGCGGCAGGCCAGGCCGCCGGCGCCGCCGAGCTCACTTCGCTCGAAAAACGCTGGCTGAACGCCGCCTTTCCCGTCCTCGAATACGCCAAAAGCCGGCAGCTCCCGATCGACATCGTGGTCCAGCCCCAGGCCGGCCCGGACGACGTGCCGCTGGCGATGGGCTTTGCCGGTGGCCGCTGCAAGCTGGTGATGTCCCTGCGCGGCAATCCGGATGCCGAAAAGGTGCTGGCCGGCGTCGCCGCGGACGAGCAGGCGGAATTGATCGAAGCGATGGCGGCGCACGAGATCGCGCACTGCTGGCGCTACGCCCAGGGCGCCTGGCACGCGCTGCCGGCCGGCTTCGTCGAAGCGGGCGAGGAAAGCGCATCCGACCCGTCCCTGCTGGCGGCGTCGAAGGCGATGCGCGAGATGCGCCGCGAGGAGGGCTATGCCGACCTGGTGGCGCTGGCCTGGACCCGCCACAGCCACCCCGGCGACTACGGCCGGGTGCACGCCTGGCTCGACAAGGTGCGCGCCGTGCAGCCGGTGGCGCGCAGCGGCCACGACACCCGCGTGTGGGTGACGCTGGCGGCGGACGCCGGCCGCTTCGGCAGCGCCGACCAGCCTTTCGAGAATGCCGCGGCGCTCTGGAAGGACGGCCTGCTGAACGACGAATGACCCGCCCGGGGTCAGCACGCCATGTGCTTGGACAGCTCGGCCTTCAGCGCATGCCGGAACTCCCCGAAATCCATCGACTTGACGATGTAGCCGGCGGCGCCCAGCCGCGCGGCGCGCGTGACGTCGACGTCCAGCGCCGAGGTGCTGACGACGATGATCGGGATGCGCGCGATGCGGCTGTCGGCGGCGGCATGGGCCAGCACGTCGAAGCCGTCGACTTTCGGCAGCTTCAGGTCCAGCAGCACCAGGTCGATGCCGGTGTCTTCCTCGAGCCGGCGCACGGCTTCCTCGCCATCGCGGTGGATCGTCACCTCGTGGTCGACCTCGCAGCTCTTCAAGACGTGGCAGGTGAATTCGACGTCGGCGGGACTGTCGTCGACGAGCAGGATGTTCTTCTTCATGCCCCGATGGTAGCCGATTCCGTCGGATTTATGGTTTTTTCGACAATTGTACGGTGACGCACAGATGTCCAGCCCGCCGGGGCGTTTAATCGTCTGCATTACAACAACCGATACAAGGGCTACGACATGAAAACGCTGATTGCGACTTTGTTCGCGACGGCCGCAGGCGCCGCTTTCGCCGCACCGACCTTCGCACTGAACCACGATCCGGCCAGCTACCGCGCCGTCACCCAGAAGGCCTCCGCCGACTATCGAGTGGCGACGGAAAAATGCGACGGCATGAAGGCGAACGACAAGGACGTGTGCATGGCCGAGGCCAGGCTGGCGCGTACCCGCACCGAAGCGGATGCCCTGTCCCAGTACAACAACACCCCGAAAGGCCGCGAGAAGGCGCGCAGCAACCTGGCCGACGCCGAGTACGACCTGGCCAAGGCCAAGTGCGGCGCCAGGAGCGGCGCCGACAAGGACGAGTGCATGAACAACGCCAAGTCGGTGCACACCGCGGCGCTGGCCGATGCGAAATCCGCCGGCACCGCCGCCGGCGTCGACAAGTGCGCGCAAGCGGGCGGCGACGGCAAGACCGGCTGCCTGGTGCAGACCAAGTCCTCCGCCGTGAAGGACAACGCCGCCGATGCGGCCAACCGCACCGAGAACGCCGCCGACCGTGCCGGCGACAAGGCCGCGGCCGCCACCGCGACCGCCGTCGCCAAGACCAAGGATGTCGCCGCCACCGCCGTCGAGAAGACCAAGGAAGTCGCCCACACCGTGGCCGAGAAGACCAAGGAAGTCGCCCACACCGTGGCCCAGAAGACCGAGAACGCGGTCGACCGCAGCGGCGACAAGACCCGCGACACCGCCGCCGTCACCGCCCAGAAGACCGACAACGCGGTGGACAACGCCGGCGACAAGACCCGGGACGCCGCGTCGAAGACGAAGCTGGCCGCCTCCGACACCGCCATCACCACCAAGGTGAAGGCCGGCCTGGTGAAGGAGCCGAACCTGGAATCGCTGGGTATCCACGTCGAAACCGAGAAGGGCGTCGTGATGCTGAGCGGCTTCGTGAACTCGAAGACCGAGGCCGACAAGGCCGTCAAGGTTGCCAAGGGCGTCGACGGCGTGACCAGCGTGAAGAGCGCCATCAAAGTGAAGTAAGCAGACACTCCGGTTTTGCCCATTGCGGCCGGCTTTTTTTGTAGCCGGCCGTTTTTTTTGTTGGGATACCACAGGTTGCAATCGTCAGAGCAATAATTGCCTGTGGGCTAAATTCTCCACGGTATAATTTCCGCCGTGAACAGAATCGAAGCCTTCGGATACATCGCCGCCCAGGCGGCGCGCGGTGACATATCCTTCCCCACCAGCGTCAACGCCGTGCTGCGCCTGCAGCAGGCGCTGAACGATCCCGATTGTCATCTCGAGCATGCGATCCGGCTGGTGCTGGGCGAGCCGCAACTGGCGGCGCGCACCGTCGCGCTGGCGAATTCTTCCGCCTTCAATGCCGGCAACCGGCCGATCAGCAACGTGCGCGCGGCCGTCACGCGGATCGGCTACCGCAACCTGCAGATGCTGGTGGCCAGCCTGGTGGTGCGCCAGTTCGGCAGCTGCATCCAGGATCCGGACCTGCGCGACAAGGCCGAGCAGCTGTGGGAGCACACGGTGCAGGTGGCCGCGCTGGCCCAGGTGTTCGCGCGCCGCGTCACCTTCGTCAACCCGGACACGGCGATGTTCGCCGGCATCGTGCACGAAGTCGGCGCCTTTTATCTGCTCACCCGCGCCGACGCCTTCCCGGGCCTGCTCGACGACGACGACGACCGCTGGGGCGAGCTGTGCGAAGACGTGGTGACGCGCGAAGTGGCGCGCCGGCTGTCGCTGCCGGAACCGGTGTGCGACGCCATCTTCGACATGCGCGGCAGCTGGCTGCACATGCCGCCGACCTCGCTGCTCGACACCCTCCTGATGGCCAACCTGTACGCCGAGGTGCCGTCGCCGCTGGCCCGGGCGGTCAAGCTGCCGGACCACTGCGACAGCGCGCTCGACTACCTGGTCGACGAAGACGCGCTGCACGCGATCATCGAGGAGGCCGCCGAGCTGGCCGATTCGATGGGTCAGGCCGTGCTGGTCTGAGCCAGGCCGCGGCGCCCGTGCGCCTGCATCGCGAAGGCCAGCGCCAGGCCGCTTGCGGCCAGGCCCGCCGCCACCCACTGCGGCGACGCATACGAATAGCCCATCACCAGCGGAATGCCGCCCAGGAAAGCGCCCAGGGCATTGCCGATATTGAAGCCGGACTGGCCCAGCGAGGAGCCCAGCATCTCGGCTTCGCGCGAATGCTCGATCAGCAGCATCTGGATCGACGGTCCCAGCGCCAGCGCGTTCGCGCCCACCAGGAAGGCCAGCGCCACCATCGCCACCTGTGACGAAGCCAGCACCGCGTTCAGGAGCAGCAGCACGATCATCGTCGCCAGCAGGATCTGGATGGCGCGCAGCGGATGCACGCGGTCGGCCAGCTTGCCGCCGACGTGCACGCCGGCCGTCATGCCGACCCCGACCACGGTCATGATCAGCGCGATCGCGTTGGCATGGAAGTGGGTGACCTCGGTGAGCAGCGGCGCGATATAGCTGAGCCAGGCGAACAGGCCGCCGGTGCCGATCGAGGTGATGCCCAGCGCCAGCCACAGCTTCGGGTTGCGGAAGATGCGCAGGTCCTGGGCCAGGCCGGCGCGCCGGCTGCCTTCGAAGTAGGGGATGACCTTGTGCGTCATGAAGGCGGCCCCCAGGCCTATCGCGGCGACGATCAGGAACACGATGCGCCAGCTCATGTTATGGCCGAGCCAGGTGCCGGCCGGCACGCCGACCACGTTGGCGAGGGTCAGGCCGGAAAACATGCTGGCCAGCGCCGCCGCTTCCTTGCCCTTGTCCGCCAGGCGCGTGGCGACCACCGCGCCGACGCCGAAGAAGGCGCCATGCGGCAGGCCCGCCAGGAAGCGGAACAGCATCATCGACTGGAAATTCGGCGCGAAGCTGGAGAGCGCGTTAAACGCGGCAAACATCAGCATGAACCAGACCAGCACCGCGCGCGGCGGACGGTGGCCGACGATGCTGACCAGGGTCGGCGCGCCGACCACGACGCCGACGGCGTAGGCGGAAATCAGGTAACCCGCCTGTGGGATGGAGATGTTCAGGCCGGTGGCGACGTCGGGCAGGATGCCCATCATGACGAACTCCGTCATGCCGATGCCGAAACCGCCGAGGGCCAGTGGGGCCAGGCTTTTCTTGATCACTGTGTTCTTTTCTGTTACCGAGGGAGGGCGGACACTATAGTCCCGCACGCTTGCTGCGTCCGCTTTCGAGTGGTGATGTCGGGTATAGCCGGCAATGATGGCGCTGCGCCGCGTGGTGCGGCGCGCTCAGCGCGGGTAAATGAAGCCGGTGCGGATGTCCATCGGCAGCAGCCGGCCGCCCTCGCGCACCGTCAGCCGCTTCGGCGGCTCGTCGCCCGCCAGCGCGCCCGGCGTCAGCGGCAGCCCTTCGCCCTTGCGCAGCAGCGGATCGGCGCGTTCATAGACATTCGGGCAGCCGGTGGCCTTGATCAGCGCCTGCACGACCGGCACCTTCCATAAATCGACCCCGCCGGCATTGAACTGGCAGACCAGATAGCCGGCGGCGCCGCCATGGCCGTGCACCAGCAGGCCCGGCAAGCCGTCCTTTTCGCCGTCGACCAGCTGGACCAGCGCCTGCGGGTCGGCGTCGCGCAGCGCATCGGCGCGGCGCGCCACGCTGGCCTGGACGCGTCCCTTGATCAGCGCATGGTCGACCGGCTGGTCCTCGCGCAAGGTCCAGACCCGGGCCGCGATCTGCGATCTGGCGCTGTAGGCGGCCCTGGCCAGGAACTGGCGCGACGACGATTGCACGATCGCCGTGGCGCCCGGCTTGTTGCGCTCCGCGGGCTTGCCCTCGACCTTGTCGATGGCGGAGACGTAGATCCACGGGTCGCCGGCAAGGATGCTCTTTTCCTTGCCCTGCTTGATGGTGATGATGAGCATGCGCGTGTTTCCTTAGATGTCGATATCGGGGAGGCCGATCCAGGCAACGCGCCCGCTGCCGGCCTCGTTCAGGCGCGCTGCCAGCGCATCGGCCCGGTCGTCCGGCAGGCTGAACGCGAACGTCACGTCCTGTCCATGCTCGACCAGCTCCAGCGCGGCGCCGGCCAGCTCCAGCTCGCGCCGCACCAGGCCCTCGAGCGGGTAGGCGACCGCGCAGCGCAACTGGCGCTGGCGGATGATGGCGACTTTTTCCGCTTTTGATAAGGCCTGGGCCACGCTGTCGGTGTAGGCGCGCACCAGGCCGCCGGCGCCCAGCTTGACGCCGCCGAAGTAGCGCACGACGGTCGCCAGCACGCCTTCCAGATCCTGGTGGCGCAGCACGTCCAGCATCGGGCGCCCGGCGGTGCCGCTCGGTTCGCCGTCGTCGACCGCGGCCGACTGCCCGCCCGCCAGCAGGGCCCAGCACACATGGGCGGCGCCCGGGTGCTCGGCGCGCAACCCGGCGACCACCTTCTGCGCACCGGCGCGGTCCGCCATCGGCTGCACGCAGGCGAGGAAGCGGCTCTTCTTGATGATGAGCTCGTGGTGGACGGGTGTGTGGATGGTCTGGGGCATGGGTTTCGTGCGAAAAGCGCAAACAAAAAAGCCAGCTCGAAAGCTGGCTGATCTGCTACTGCTTGTTCGTGGTAGGCCGTGCTGGGCTCGAACCAGCGACCAACGGATTAAAAGTCCGCTGCTCTACCAACTGAGCTAACGACCCGACGGCCCGCATTATAGCGGCTCGGCAGCATCCGGCCAAGACCTTTCGTGTGGGAAAGTGTGAGACTCGTCCTGTGATATGCGGAAAGAATCACTCAGCAATAAATCATATATTAGACAAATCACAGGGGCTGCGGCAAGCTGGTGGTTCGTTCGATTGCCGTTCCATGGAGACATCATGCCAACCTACCGTTCCCGTACCACCACCCAGGGCCGCAACATGGCGGGCGCCCGCGCCCTGTGGCGCGCGACCGGCATGAAGGACGGCGACTTCGAAAAACCGATCATTGCCGTGGTCAATTCGTTCACCCAGTTCGTGCCCGGCCACGTGCACCTGAAGGACCTCGGCCAGATGGTCGCGCGCGAGATCGAGGCGGCCGGCGGCGTGGCGAAGGAATTCAACACCATCGCCGTCGACGACGGCATCGCCATGGGCCACGGCGGCATGCTGTACTCGCTGCCCTCGCGCGACCTGATCGCCGACTCGGTCGAGTACATGGTCAACGCCCACTGCGCCGACGCCATGGTCTGCATCTCGAACTGCGACAAGATCACGCCGGGCATGCTGATGGCCGCGATGCGCCTGAACATCCCGGTGGTGTTCGTGTCGGGCGGGCCGATGGAAGCGGGCAAGGTGATCAAGAAAGTCGACAACGGTCAGAAGATCATCAAGCTCGACCTGATCGACGCCATGATCAAGGCCGGCGATGCCAGCGTGTCGGATGCCGACGTGGCGGAAGTCGAGCGTTCGGCCTGCCCGACCTGCGGTTCCTGCTCGGGCATGTTCACGGCGAACTCGATGAACTGCCTGACCGAGGCGCTGGGCCTGTCGCTGCCGGGGAACGGCACCATCGTCGCCACCCACGCCGACCGCAAGGAACTGTTCCTGCGCGCCGGCCGCCTGATCGTCGACCTGGCCAAGCGCCACTACGAAGGCGACGATTACTCGGTGCTGCCGCGCTCGATCGCCAGCCGCACGGCCTTCGAGAACGCGATGGCGCTGGACGTCTCGATGGGCGGCTCGACCAACACCGTGCTGCACCTGCTGGCCGCGGCCCACGAAGCCGGCGTCGACTTCACGATGGCCGACATCGACCGCATCTCGCGCAAGGTGCCCTGCCTGTGCAAGGTGGCGCCGATGACCGACAAATACCACATCGAGGACGTGCACCGCGCCGGCGGCATCGTCGCGATCCTTGGCGAGCTGGCGCGCGCCGGACTGCTGGATACCAGCGTGCCGACCGTGCATTCGCCGACCCTCGGCGACGCCATCGAACGCTACGACATCCGAAGCAGCAGTGACCCTGCCGTGCACCAGCTGTTCCGCGCGGCGCCGGGCGGCGTGCCGACCCAGGTCGCGTTCTCGCAGGCCGAGCGTTTCAGCGACAACGACATCGACCGCGCGAATGGCTGCATCCGCGACCGCGAGCACGCCTATTCGCAGGACGGCGGCCTGGCGGTCCTGTACGGGAACATCGCCGAGAAGGGCTGCATCGTGAAGACGGCCGGCGTCGACGAAAGCATTTTGAAATTCTCCGGCAAGGCGCGCGTGTTCGAGAGCCAGGACGCGGCGGTCGAAGGCATCCTCGGCGATACGGTGGCGGCCGGCGACGTCGTCATCATCCGCTACGAAGGCCCGAAAGGCGGCCCCGGCATGCAGGAGATGCTGTATCCGACTTCGTACATCAAGTCGAAAGGCCTCGGCAAGGCCTGCGCCCTGTTCACCGATGGCCGCTTCTCGGGCGGCTCCTCGGGCCTGGTGATCGGCCACGCTTCGCCGGAAGCGGCGGAAGGCGGCGCGATCGGCCTGGTGGAAGAGGGCGACCCGATCGACATCGACATCCCGGCGCGCACCATCAACCTGCGCGTGTCCGCCGAAGAACTGGCGCATCGCCGCGCGAAGATGGAAGACCGCGGCCCTGAGGCCTGGCAGCCGGTGCACCGCGAGCGCGTGGTGTCGCAGGCGCTGCAGGCCTATGCCGCGCTGACCACCTCGGCGGACCGCGGCGCGGTGCGCGATCTCTCGCAGCTCAAGCGCGGACCGCTGCGCTGAGCCGTCCCGGCGACGCGATACGGAATTCGCGCAGCACGCGCGATTTCCGTGTCATTTCGCTTCGATCTGCATTTTCGCGAATCGAGATTGTTTCGTGATGCCTGGCGCACGGTGCTTGCGGCTGGCGGACGCTGCCCTAGACTGGATTTTTGGGCAGTCTCCCGCTTCGTGAAGGAAGGATCATGCGCACCTCATCCCTGCTACTCTCATCCGCTGTGCTGGTGCTGGCGTCCGACGCCATCGCGCAGGCGCAGGACGCGGCCATTGGCGCGGAGCCGCCGATGCGGCTGGTCGCCGTCTCGCCGGACAAATTCATGACCCAGGACGGCATGGTGACCATGGAATTCAACCACGGCAGCTTCAGCGACGACATGGTGATGCGCTATGTCGAGCCGCGCCTGGGCCAGGTCGTGACCCTCGGTTCGCAGCTGGCCCAGCGTTGAGTCGAGTTGAACCGGGCTAATCCAGGAAACCGCGGCCCGGGCGCGGTCCCGTCGAAAAGATCAGCGGCGGCCGCGCGTCGGGCTTGCGGTAGTAAGCGACCGTGACACGCTTGACGTTGTCGCCCGCGCGTTCCGGCTGGAAGCGGATCGAGACGTCGCCCGAAGGCGAGGCGAGGTGGTCCGGGCCGACCACCATCAGCTGCTTGTCCGGACCGGCGCCGATGCGCACGTAGAGCCAGCCGTCGAGGTCGACGATGTGGGCGCGGTAGCCGTCGCTGAGGGCGTAGAGCCCTTCGACCTTGGCCATTTCCTGGGCCGTCGGGCGGCGCGGATACGCCGAGGTGTTGGTGGCGCAGCCCAGCAGCAGGGCCGGCGCAAGGACCAGAACGGGGAAGAGAACGCGCATGATTACCCTCCGGGTGAACATGGGTCACCTCCCTTGGATACGCTCTGCCGCGAGAGGTTCAGAAACCGAATGCGCGATCCGCAGTCCAACACCACGACATCCGGACGGGGGACTGCCATGGCCAAGTATCTGGTGGAAGCGAGCTATCTCAGCAAGGGCATCAACGGCCTGATGAAGGAAGGCGGCACGCGGCGGCGCGAGGCGGTCGACGAATTGTTCGCATCGCTCGGCGGCAAGGTCGAAGCCTTCTACTTCGTGTTCGGCGACCGCGACGTCGTCATCATCGGGGACCTCCCCGACAACACCAGCGCCGCGGCCCTGGCCCTCAGGGTGAACGCCGCCGGCGTCACCACCTGCAAGACCACGGTCCTGCTCACGGCGAAGGAAATCGACCAGGCCGTGACCAAGTCCGGCACCTACCGCCCGCCCGGCGCCGACGTGCCCTACGAGGTCGCGAACTGGGAAGGCGAGGGCGGCCACCTGGCCAAGGATTGAATCGGCGTCATATCCCATCGATCTGGAACGTGCAGGCGTGAGACGGTTTCGTGATGCGAAGGCCGCAGCCCTTGCGGCTTGGAGATGTTATTTCGTTCAAGGAGCAGCGATCATGCGTTCACCCTGCCTGATGCTTTGCCCAGTCCTGCTGCTGGTGGCGAGCGCTGCCGGCGCGCAGGCACAAACCGATTCCGAGGCGATCTCCCGGGTGCAGGTGGTGGCCCCGCCCCAGGCTTTCCAGTTCTGGGAGTACCAGGCCGAGTTGATCAGCGGCGGCTACAAGATGTCGAACGGCTGGCGCATGAAGGTCGACCCGACCGCCGAAGGCATCGTCGCGCAGATCGGCAAGGAGCGCCCGATCCGGCTGGTGGCGCTGTCGCCGGACCTGTATGCGACACGCGATGGGAATGAATCGATGGCGTTCAACCGCGGCCCGCTCGGCGAGGACATGCTGATGAGTTATGTGCCCCAGGGGGCATCGGCCGCCCAGGCCGTGGTGGTGACCGCGTCGACGGCGCTGGCGCAGCGTTGACCGGCGTCCGTCAGGTGTCCTGGTGGAAATTTGAGGCGTATCAAGCCGAGGCTCGGTGCAAGTGTGCGCCGGTCCGCTCGGCTTAAGATGGCAGCGCGTGGCAGGCTAGCCTGAATCTTCTTCGACAGGAGGCGTACATGAAGCGGCTACTAGGAACCCTGGTCATATCGGCCATGCCTTTCTTGACGATGGTCGGCGCGAGCGCCCAGACGGCGGGGACGCAGCCCAATCCGCCGGTTGCCGGCGCGACGCCGCTGGGCGTGACGGTGACCGAAATGGAAGCGGTGGTGGTCGGCTGGAGTGCAAAGCGCGATCTCCTCGGCAAGGCCGTGACCAACGACAAGAAGGAGCGCATCGGCAAGATCGAAGACATCATCGTGGCGCCGGGCCCGGCGTCGAAGATGCAGCATGCCTCCGTCGCCATCATCGGCGTTGGCGGCTTTCTCGGCATGGGGCGGCACGACGTGGCCATTCCCACTGAGCAGATCCGGGTCGAAGGAAGCAATCTCGTGCTGCCGGGGGCGACCAAGGATGCGCTGAAGGCGGTGCCGTCGTTCCAGTACGCGCGCAAGAAATAGCCGGCAAATTCGTGGTAGGTAGCGGCAGAGACCAGGGAGCGACTGGAAAGCAAAAGCCCACGAACCGTAATCGTGGGCTTCCTGCATGTATCTGGTAGGCCGTGCTGGGCTCGAACCAGCGACCAACGGATTAAAAGTCCGTCGTGTGATTGCCTGAAAAGCGCATGCTTGCGAGCTTGCCATTGGCCTTCCCCCATCGTCACGGACACTTTCGATAGGTATGATGTCCCTATCGGAGGTATTACATGGCACGTGAAA
>CAJYXO010000058.1 GCA_913778765.1 uncultured Massilia sp. | reverse complement strand
CTCTTCCGATCTGCTTCACGATCGCCGAGCGCATCGAGGTGATCGCCCCGCATCCGCTGGCGCGCCTGCGCTTCGACGGCTGCCGCATCCCGGCTTCGCAGCGCATCGGCGATGCCGGGCAGGGCTTCAAGGTGGCGATGGCGACGCTGGACGTGTTCCGTACGTCGGTGGCGGCGGCGGCGCTGGGCTTCGCACGGCGCGCCTTCGACGAGGCGCTCGCACATGCGACGGCGCGGCGGATGTTCGGCCAGCTGCTTTCCGACTTCCAGCTGACCCAGGCCAGGCTGGCGCAGATGGCGACGCAGATCGACGCCAGCGCGCTGCTGACCTACCGCGCGGCCTGGCAGCGCGACCGCGGCGGCAAGGTCACGAAGGAAGCGGCGATGGCCAAGATGACGGCCACCGAGTCGGCCCAGCAGGTGGTCGACGCGGCGGTGCAGATGTTCGGCGGCCTGGGCGTCGTCAGCGGCCACCCGGCCGAGCAGCTCTACCGCGAGATCCGCGCCCTGCGCATCTACGAAGGCGCCACCGAAGTGCAGCAACTGATCATCGCGCGCGAACTGCTGCGCGAAGCAAAGGACAACAGCAAATGATGGACATTCTTCAACCGCCGGGCTGGCCGCGTCCGCGCGGCTATTCGAACGGCGTCGCCGCCAGCGGCCGCCAGGTATTCGTGAGCGGCATGATCGGCTGGAACGACCAGGGCCATTTCGAGAGCGACGACTTCGCCCTGCAGGCGCGCCAGGCCTTGTCGAATGTGGTGACGGTGCTGAATGAAGCGGGCGCGCGGCCCGAGCACATCGTGCGCATGACCTGGTATGTGCTGGACAAGCGCGAATACCTGGCGGCGTCGGAAGCGCTGGGCGCGGCCTACCGCGAGATCATCGGCAGGCATTATCCGGCCATGACGGCGGTCGAGGTGCGGGCCCTGATCGAGGACCGCGCGCGGGTGGAAATCGAGGTGACGGCGGTGGTGCCCGAAGCTTGACGGCAGGTCAGCACCAGTCCTTGTCGGGCTGCATGTTGAGCCGGTGCGCCGCGTCGATCACGTCCTGCAGTTCCACCGGGTCGCTGAACGGATCCTCGTCCAGCTCGGTGATCCGGTTGAGCGCCTTTTGCCAGCGCCGCAGTTCGTCGACGTAGGCCTGGTCCGGCACGCGTTTCAGGTCGCCGTTGTCCTCGACCAGGTCGTAGATGCCGTTGTGCAGCCACTCGCCGGTGTGCCAGTCGGGCATGTCGACTCCTGGGAACAGGCAGATGCCCTGCAGGTCCATGCCGCGGTCAACCGCGGCCAGCGATTCGCACATCACGTCGTGCAGCCAGTCGGCGCGGCCGTCGCCCATGCCGCTGGTCTCGCCGATGATCATCGGCCGCCGGTAGCGCTGCCAGACGGTGCCGAGCATGTCGCACAGCGGTGCGATGCGGTCGTCGCCGGGCGGCAGCGCCGCGTGCGGGCCGTGTTCGCGGTATTCCATCTGGCCGAAGGAATAATTGTTGGCGCCGACGATGTCGAGGATCTCCGGCGCGCCGCCCAGTTCGGGGTGCTCCTTGCCGTACAGGATGTCCCAGGCGAGGAAGGTGTCGACTTCCGTCTCGTGGCGCGCGGCCTCGATCTGGTCGGGACGGTCGCGCGGCGCCACCACCCGCACCAGCGGATCGACGTGGACCATGCGCGCTTCTGGATCGACTTCGCGAATCGCCTTCACGCCGGCGATGGCGGCCTTGCACAGGGCCACGCGCAGGCGCATGCGGTCGTCGCGGCTGCAGCGGAAGGGCGCGGCCCAGGCCCACTCGCCGGCGCAGAAGGAATAGAAGGTGATCTCGTTGATCGGCGTGAAGAAATGCGGCCCGCGCACTTTCGGGATCACGTATGCGGCGGCCGCCTTGCAGTAGCGGGCGAAGCGCTCGGTGAAATCCTCGGCGAAGGGATCGAGATCGTCCGGATAGCCGTAATGGCAGAGATCCCAGATCGGAATGATCCTGGCCGCGTTCATCGCTTCGATGAAGGGATCGAGGCGCGTGAAATCATAGGCGCCGGCCTTGTCGACCATCGGCCAGGGAATGCCTTCGCGCGCCACCGCGATGCCGAGCCTGGCCAGCAATTGGTAGTCCTCCGCGGCGTGGCGATCGTGGCCGGTTTCCGCCACCAGGTTGCGCCGTACGCGGTCCTTCCCCCACAGGAAGGTAGAACATTCGAAGCCGGACAGGAAGAATGTCGGGAAGATGCCGGGACGCTGGGCCACGCGAGCCTCCTTTTCGGGTTGGGGGTCGAGTATAGCGATGTGCAGCCTCGGCTGGAGCACGGCTGGGTGGATTGTTAACAAGGCAAGCTTGTATTACACTGAGCCGTTCTGCCATCCGCTATAGATTAGGACGATTTCATGCGCTGGACCGCCCGCCCAAGATTCAGGTCGATCTTTCTTTTCCTTGCACTTCTCCAATTCTTATCGTTGACTGCTTTGGCGACAGTTCCCCCTGCGTATGTCGAACTCACGAAAGCGGAAATGAAGAAGATGGGATTTACTGTCACGATGAACAAGCACGACGACACATCATGGATCGAGCTGAAGTTTCCCGAGCAAATGCAGATGCGGGGCTTCTGGCTTGTGCCTCAATCCACCAATGTCGTTATTAAACATAAGGATGGCGATGTGATGGCAAGCACGACCAACTGGATCGCTAAAAACGACGTGCGCACGATTGTCAGCTCGTATCAACACACGCACGCAGATTCATCCGTGTCGATCGTCTATGGATGCCCGAAAACCGGCGCTGATGGATGTTATGGCGCTGCTACATTGCGCATATCTTCGGTTTCAACATTTTTCGAGGAAAACCCTGAATCCGTCGATTTGCCGCTGAACTGCGTAAGCGTCCCAAACGCCGGGCTGGAAATCCGGGACTGCACGCAATAGCGCTTTAGAGCGGAAGGCAACATCCTGCTGCCGCATAGGCAGACACGCATGCGATGCCGATTTCAGAAGACGCTCACATCGGCGGCTGCCCATTCGACGCCGTCAACCCCGCATCCACCGGCAAATTCACCCCGGTAATCAAGCGCGCATCCTCGCTCGCCAGGAACGCAATCGCCGCCGCCACGCCCTCCGGATCCTCGGGTGCGCCGAGCGGCATGCGTTCCTTGAATTTGGCAACCAGTTCGGCATCCGCCAGCATGTCCTCAGTCAAGCCGGTTTTCGTGAAGCTGGGATTGACCGCATTCACCCGCACGCCGTCCTTGCCCGCATCGAGGGCCATCGCGCGCACCATGTTGCTGACCGCGCCTTTCGAGGTGTTGTAGGCGAAGGTATTCCAGTCGCCGCCCAGGCCGGAAACCGAGGAGGTCATGACGATCGAACCCTTGGTTTTCACGAGCTCGGGCATCGCCGCCTTGGCCATGTGGAAGTAGCCGTGCACGTTGACGGCCAGGACGTGGGTGAAGTCTTCTTCGCTGGTCTGCAGGATGTCGCCTTCGGTGGCGATGCCGGCATTGTTGACCAGGATGTGCAGGCCGCCGAAGCGGTCGACGGCTGCCTTGACCGCGGCGCTCGCGGTCGACTTTTCAGCCGTGTCGCCGTGGTGGACCAGCACCCGGTCCTGCGGCAAACCACCGGCTGCTTTCTTGAGCTTGGCCTCGTCGATGTCGAGCATCACGACCCGCGCGCCTTCGTCGAGAAAGCGGCGGGCCGTTGCGAGACCGATGCCGGAAGCTGCGCCTGTGACGATGACGGTTTTGTCCTTGAAGCGGTTCATCCTGTTCCTTTCATGGCGAAAATCGATCAGCTAGAACTGAACTTGACGATATCACAGGCGCATCCACTTCAATTTCCCAATTCTGCCGAGCAATTTCAACGCACCCCGTTGCCGACCACCATGCCATTCGCCGCGCCATAATAATAGGGGCCGTTCAGCGAAGAACCGTCGGCATAGGTCTGCACCGTCTGCGAAGTCCAGCTCGCGGTATTGAAATAGGCGCTGGCCTTGAAGCTGTATTGCGGCGCCGCCGGATAGGGCGAGGGTTTCGACGGCTGCGCGCTCAACCGGTAAACCTGGATGCCGCTGTTGTCGACCAGCGGTTTGCCGGCCAGGCATTGCGAGGGCGCGCCGGTGTATTTGACGAAATAGGCCGAATTCTGCGCGGTGTAGAGCGAGGTCGTGTTCTCGGCGTTGTAGGGATTCGCCACCAGCTCGGCGCGGGTCGCACCCGGCGCCCCGGAAATCAGCAGTGCCGTTTCCTCGTCGATGCCCATGCCGACCACGTCGCCGGCATTCACGACGCCGCCGGCGCAGCCATTGCCGATGCGCGCCATGAAGGAAAACAGGCGCCCCAGCCGGTCGCGCGTATTGAAATGCGAATCCGTGATCGTCTTGCCGAGCGAGGCGACATTCAGAAAAGGCCCGTTCTGGACGAATTTCTTCGACGAGGTATTCAGCGGATCGATCGTCACGGCCCGGTCGAAGGGATTGGCCAGGGCGCCCGGCGTTTCGATCGAGCCGTTCAAGGCGGCGAAGGCGTACTGGCCCAGCATCGCGGTGCCGGCGCTGGTGCCGCCCACCGGAATGCCGGCCGCCACCGCCTTCTGGATCAGCGAATTCAAGGAGGTGCTTTGCCAGTAATTATAGTAATCGGCCTGGTCGCCGCCGGCGATGAAAATCGCATTCGCGCGCCCGACCACTTTCAGCACCAGCGGATCCTCGGCCATCGCACGGCTGGAAATCACCAGGGTTTCGACCGAGCTCAGGCCCAGGTCGATGCCGCCGACCATTTCGTAGCCGCGCGGGCTGGTGGCGTCGACCTGGCCCAGGCGGCTGTAGATGTAAGGGTTGTAGGCGTCGGTGCCGGTGGCGCGGATGATCACGAAGCGTCCGCCGCTGCCCGGCTTGATGCCGGCGCGCGCGATCATCCAGCGGAAGGCTTCGCCGACGTCGTAGCCGCCGCCGACCAGTGCGATCGAGGGACTGCAGGCGCCCTGAGCGCAGGAAACCGGTGTCGCCGTGACGTTCGGGCTGTCGGGATTGCCGAGATAGGAATAGGTGGTGCTTTTTGCCGCGTTGGATGCCGATGCCAGTACCAATAGCGTGGAAAACAGTGACGCGTCACGGAATTTCATGAAACCTCCGCCTTAGGGGTGATCGGGAAATTAAGCGAACTGCTCCGTGACCTTAGCAGTTCCGTGACCGCGAAGATACGCAAATCTCCGCAAGCGGCGTGGGCTCATGCCAAACGCATCGCCACCGCCCCGCAGGCGATCAGTCCCACCGCCAGCAGGCGCCCGCGCCCGACCCGTTCGCGGAGAAAAAGCGCGGCGATGGCGGTGGCGAACAGGATCGAGGTTTCCCGCAGCGCGGCGATCGCCGCCACCGGCGCCAGGGTCATCGCCCACAGCGCGATGCCGTAGGAGCCGAGGGTGCTGACGCCGCCGACCGGCAGCAGCAGCGGGCGCGCGGTGGCCAGGCGCAGCATCGCGCGCCAGTGGCTGCGCGCGGCCCAAGCCGTCACCGCGCCGCCGTTCAGCAGGAAGATCCACATGGTGTAGGCGGCCGGCGCGCCCGAGCGGCGCACGCCGGCGCCATCGATCATGGTGTACAGCGCGATCACGCAGGCCGTCGCCAGCGCGTAGACGGTGGCGTGGCGCTGGCGGCCGCCGTGCCGCGCCGCGCTTGCCGGTGCGGGTGCGGGCGCGGCCAGCACCATCGCCAGCACCCCGCCGCAGATCAGGCACAGCGCCAGCCACTGGCCGCCGCTCAGGCGCTCGCCGGTCAGCAGGCCGTTGAGCAGCGCCACCAGCAGCGGCGCGCTGCCGCGCATCAGCGGATAGGCGTGGCTCATGTCGCCGTTGCGGTAGGCTTCGATCAGCAGCAGGTAGTAGGCGACCTGGGTCAGGCTGGAAGCGGCGATGAAGGGCCAGCTGGCCGGCGCCGGCGAAGGAAGAAAAGGCAGCAGCAGGGCGCTGGCCAGCGCGCCGCCCGCGACCACCAGCGCCGTCGACGGCAGCGGATCCCCCTGGCCGGCGCGGCCCTTGGCCAGCGCGTTCCAGGTCGCGTGCAGCAGGGCGGCGCCGAGCACCGCCAGGATCACGTGGCCGGGAATGCCGGCGCTCACGCGTGCGCCTGCGCCTTGTCGTGGCTGCGGAAGTAGCGGCGAGCGACGACGATCGCCAGCGCCTGCATCGCCGCGCACAGAAAGAAGGGGCCGCCGAGGCGCCAGTCCTGCGGCGGGTAATGGCTGGCCGCGCTCAGCAGGGCGGTGCCGAGCAGCGGCATCAGGATCACGCCCAGGCTGCCCACCGATTGCAGGGAGCCCATCAGCTCGCCCTGTTCGCCGGCGCCGGTGGTCTTCGAGATGATGCCCTGCAGCGCCGGGCCGGCGGCGAAGGCCAGCAGGTTACACAGGATGAACACGTACATCATCCAGCCCTGGGTGGCGAGGGCGTACAGCATGTAGGTGACGGCGCCCGAAGCAAGGCCGAGCAGCGCCAGGCGCACTTCGCCGAAGCGCCGGATCAGCGCCGCCAGCAGGCCGGCCTGGACCACGATGCTGGCGACGCCGACGCAGAACATGGCGATGCCGTTGTCGCGCGGCGTCCAGTGGAAGCGGAAGGTGGTGTACAGCACCCAGGTCGACTGCAGCATCATCTGGGCGAAGGTGACCAGGGTGTAGACCACGACCAGGCCGCGGATCTCGCGGCGCCTGGCCAGCCGCGCCAGGCCGCCGAAAGGGTGGATGTCGGAAAAGCGGAAGGGTTTGCGCTGTCCGGGCGCCAGCGACTCGGGCACCACGAAATAGCCGTACACAAAGTTCGCGGCCGAGAGGCCGGCGGCCACGTAGAAGGGCAGGTGCAGCGAGACGTTGCCGAGCAGGCCGCCCAGCACCGGTCCGCAGACGAAACCGAAGCCGAAGGCGGCGCCGATCTTGCCGAAGCTTTTCGCGCGGTCTTCGGGCCCGGAGACGTCGGAGGCGTAGGCCGAAGCCACCGACATGCTGGCCGAGGATGCGCCGCCGATCACGCGGCCGATGAACAGGCAGGCCAGGTTCGGCGCCCAGGCGGTGGTCAGGAAGTTGATGCACATGCCGCCCATCGAATACAGCAGGATGGGGCGGCGTCCGAGGCGGTCCGAGGCCGCGCCCACCATCGGCATGAACAGGAACTGCATCAGCCCGAAGGTCGCCGACAGGATCCCGTACCACAGCGCCTGCTGTTCCTTGCCGTGGACGAAATCGCCGACCAGGGCCGGCAGCACCGGTACGATCAGGCCGATCCCCAGCATGTCGATGAACACGCAGATCAGGACGAAATTCAGGTTGCCGGACGACGGCCGGGCGAGGGTCGCGCTGGTGTTCATGGCATGCGTCAGGGGTGCGAAACGGTCATGTTAGCACCGGCCGCTCCACTCTTCGGCAAAGGCGTTGCGAAAATCGTTCAGCAAGGCCAGGCGCTGCTCGCCCAGGCGCCGTCCGGCGGCGGTCTGCATCATGCCGGGCAGGCGCGCCAGCTTGACCGGGATGTGGTCGAGCGAATAGGCCTGGTCGTCGAGGGCGCGGCCCCGGGCCAGCGGATCGCTGCCGTGCGCGAGCCCGCTGCCCATCTTGCCGGCGATGTAGAACATGCGCGCCAGGCCCACCGCGCCGAGGCCGTCGAGGCGGTCGGCATCCTGCACGATCCGCGCTTCCAGGGTGCGCGGTGCGATCGCTGCCGAAAAGCTGTGCGCTTCGATGGCGTGGGCGACGGCGTCCAGCTTTTCGATGGGGAAGCCGAGCGCCGGCAGTTTTTCGCGCGCCAGCGCGGCGGACAGGCGCGAGGCCGTCGACCGGGCCGGATCGTTCTTCGGCAGGTTGACCAGGTCGTGCAGGTAGCTGGCGGCCAGCACCACCAGCGCATCCGCTTCCGGATGATCGGCAAGCAGCGCTTCGGCATTGCGCCAGACGCGGTCGAGGTGGTTGGCGTCGTGGGCGCCGTCAGGCTCGCCGGCGGCGCATTCCTGCGCCAGGTTCGAGAAGCGCGTGCGCCAGCGGTCGAGTTCAGGGGAGGTTTGCAGCATCGGTGTCGTTGGAAGGTGAGTCGTCGAAGGCGCGCTGCGACAGCGCGTCCGCCAGGGTGTTCTTATGGCGCGGCACCCAGCGCAGCCGCAGGCCGTCGATGCGCGCCATCAGGCTGCGCGCGCTGCTGCGGTAGTCGCGCAGAGCGGGGGCGGCGTCGAAGTCGGTCCCGAGCACGTCGTCGATCACGACCTGGCTGTCGCCGTAGACCGTGAGGTCGGTGGCGCAATGAGCGATCGCCGCCTGCAGCAGCGCGATCAGGGCGCGGTATTCGGCCTCGCTGCTGTTGCCGTGGCCAGCCGGCCGGGAGATCTCGACGATGCCGTCGGGGCCTTCGAGGCGGGCGCCGATGCCGCAGCGGCCGGGATTCGGGCGCGCCGAGCCGTCGAACCAGGCGCGCCAGGTGCTGGGTTTGCCGTCGTGGCGCCGCGCCTGGCGCAGGCGGGCCGCCTCCCGCCCGGCGTCGCGGGCGGCGTTGCGGCCTGCCTGCGCCAGTTGCGCGGCGGCGCGATCGGCGACCAGGGCCGCCAGCCCGGCCTGGCCGGCTTTCAGCTCGAGCGTGCGGCGCAGTGCCTGTTCTTCGCTCAGGCCCTCGGCAGCCGCCAGGCGCCGGCCGGCCGCGCGTTCGCCTTTGTAGGCGATCTGTTCAAGGTGGTGAAGCTCAATCATTCCGAGAGGATACTCCAAATGCAAGAAAGCACCGCCGAAGCGGTGCTTTCAGGTACTCGGATGGGCCTCCGATGGGCCGCGGGCCGCGCGGATCAGCGGCGCCAGGCGTTGTCCGGGCGGCGGTCGTAGCGGTTCGGCACGCCGTCGCCGTCACGGTCGCGGTCGTAGCGGTTCGGGACGCCGTCGTGATCCTGGTCCCAGCGGCCGCCGCGGCGATGCTCGTAGCGGTCCGGGATGCCGTCGCGGTCGCGGTCGTAGCCGCGGCGGTACTCGTAGCGGTCCGGCACGCCGTCGCGGTCCCGGTCGCGGTAGCCGCGGTCGTAGACGCGGTCATACCCGCCATACGGGGCCCAGCCGGCCGGACGCATCGCCCAGCCGCCGCCGCTCTGGTACCAGGTCGGCGCGTTGTAGACGTAGCCCGGGCGTTCCGCAACCCAGTAGCCCGGCACCCAGACGTGGCGGTGGCCGCTCCAGTTCCAGTAGCCCGGCGCCCAGACATAGCCGTGGCGCGGCGCCGGAACGCGTTCATACATGGGGGCCGGCGGGGCGGTGCCGATGAAGAGGCTGACGTTGCTCGCGGCAAGCGAGGGCAAGGGAGCGGCGGCGGCGCCGGCAAGAATCAAGGCGGCAAATGCGAAGGTCGGTTTCATGTTCGGTCTCCAGTCCAGTGCGGATCAGATGGGTTGTGCGACGAGTCCACTATAGCTCGCTGCGAAGCCGCTGTGCGCGCCTGAAAGACCTGCTTACATCTGAAACAGATCGAGGCCCTTAGCGCAGCACTTTGTGCTGCTTGATAGCCACGGAGGAAGGGAAAGCCGGGGGGAATGGAGGAAGCAACGCTCAGCGGACCGCGGACGGGATGCCGGCGAGGATGCCGGGCCGTCCGCGGACGTCCGCACTCACACGCCGCTCCGGGCGTCGACTGCGGCGCGCTCCGCCTGCAGGGAAGCGCGCTTTTCGGCCTCGGTCATGCGCTTCGCGGTCACGTGCACGGTCGGCATGCCGGGCTGGACCAGGGCGACGCTCTGGACCGGGACGCTGGCCTGGGCCGGCGGGATCGCATCGATGGCCACGCTGGCGGCGCCGGCGACGCTGAGCGAAAACAGGAAGGCGGCTTCCATGTGCTTGAGGACGTTCATGATGTTTCTCCTTTGTTTGCGGGCTGGTGAATCGTTTGTCGATGTAGGCACTGTATCCAAGGGGCGCACGGGCTTCCACCGGCTTGCGACAGGCCGCAGGAAATGCGGCATGAAGTGCGAAAATCCGCGCCCGAAGGTCCGCTCTCATCCACCGGTTTCCATCGCCCCCCGCTAGGCTGGCTCGATATCACCAGGGGGAGAAAGGGCATGATCGGAGCGGTGTTCGACGCGATGGCGGCAGGGCAGGCGCGCTGGCGCCGTGCGCGCAATCTGCGGGCTGGCGCGGCCCGCCTGCGTTCGCCGGTTCCTAGGCGCGGACAGCCCGGCGCGCCGGCCGCCGTGCAGCCGGTCGATCGTGCACGCGCTCCGGCAGCACCGCGCTGGCTGGGCGTTGCCTGCTGCGTGCTGGCGCTCGGCGGCGCCGCCGTGATCGGCGTGCATGCGCGCTGGATCGCCGCGGCCGGCGCAACGGCGGCCGGCGCTGCCGCCGGCGGCGCGCCGGCGCCGGCGGCGCTGCAGCCGGTCCTGGCGGGCGTACGCTTCACGGTGCCGGCCGGCCCGGCGGTGGCGTTGGGCCAGCACGGCGGCGCGACCTTGCTGGTGCTGTCCGGCCTGCGCGCCGATCCTGCCCAGCGCATCGACCTGTGCACGCAGATGGCGGACCCGGCGCGCGGCCGCCTGCTGCCGCTGCGGATCGGCTACCGCTTCGACGAGGTCGCGGCGCTGGCGGCAGACAACGCGGCGGCCGCGAGTCCGGTCGCGCTGCGCAATGTGGTGATCGCCGAGGAAGCGATGCCGCGCGTGCTGGTGGGCGGCAGCGCCGCGGCGCCGTCCCTGCGCTGGGAAGGCCATCCGGCGCGCTGGATCGGCGACCTGGCCGGCGCCAACCGCCTGCAGCCGGCGGCCGCGGCGCAGACCCGGCTGGGCCGCCAGGGCTGGCTGCTGTGGAACGAGCGCGCACTGCGCTTCCTGCGCCGTCCGAACGCAGGCTGCGCATCCGGCGAGCTGGTGCTGCAGCTCTACCGTCCCGACCCGGGCGCGCGGCAGGACGCGCGTGCGCTGGCGCTGGCCTTCCCGGCTGAGGGCGCGCCGCGCGAAGCCTGGCTGGCGCCGGGCGATTACCAGGTCCCGGCCACGCCGGCGCCCGCCATGGAAGACCAGCGCCTGTTCGATGCCCTGCGCGAACGCGGGCTGGTGCGCCTGAATGCGGACGGCCTGGCGGAGCTGGCGCCGCCGGACCTGGCGGGCTGGCGCAGCCAGGGCCATACCGGCTGGGATGGGGTCGCCATGGATGCCGACGCCCTGCGCCTGATCGAGCGC
>CAJYXO010000057.1 GCA_913778765.1 uncultured Massilia sp. | reverse complement strand
ATGGCGGCGACGAACAGCAGGGTCGGCCAGCCGCCCACGGCGAGGCTGGTCAGGGCCGGTCCGGGACAGTAGCCGACCAGGCCCCAGCCCACGCCGAACACCACGCTGCCCAGCACCAGCCGGGCATCGACCTGGCGCGCGCCGGGCATGTGGATGGCGCCGCCGAACACGGTGCGGGCACGTTCGCCGCCGACCCGGAAGGCGATCGCCGCCACCAGGATCGCGCCCAGCATGACGAAGGCCAGCGAGGGGTCCCAGCGGCCGGCGACGTCGAGGAAGGCCAGTACCTTGGCCGGGTTGCTCATCCCGGACAGGATCAGGCCGCCGCCGAACAGCAGGCCGGCGAGGAAAGCGGTCAGCAGGGGCATCTCATCCTCCCAGCACGTGACGCATCACGTAAACGGTAACGAAACCGGCGATCATGAAACACAGGGTCGCCACCAGCGAACGCGGCGACAGGCGGGCGATGCCGCACACGCCGTGGCCGCTGGTGCAGCCCGAGCCGAAGCGGGTGCCGAGTCCGACCAGCAGGCCGGCCACCGCCAGCAGCGCCGGCGTGTGGTCGATCTGGGCCGGCGGCATGGCCCGCATCGCCAGCCAGGCGAGCGGCGCCACGAACAGGCCGGCCAGGAAGGCGACCCGCCAGGCGATGTCGCCGCGCGCCGGCCGCAGCAGGCCGCCGAGGATGCCGCTGATGCCGGCGATGCGGCCGTTGGCGAGCAGCAGCAGGGCCGCGCCGAGGCCGATCATGAGGCCGCCGGCCAGCGATGCCAGCGGGGTGAAATGGGTCCAGTCGATGTTCATGCGCTTGCCTCCTGCGTGCAGTACAGCCGGTACAGCAATTGCAGCACTGCCAGGGCTTCGTCGCTGGCGATGCTGTAGTAGATCTGCTTGCCCTCGCGGCGGGTGGCGACCAGGCCTTCCTGGCGCAGCACGCCCAGTTGCTGGGACAGCGAAGGCTGGCGCAGGGCCAGCACGCTCTCCAGTTCGCCGACCCGCTGTTCGCCCTGGGTGAGCTGGCATAGCAGCAGCAGGCGGTCCGGATTGGCGAGGGTCTTGAGCAGGGCGCCGGCGCGGTCCGCGGCCGCGCGCATGGCGGTCGGATCGAAGGCCGGCCTTGCGTCGATATCGTCTTTCATGTCGTCAGTCTATCAAACGATATTATATCTTTCAATATATTAATGCTGGGCCTGCTTGCGGCTGTCGGTCACGCCGGCATGACCAGCAGGCGGTCGATCCGGTTGCCGTCCATGTCCACCACCTCGAAGCGCCAGCCGTCCCAGTCGAGGATCTCGCCGGCCTTCGGGATGTAGCCGAGCTGGTAGAGGATGAAGCCGGCCAGCGTGTGATAGGCGTCCGAGCCTTCGTCGGGGAATTCGATCTCGGAGCCCGTCAGGTAGCGGAAGCGGTCCAGCACCGTGCTGCCGTCCATCAGCCAGCTGCCGTCTTCGCGCTGCACGGCGTCGGGCGCTTCCTCGTCCTCCATCGCCGGCACTTCGCCGACCAGCGCCGTCATCACGTCGGTGAGGGTGATCATGCCCTGGATCTCGCCGTATTCGTCGACGACCATCGCCAGTTCCGCATGGTTCTTCTTGAGCTGCTCGAGCAGGTCGATGGCGCTGACCGATTCCGGCACGTAGAGCGGGGCATCGAGTTCGGCCTCGATGTCGATCTGCGCCAGCGAGCCCTTGCGGATCGCCTGGCGGAACAGGTCGCGCGCGTTGACGATGCCCAGCACCTGGGAACGGTCGCCGCGGTAGACCGGGAAGCGGGCGAAGGGGATCTCGGCGATGCGCGCCAGGTTCTTCTCGAGCGGTTCGCCGAGGTCGAGGTATTCGAGGTCGACGCGCGGCGTCATCAGCGCCCGCAAATGCCAGTCGTCGAGGCGCAGGGCGCGCGCGGCGATGTCGTACTCGGCCCGCTCGAACACCCCGGCGTCGGTGCTCTCGCGGATCATGCCGGTGACTTCTTCCTCGGTCGGCGTTTCGTCCTTGTGGTGGCGCATGCCGAGCAGGCGCATGATGGCGTCGGTGGTCAGCGACAGCAGCTGCACGAAGGGGTGCATGAGGCGCGACAGCGTCTTCATCGGCCGGGCGATGCGGCTGGCCAGGAATTCCGGATACAGGATGGCGATGCGCTTGGGCACCAGCTCGCCCAGCACGATGGAGACGAAGGTGATCGCGACCACCACCACGGCCAGCGCGATCGGCCGCGCGTAGTCGTCGGCGATGCCCATCGCCGTGAGGCTGGGCGCGAGCCGGGCCACCAGCGAGGCTTCGCCGAAGGCGCCGTTGAAGATGCCGATCAGGGTGATGCCGACCTGGACGGTGGAAAGGAAGCGGCTGGGGTCTTCGCCCAGGGCGATGGCGGCATGGGCGCCGGTGCTGCCTTCGAGCGCCATCTTTTCCAGGCGCAGGCGTTTGGCCGAGACCACGGCCAGCTCCGACATTGCAAAGATGCCGTTGAGCAAAATGAGGGCGAGAATGATGATGATGTCGGCCATGCGCTTCCTGTTCGTTGTCAGGCTATCATCGCATGGCGGGGATCGTGCGCCAACGGGCGCACGATACGGAATGGCTGACGACGCGGACATGCCGCGCTTTGGGCCGCCGGCTCAGGCGCGGCCGCCGTTGTTCAGGAAGTTCGTCACTGCGGCTTCGGATCGAAATGTTTGGCGATGCCGGCCCAGCAATCCTGGTAATTGGCCTGCAGCTGCGGCGAGGCCAGCGCGCATTCGGTCGCCGCCAGCGGCGTGCGGGTCTCGAACATGAAGGCCATCGTGTCCGTCACCTTGTGCGGCTTGCTGGTATCCGCGCTGCTGGCCTTGTCGAAGGTGGCGGCATCCGGGCCGTGGCCGCTCATGCAGTTGTGCAGGCTGGCGCCGCCCGGCACGAAGCCTTCGGCCTTGGCGTCGTAGGCGCCGTGGATCAGGCCCATGAATTCGCTGGCGACGTTGCGGTGGAACCAGGGTGGGCGGAAGGTATCTTCGCCGGCCAGCCAGCGCGGCGGGAAGATCACGAAGTCGAGGTCGTCGACGCCGGGCACGCTGGTCGGCGCGTGCAGCACCAGGAAGATCGACGGGTCGGGGTGGTCGTAGCTGATCGAACCGATGGTGTTGAAGTGGCGCAGGTCGTACTTGTAGGGCGCGTAGTTGCCGTGCCAGGCGACCACGTCCAGCGGCGAATGGCCGATCTTCGCCGTCCACAGGTGGCCGCCGAACTTCGCGACCAGTTCGAAGTCGCCTTCCACGTCTTCGTAGCGGGCGACCGGCGACAGGAAATCGCGCGGATTGGCCAGGCCGTTCGAGCCGATCGGCCCCAGGTCCGGCAGGCGCAGCAGGGCGCCGAAATTCTCGCAGATGTAGCCGCGCGCCTGGCCGTCCGGCAGCTCGACCTGGAAGCGGAGGCCGCGCGGGATCACCGCGATCTCCTGCGGTTCGACCTCCAGCAGGCCGAGTTCGGTGGCGATGCGCAGGCGGCCCTGCTGGGGCACGACCAGCAGTTCGCCGTCGGCGCTGTAGAAATAGCGTCCCTTCATCGACCGGTTGGCGGCATACAGGTGGATCGCGCAGCCGGCCATCGCGGCCGGCGAGCCGTTGCCGGCCATCGTCACCCAGCCGTCGATGAAGTCGGTGGGCGCGTCCGGGACCGGCAGCGGGCTCCAGCGCATCTGGTTGGGCGAGGGCGCCAGGCCGTCGAAGCCGGCGGCGACGCCCGCGTGCTCGATGCGCGCGAAGCTGCCGTGCATAGCGGCCGGACGGATCCGGTACAGCCAGGAGCGGCGGTTATGGCTGCGCTGGGCCGTGAAGGCCGTGCCGCTGATCTGCTCGGCGTACAGGCCGTAGGCCACGCGCTGCGGCGAATTGCGGTGCGCCGGCAGGGCGCCGTGCAGGGCTTCGGTGGCGAACTCGTTGCCGAACCCGCTCATGTATCCGTCGTTCAAAGCGATCTCCCAAATACTTGCAGATGTTGTTTTCGTCACTGTAGATGAGGGGGGCGAATTTTACGAGGTGAATATAAAAATGTAGACTATTCACCTTATCAATAACACTATCGAGCGCATGATCGAACCGTCTAGCATCGACCTGAATTTGCTGTCCGTGTTCCAGGAGGTGTACCGCGAGCGCCAGATTTCGGGCGCGGCGCGCCGCCTCGGCCTGACCCAGTCCGCCGTCAGCAATGCGCTGGCGCGCCTGCGCCGCACCTTCGGCGACGAATTGTTCGTGCGCACCGCGCACGGCATGCAGCCGACGCCGCTGGCGCAGCAGATGGCCGAGCCGATCGGCGCCGCGATGGCCCAGGTGGCGCTGGCGCTGAGCCAGCGCAGCCGCTTCGAGCCGGGCACCAGCGCGCGCCGCTTCACGCTGGCGATGACGGACGTGGGCGAGGTCTACTTCATGCCGGTGCTGATCGAGCGCTGCCGCACGCTGGCCCCGGGCGTGGAGATCGCGTCGAAGCGGGCGAATCCGCTGAGCCTGAAGGACGATATGGAAACGGGCCGGGTGGACCTGGCGGTCGGCGCCTTCGAGGAGGTGTCGGAAGCGCTCTACCAGCGCCAGCTGTTCCGGCAGCCTTTCGTCAGCATGTTCCGCAAGGGGCATCCGCTGGCGGCGGGGACCGTGGACCTGGCGCGTTTCGTAGCGGCGACGCACCTGATCGTGGACGCGGCCCAGAGCCCCTACGACCGGATCAATGCGCTGCTCGAGAAGGCCGGGGTGACGGCGCAGGCGCGCTTCCGGGTGCCGCATTTCACGGCGGTGCCGTATATCGTCGCCGGCTCGGACCTGGTGGTGACGGTGCCGCAGAAGCTGGCGGAAAGCGCCGCGGCGCCGTTTGGACTGAAATGGATCGAACCGCCGCTGCAGCTGCCGACGCTGCAGACCAACGTGTTCTGGCACCGGCGCTTCAACCACGATCCCGGCATCCAGTGGCTGCGGGGATTGATCGCGGACGTGTTCGCAGAGTAGTAACAACCAAATAGAGATAGAGGACAAGACAATGGCTGACCTGTTTGAGAATCCGATGGGCCTGATGGGCTTCGAGTTCGTGGAATTCGCTTCGCCGACCCCGGGCCTGCTGGAACCGATCTTCGAGAACCTGGGCTTCACCAAGGTGGCCGTGCACCGCTCGAAGGACGTGGTGCTGTACCGCCAGGGCGACATCAATTTCATCGTCAACAACGAGCCGAAGAGCGCCGCCGCCTACTTCGCCGCCGAGCACGGCCCGTCGGCCTGCGGCATGGCCTTCCGCGTCAAGGATTCGCACAAGGCCTATGCGCGCGCGCTGGAACTGGGCGCGATCCCGATGGAAATCCCGACCGGTCCGATGGAGCTGCGCCTGCCGGCCATCAAGGGTATCGGCGGCGCGCCGCTGTACCTGATCGACCGCTTTGAGGATGGCAAGTCGATCTATGACATCGACTTCGAATTCATCGAAGGCGTGGACCGCCATCCGAAGGGCCACGGCATGAAGATCATCGACCACCTGACCCACAACGTCTACCGCGGCCGCATGACTTACTGGGCCGGCTTCTACGAGAAGCTGTTCAACTTCCGCGAGATCCGCTACTTCGACATCCAGGGCGAATACACCGGCCTGACCTCGAAGGCGATGACGGCGCCGGACGGCAAGATCCGGATTCCGCTGAACGAGGAATCGCAGGCCGGCGGCGGCCAGATCGAGGAATACCTGCTGAAGTTCAACGGCGAAGGCATCCAGCACATCGCCCTGCTGACCGAGGACATCTTCGCGACCGTCGACGGCCTGCGCGCGGCCGGCATCCCGCTGATGACGGCGCCCCCGGAAACCTATTACGAGATGCTGGAAGCCCGCCTGCCGGGCCACGGCGAAGACGTCGACGCCCTGAAGGCGCGCGGCCTGCTGGTGGACGGCAAGGTCGACGGCGACTCGAAACGCCTGCTGCTGCAGATCTTCTCGGAGAACCAGCTGGGACCGGTGTTCTTCGAGTTCATCCAGCGCAAAGGCGACGAGGGCTTCGGCGAGGGTAACTTCAAGGCGCTGTTCGAGTCGATGGAGCGGGATCAACTGAAGCGTGGGGCGCTGAAGACCGCGGCGTAAGCGGCAGTCGCGAGCAGGGCCGCGTCCCGCGCGGTCCTACGTCATTCCCGCGCGGTCCTACGTCATTCCCGCGCAGGCGGGGACCCAAGTTTTGCGTGCTGCCCGCGCCTTCGCTATGCACGCGGGCCTTGGATTCCCGCCTGCGCGGGAATG
>CAJYXO010000056.1 GCA_913778765.1 uncultured Massilia sp. | reverse complement strand
ATGACCCGGTGGTGGTGAGCCTGAACCTGGCGCCGGCTTTCGTGGACGTGACCGGCAGCGTGCAGATCGCGCGTTCGGGCTATTCGCTGAACCGCTTCACCTCGAAGTACACCGGCACCGTCACGATCACCAACACCAGCGGCGCGGCGCTGAACGGTCCGCTGCAGTTCGTGCTGCAAGGCCTGCCGGCCGGCGTCACGCTCGACAACAAGAGCGGCGACCAGAATGGCGCGCCCTACATCACGCTGTCGAACGCCTCGATCGCCGCCGGGGCCTCGGTCTCGGTCGGCGTGACCTTCAGCAATCCGAGCAAGGCGGCGATCGCCTACACCCCGAAGCTGTTCACGGGCTCGTTCTAAATACCGGCATCAACGAAAATGACAAGGATCAACATGTTCAACCTGAAAACCTTCCTGACCAGCTCGCTGCTGGCCCTGAGCCTGGCCTGCGGCGCAGCCGGCGCAACCCCGATCTCCTACCACGTGGATGTCTTCACCGGTCCGTTCGCATCCGAGGGCAGCGGCTACCTGGAGCTGTACTTCAGTAACGCCGGCAGCAGCCCCGCAACGGCCGTGGTGACCAAGCTGACCGGTACCGACGGCCAGGTGGACGCCTGGGGCAATCTCGACAGCTCGGTGGCCGGCAAGTACACCTTCGGCACCCCCTTCGAGGCCGGCCTGCTGCATGCGGTCAGCTTCGGCGGCCTGCTCGGCTTCGACATCAGCTTCGACGGTCCGGCCGACGGTATCGACGGCGCGCGCTTCAGCGTGAGCCTGGCCGGCCAGGACGATTACCTGGTGCAGGACCTGATCAGCTTCGACCTGTTCGCCGGCCAGGCGCCGACCGTCCAGGCCGGCGAGATCGCCCTGGTGCGCCAGCTGGACGACACCCCGGCCGCCGTGCCGGAACCCTCGGCCGCGGCCCTGGTCCTGGCCGGCCTGCTGATGGCCGGCATCGCCCGCCGCCGCCGCGCTTGAGTTCGCACCGGCCCGCCGGGCCGGCGCCAAAGCCCCGCACACCCGCCAGGGTCTGCGGGGTTTTCATTTGTCTATATTTGTATCCTTTTCACCACGTCCGCCTAGGCTGCCACGACGGTCCCCAAACCGGTGCGGCCCGCTTCCCTCTAGGGCTCCCGCCCATCCCGCATTTATTCGGTAAAGCTATCAATCTTTAAAGCAAATCATATTGTTCAGTTGAACTTGCTTGGTGCATATTAAAATTCAGCTCGTTTCGTTGACTTGGCAATACAAGCAAAGGTCTCATGGCTGCACACATCCTCGTGGTCGACCCCGATCCCGCCATCCGCGAGCTGCTCGCGCTGAACCTGACCCGTGCCGGCCACGAGGCGGACAGTTGCCTCGACGCCGAATCGGCGCTGGTGCTGATGGAGTACAGCCTGCCCGAGATGCTGCTGCTGGAATGGGACCTGCCCGGCCAGTCGGGCGAGGCGCTGATCCGGCGCCTGCGCGCCCAGACCAAGACCCGCGAGCTGCCGATCATCATGCTGTCGCGCCGGGCGGGCGAGCACGACAAGATCCTGGCGCTGGAATCCGGCGCCGACGACTACCTGACCAAACCCTTCAGCCCGCGCGAGCTGCTGGCGCGCATGGGCGCGGTGCTGCGCCGGCGCGTGCCGCACGTGACCAGCGAGACCGTGCAGATGGCCGGGCTGCGCCTCGATCCCGGCACCCAGCGCGTGATCGCCGGTTCGCGCCAGGTGGCGCTGGGTCCGGTCGAATTCCGCCTGCTGAACTTCCTGATGCACCATCCCGAGCGCGTGCACACCCGCTCGCAGCTGCTCGATAAAGTCTGGGGCCGCCATGCGGTGCTGGACGAGCGCACCGTCGACACCCACGTCGGCCGCCTGCGCAATGCCCTGCAGCCCAGCGGCCACCAGGAGCACATCGAAACCGTGCGCGGCACCGGTTACCGCTTCGTGGCCTGGAACGCGCGCGTCGACTGGTCCGGCGCGGCCTGAACATCGCCGTGGACGCGGTCGTCATCCTGAGCCGGCAGGAGCAGGAATACCTGCTGCGCGCGATCGAATCCGGGCTGCGCGTCGCCAGCCTCCGTCAATTCTTCCTGTGGACCCAGGGCCAGTTGCAGGCGCTGCTGCCGCACGAGGTGATGGCGGCGCTGCAGTTCTCGCCCTCGGGCGCGCTGCGCCGGCTGGAATGCCTGCACGCGACGGTGCTGCCGGCGCGCGCCGAAACCCTGCTGGCCGACCGCGCCGACGGCCTCGCGCTGCGCATCGCGCGCCATTGCCTGCAGGGCGGGCGGCTGCCGGCCATGCTGGACGTCGGCGCGGAGGGGAGGGGGGAGCCGCGCGGCTTTCTGGCGGGCTTTGGCGCGGACCTGCGCGAGGCCGGCTTCGACAGCGTGCTGGTGCACGGCACCGGCAACCTGGCCGAGGGCGCCAGCGTGTTCGTGCTGTTCGGCCTGCCGATGCGGCCGGGGCCGCGCCATGCGTATTTCCTGGAACTGCTGCTGGCCCACCTGCACCTGGCGCTGCTGCGCCTGCCGGCCCCGGATGGGCGCTCAGCGGGTGCGCCGGCGCGCCCGCTGAGCGTGCGGGAAGCCGAGATCGTCGGCTGGCTACGTGAGGGGAAGAGCAACGATGAAATGGCGCAGATCCTGGGGATCAGTGCGCTGACCGTCAAGAACCACCTGCAGCGGATCTACCGCCTGCTCGGTGTCGGCAACCGCGCCCATGCCCTGGCGCGCTGCCTCGAACTGGGTCTTCTGGAAAACTGAATCAGGTGCTGGTGTTGCCGGCTGCCTCGTCGGCGGCCGCACGGCGCATCGCGTCGTAGCGGTAGGCTTCGGCGTTGGCGTCGATGATGCGCAGGCTCCGGCAGCCGTCGGCGGCGCAATCCGGCGCCGGCATGGTCGCGGTGGCGACGCTGGCCGCGCTGCTGCGCATCTGGCTCGACGAGACCACGGCGGCGGTCTGGATCGGCTGGTCGATCTGGCCACCGCCGCATGCGGCGAGGAAGGCGGCGAGAGCGAATGCGGAAGCGGAGCGGATCACGTGAAGTTTCATGGCGGGGAAGCGTTTGCGTTCAACAGATGAGCTATTGTAGGCAGGAAATTTTCCCCAACTCAATTCTTTTTTAATGGCTTTCGTGCAAATATTAAGTTTTTGAAATATTTTTGTTTGGAAATAAGCGGAGATGGAAGATGATGGCGGGAAATATCCCTGAGGAAATTTTACATGCGTGAAAGCAACGTCGTGCGGATGCGACGACTAATGGTTACGATCTAGGCAAATTGCATAAAAGATTTCGTGCGCGCGCCAAGCTGTGTTAAGGCAAGGTCACGCGCAGAAGACGGCGGCCAGGACGGACGCCGGCGGGAGGGACGACAGTTCAGGCACGGCGGCGGGCGCGCATGCCCAGGCCGAACAGGCCGAAGGCCAGCAGCGACGCAGTGGCCGGTTCCGGCACGGCGTTGACCGGCAGGTCCGACAGGCGGATGTTGTCCAGGCCGACCTGGCCGTTGCCATTGTCCAGGCCGCTGCACTGGCCCTGGGCATTGCAGCGGTAGGCGATGATGGCGATCTCGGTGAAATTCTTGGTGAAGAAATCCGCATCGCCGAAGGCATCGGCCTGGGTATAAGTCTGGAATGCGACGTCGCGCGGGATGTTGAACTGGATGGCGGTCTGGTCGCCGTTGGCAAGGAAGCCGACCACCTGCACGGCGGCCGGCGTGAGCGGATAATCCACGCCCGTCATCGCGATGAAGCTGGCGTCCAGGCCGGTGAAGGTGAACGTGGCGTTGGAAGCGGCCGGCAGGATGTCGATGAAGCCGCTGTTGAACAGGTCGAAGTAAGTCGAGCTGTTGTTGGTCGGGCAGATGTTCCCTGCGCCGCAGCTGGCCGGATTGCTGCCGTCGATGAAGCGGCCGATCTGGACCGTGCCCGGCGGCGCCGCGGCGCCCGGGTCGTAGAAGGTGATGGCATAGCCGGCCTGCTGGATCGTCTGCTGGTTGTATGCCGGGCCGCTATTCCCTTCGAAGGTGATGACAGCCGCCTGCGCCGCGCCGGCGGAAGCCAAGGCAAGCACGGTGGCGCCGATGATGGTCCTGATCATGTTGTTTACCTTTGTCGTTGATGAGAGGCGCGGAATGCGCGGCCTGCGGAATACTTTTGAATTGCAATTCAGTATATCAATAACGACAAGTTTAGTGCGGAAGCGAACATACAGGGGGACATTCGGCTAATGGCGAGTTCGTCTGAATAATATTTGAACAAACCGCCTGCGGGCCGTGGTTGGGTTTGCAAAATGGAAATATTGTCGTATTTACTATTGCGTGACCCTGCGCACGGTTGCCGCACGCTTGACGTCTCGACGGACGGGAGCGCATGATGAACCGATGCGAACACTGATCCTTTTACTACTGGCCGGTTGCACCGCCTGCAGCAGCGCGACCTCGCAAACGGCTTCGCCGCCGCCATCGACGTCGCCATCGCCATCCGCGTCATCGTCGCAAGCGGCGCCGGTCCAGGGCGCGCAAGGCGACACCCTGGCGCGCATCCGCGCGATGGTCGGCACGCCCGGCTGTTCCAGCGATGCCCAGTGCCACACGCTGGCGATCGGGCACAAGTCCTGCGGCGGCCCGGAAAGCTATCTGGCCTGGTCATCCGCCAACGCCTCGCAGGGCGAGCTCCAGGCCCTGGCCGAACGCTACCAGCAGGAACGGCGCAGCGCCGATGCCGCATCCGGCATGGTGTCGAACTGCCGCTTCATGCCGGATCCGGGCGCGGTCTGCCGCGCCGGCACCTGCCAGCTGGGGCAGGGCAACGCCGGCGCCTCGGCAAAATAAGCGCTTCAAAGTGAAAAAGCCGCGGTCCCGAAGGACACGCGGCTTTTTTTGCGCCCGGCTCCGCGGAGCCAGGCGATTCCCTGCTGTTAGATACCCGAGTCTGCGGTGACCACGGCGCGCTGCACCGGCTCGCCCAGCGGGATCGGGTTGTTGGTCTCGACCTGGAAGATGGTCGTGGCGCCAACGACACCGGTCGTATCCTGCTGCAGCTGGGCGGCGCCCAGGAAGCGCTTGCCGGTTGCCAGGCCCGACCAGCCGGCCGACAGGGTAGCGGTGCTGCCTGCGTAGACCTTGGCCGGCACGCCGACGCGGAAGTTGCCGGCCTTGTCGGCGGTGGTCACGACGGCCGACGACAGCTTGTAGTTCGACGCCACGTTGCCCGGGGTTGCATAGCCGACCACGCACACCTTGTAGGTGCCGGCCGCCGGGGCGTTCAGGGCCACCAGTTCGTTGCTGCCGTTGTTGCCCGAGTAGGCGACCAGGTTGCCGGCCGGATTCAGCAGGGCCAGGTCGAGGTCGGTGGTGCCGGCGCCGCCGTCGGTGTCGCGGTCGAACAGCTCCCACTGGGCCACCAGGGCGCCGGCCGGGACCGTCACCGAAGTCACCTTCACGCCGCTGATGCCTTTGCGGCAGGCGTCCTGCACGGCGGCGGTGCTGTTGACCGTGCTCAGGACTGCCTGTGCCACGGTGTCATCGGTGCGGGTGATTTCCTTCATGCCGGTCAGCGCCTTGACGGTGCCGCTGAAGCCGGTCTGGACCGAGTAGGACTTGGTCGCCGCGACCTTCGGCACCGAGATCAGTGCCGGGGCGATGAACGGCGTGCCGGAACGCGCCACCACCGGGATGCGGACGGCGTGCTTGCTGCCGGTCAGTTTCAGCGAACCGAACTGCCAGGTGTTGAAGGCCGAGTTGGTGCGGGTCAGGGTCACCGTGAAGCTGGCGGTGGCGCCCGGTGCGACGTTCAGCGAGCTCGGCGACACGACGGCCGAGAAGCCCGGCACGGTGGCGGCGGCGGTGTAGGTTTCCGCTTCGGCGCCGACGTTGGTCACCTTGCGGGTCACCACGGTGCTGCCCAGCACGTTGCCGACCGAGATCGACGGCAGGTTCAGGTTGTAGCTGGCGATCTGGCCGCCCGCGCAGCTCGCGCCCGCCACGGCCAGGCCGCACAGGTAGCGCTGGTAGTCGGCCGGAGCGATATCGAACACCAGGCCCGGATCCATCGCGCCGTTCGGGTTGATGTGGCCGGCGCCCTGGCCGAACGGCAGGATACCGCGGGTGTCGCCGGACGGGATGGTGTCGGCGAAGGTATCGGTGGCGGTGGTCATCAGCGCCGACTTGATCATCGCCGGGCTCCAGGTCGGGTGCTGCTGGTGCAGCAGGGCGGCGATACCGGCCACGTGCGGCGCGGCCATCGAGGTGCCCTGGTAGGACGCCCAGGCGCTGGTCGGGGCGGCGGTGCCGTTGACGACGTCGGCGCGCTGGATCGCGTTCATTTCCGGGGTCACGGCGGCGATGATGTCGACGCCGGGCGCTGCCAGGTCGGGCTTGAGCTGGTTGCCGTCATAGCGGTTCGGGCCGCGCGACGAGAACGACGCCACCACCGGCGCCTTCGCTGCCGAGGTGCCGGTGACGAACTTGGTCATCGCCGCGGTCGGGTTCTGGCCGGCCGCGTAGGCCTTGATCAGGGCGCCGTCGGCGGCGCTCACGTGCACGGTCGGGACGGCGTGCACTTCGCCGACCAGGCCCGCGCCGTTGTCGATCAGGACCATGCCGACGCCGCCGGCTTCCTTGACGGCCTTGCTCTTGTCGAGACGGTCGTTGGTGCCGCGGGTGCAGGTCACGACCTTGCCGGCGACCTTGGCCGGATCCAGCGACGGCTTGGCGACCGGCCAGTCGGCGCTGGTCCAGGTCGAGCTGTAGCACAGCGTTGCCGAGTTGGCGCTGGCGGTCGACAGCTTGGCCTGCTCGGCGGTGATCATCGGCGCCGACGGCAGCGGGTTCACGATCATCGAGGCGCCGGTGTACTTGCGGCCGTCGCCCAGCAGGACGTCGGACTGCAGTTCGCGGTTGTGGGTCGAAGCGGCCACGGTGGCTTCCCACGGGCTGATGTGGGCCACGGTGTTCGACGGGCCATCGTTGCCGGCCGATGCCGAGACGAACACGCCGGCGTTCGAAGCGTGCAGGAAGGCCTGTTCGACCAGGTCGGTCACCGAGGTGCCGCCGCTGATCGAGTAGTTGATGACGTTGACGCCATCGACCACGGCTTTTTCGATCGCCGCGACGCTGTCGCCGGTGAAGCAGCTGTTCTTGCCGCCGGTGGCGTCGGTGGCGTCGTTGTAGGTCCAGCACACCTTGTACATGGCGATGCGGGCGCGCGGCGCCATGCCCGAGACCGGGCCGAGGTTGACGCCGTTGACGATCGACTCGACCCCGGCGTTACCGGCCGCGGTGCTCGAGGTGTGGGTGCCGTGGCCGCCGTGGCCCAGGTTGCCGCCGATCGAATCGCGCGGCGAGCGGAACTCGGTCCAGTGGGTGGTGTACTGCGGCAGGCTCTTGAAGGTGGTGTCGAAATACTGGGCGCCGATCAGCTTGTTGTTGCAGTTGGCGGTGGTGAAGCCTTCGCCGGGCTGGCAGGAGCCTTTCCAGGTCTCGGGCGGCGCGTCGTAGGCCAGGGTGCCGCTGTTGTCGAAGGTCGGCTTGCCGTTGCTGTCGACGCGGTCGGCATAGGCGGGATTTTCCGGCCATACGCCGCCGTCGACGATACCGACCACGATGCCTTCGCCGGCAGCCGAACGGCCGCCCAGCTTGGCCCACAGGCCGCCTTCCTTGTCCAGGCCCAGGAAGTGCGAGGTATAGGTGGTGTCCATCTGGCGCGGGGTGTCCGGGGTCACCGAGGCGACGTCGGTGCGGGCCTGCAGGGCGCGCACTTCATCGTCGGTCAGCATCGCGGCGAAGCCGTTCAGCACCACGCTGTAGTGATAGGAGATCGGCGCGTTGGCGACCACGGCTTCGACGCTCGACTGCTTCTGGGCCAGGTAGTCGCTGTACTGGACCACGGCGTTCGAGTTCAGCTCCAGGCGCTGGCCCGGTTCCGGCTTGGTGGCGGCGAGGCCGTCGATGCCGCCGTCATAGGATGCCACCGGCTTGTCGGCCAGCTGCACGATGTAGGGGCGACGCAGGTCGTCTGCCTGGGCGCTGGCGACGATACCGGCCAGCAGCAGCGCGACGGCTGCGGAAAGGGGACGCATCTTCATTCTGTTATTCCTCTCGTTGTCGTTGTTCTGGTGCGATGCGGTTCAAGCGTTGGTCTTGCGGCGGCGCGCGGCGATCAGGCCCATCAGGCCCAGGCCGGCGAGGGCGGCGGTGGCCGGTTCCGGCACGTCGGTGGTGACGATGTTGTCGATGCCGAACTGGCCGCGATCGGTGGCGAAGGCCTGGCAGTTGGTGTTCGCGGTGTTGCAGGCGAAGCCGTAGATCAGCACTTCGTTCAGCACGGTGTTGGCGAACAGGCCGCTGGTGGTAAAGGTGCGGAACTGGAAGTTCTTGGCCTGGACCGAGTTGTCGAACCAGAAGTCCTGGGTGATGGTGCCGGTGTTGGTAAAGCCGAGCAGGCGGACCAGGCCGACCGGATTCGGGTAGCTGTTCAGGCTGGCGTAGGAGCCGATGAAGCCGGCGTCGAAGGACTTGATCTTGAAGCCCGCGCCCGCCGTGAACATCATGTCCAGGTAGCTGTCGTTCAGGGCGCCGTAGTAGTTGCCGGAGGTATTGGCCGGGCAGATCTGCGAGCTGTCGCAGGTCGACGTGTCGCCGTCGTACATCTGGCCGACGAGGTTGCCGATGCCGTCGCCCGGCACATTCGCAAAGAAGCCCACGCTGTAGCCGGCTTCCTGGTACACGTCGCCGCCCAGCACCATGCCCGGACCATAGTTGTTCGGGTCGTCGAAAGTGATGACGCCGGCGTGGGCGGGCGCCGCAGCGGCAGTGACCAGCACGGCTGCGCCGAGGACCTTGTGGATGCCGCGCAGGGCGGTGGAGACGGAATGCGATGTGCGAATCATGAAATCTGCCTTTTTCGTTATGGTTGGATCACGTTTTCTGCTTGTAAGCAAGACGCAGGCTTTGATGCACCGTGTTTTTTACCCGGTTGCAATGAAATATAGCAACGAGAACAATACTTGTGAAAAAAAATTCAACGAATTAAACATGGTTTTTTTGGTGCAACATGGAATATTGTTCGGTTTCTCCTAGTAAAGTTAGCTTCCGCACAGTACAGATGTTTGTTCAAAATCGGATACAAATTTGCGACAAATCGATAGATTGCGAATGCATGGGTGCAAACTCATCTGTTCGGTAAAAAAAATTGTCGATGCGTCAGCGCGCGTGGTAGCCTTGTACGGCTAAGCTTTCCAAAAGGCACAAAGGAGTGGGAATGGTTTCAGGGCTGTACCAGGACGCAAAGGGTGGTGCAAATGGCGTCCGCACCGCGGGCTTCACGCTGCTCGAACTGCTGGTGGTGATCGTCATCATCGGCCTGCTGGCCGCCTATGTCGGTCCCAAGTATTTCTCGCAGCTCGGCAAGTCCGAAGTCACGGTGGCGCGCGCCCAGATCGAAGCGTTCGAGAAGTCGCTCGATACCTACCGTCTCGACGTCGGCCGCTATCCGACCACCGAGGAAGGCCTGAACGCCCTGATGACGGCGCCCCCCACCGCCGCCGGCAAGTGGAACGGTCCCTACCTCAAGAAGGGCGTGCCGGCCGACCCATGGGGCCACGCTTACCAGTACCGCGCGCCGGGCAGCAAGGCCGAGTACGAAGTCCTCTCGCTGGGCAAGGACGGCCAGCCGGGCGGCGCCGGCGAAGCGGCCGACATCAGCTCGCAATAAGCGCGCCTTCACGTTTTTCCTCACTTTTTCTTTTCGGCTTTTATGCAGTTCGCGGTCCGCACCCTCGCTCCCGACATGACCATCGCCCGTGTGGTGGTCGATGCCCCGGATGCGCTGGATGCGCGGCGCCAGGTCGAGGCGCGCGGGCTGTACGTCAGCGCGGTCGAACCGGTGCGCGGCGCCGGCCTCCAGTTCAGTCGCCGCGGCGGCGGCAAGCTGTCGCTGGTGCTGTTCAGCCAGGAGCTGCTGGCGCTGTTGACCGCGGGCCTGGGCATCGTCGAAAGCCTCGAAGCGCTGCTCGAGAAGGAAGCCGGCGCCGCCACCCGCGCCGTGCTGGAACGCCTGCTGGCCGGCCTGCGCGAAGGCAAGCGCTTCTCCGGCGTGCTGGCCGAGCAGCCGGCGCTGTTCCCACCGCTCTACGTCGGCATCGTGCGCGCCGCCGAAGGCACCAGCGACCTGCCGCGCGCGCTGGAACGCTACATCGAATACCAGCAGCGCATCGACACGGTGCGCGCCAAGATCGTCTCCGCATCCATCTACCCGGTGATCCTGCTGGTGGTGGGCGGCGGCGTCTCGATCTTCCTGATGTCCTATGTGGTGCCGCGCTTTGCCGAGGTCTACCACGGCGCGGGGCGCAACCTGCCGTGGATGTCGCGCCTGATGCTGGAATGGGGCCAGTTCGCCGGCCGGCATGCGGGCGGCCTGCTGCTGTCCTTCGGCGCCGTGCTGGCGCTGGCCTTCGCCGGCGTGCGCCGCGTGCTGCGCCAGGGCGGCGCCGCGCGCCTGCTGGCGAAACTGCCCGGCATCGGCGAGCGCGCCCGCGTCTATGAGCTGTCGCGCCTCTACCTGACCCTGGGCATGCTGAACGAAGGCGGCATCACCATCGTCAGCGCCATCGAAACCGTGCAGGGCATGGTCTCGCCCGGCATCGCCGCCGGCCTGCGCGCGGCGAAGAGCGCGATCGAATCGGGTCGCCCGCTGTCGGACGCCTTCGAAGCCAACGGCCTGACCACGCCGATCTCGCTGCGCATGCTGCGCGTGGGCGAGCGCACCGGCGACATGGGCCCGATGCTGACCCGCTCGGCCGCCTTTTACGACGGCGAGATCGGGCGCTGGATCGACCGCTTCACGCGCACGTTCGAGCCGCTGCTGATGGCCGCCATCGGCCTGGTGGTGGGCGCCATCGTGGTCCTGCTGTACATGCCGATTTTCGACCTTGCCGGAGACATGTCGTGAGCCTGCCGATGTTGGACATGTTCGACCCCGCGCTGCTGGCGCGCGCCCGTACGCAAAGCCGCCAGTCGCAGCGTTCGCTGGTCGAGGAACTGCAGGCGCTGTCCGGCCAGGAACCGCGCCAGATCGTGCGCCAGCTGGCCGAGCCCTTCGGCCTGACGGTCATGGAAACGGCCGAGATGTTCGGCCAGCAGCCGGCCTTCGACCTGCTGCCGCTGGCGCTGGCGCTGGCGCGCCACTGCGTGCTCTTGCGCGATGCGCAGGGCCTGCTGACCGGCGTGATCGCCGACCCCTTCGACCTGGACCTGCAGACCTGGCTGGCGGCGCAGGCCGGCTGCACGGCGGCGCGTCCGCTGCACCTGCGCCTGGCGCTGGCCGGCGACATCCAGGCCTACCTCGGCAAGCAGGAAGAATCGGCGCGCGCGGTGGACACGCTGGTGGGCGACAGCGGCGAGGGCAGGCGCGACGGCAAGACCGCCGCGGTGCTGTCCTTCGCCTCGGTCTCCGAAGGGGCCAGCCCGGCCGTCAAGCTGGTCAACTCGACCCTGTACGACGCCCTGAAGGCCGGCGCCTCCGACATCCACCTGGAAAGCACGGCCGGCGGCCTGGCCGTCAAATACCGCGTCGACGGCGTGCTCGATCACGCCGCTTCGGTGGGCGGCATCGAGCTGGCCGAGCACATCATCTCGCGCCTGAAAGTGCTGGCGGAACTCGATATCGCCGAGCGCCGCGTGCCGCAGGACGGCAGCTTCCGCGTCGAATCCGGCGGCCGCGAGATCGACCTGCGGGTGTCGATCATGCCCAGCATCCACGGCGAGGACGCGGTGATCCGTATCCTCGACAAACGCGCCATGATCGAGTCCTACGGCGCGCTGACGCTGGAGGCGCTCGGCTTCGACGCGCCTTCGCTGTCGACGCTGCGCAGCCTGGCGCAGGAAGCCTACGGCATGCTGCTGGTGACCGGACCGACCGGCTCCGGCAAGACCACCACGCTGTACGCGGCGCTGACCGAGATCCACAACGGCCGCGAGAAGATCATCACCATCGAGGACCCGGTCGAATACCAGCTTCCCGGCATCCTGCAGATCCCGGTCAACGAGAAGAAGGGCCTGACCTTCGCGAAGGGCCTGCGCTCGATCCTGCGCCATGACCCGGACAAGATCATGGTCGGCGAGATCCGCGACCGCGAGACCGCCGAGATCGCGGTGCAGTCGGCGCTGACCGGCCACCTGGTCTTGACGACGGTCCACGCCAACAACGTGTTCGACGTGTTCGGCCGCTTCACCCACATGGGCATCGACCCCTACGCGTTCGTGTCGGCCTTGAACGGGATCTGGGCCCAGCGCCTGATCCGCATGAACTGCCCGCACTGCGCCACGCCCTACGAGCCGGACCAGGCCGAGCTGGCGTCCGCGCACCTGCATCCGGAAGAGGTGGGCGACTACCTGTTCATGCGCGGGAAGGGCTGCGGCGACTGCCGCGGCACCGGCTATAAAGGCCGCCGCTCGATCGCAGAGATCCTGACCCTGAACGACGAGATCCGCGAGCTGATCGTCGACAAGCAGCCGATCCGCCGCATCAAGGCGGCGGCCAGCGCCAACGGCACCCGCAGCCTGCGCATGGCGGCGCTGGACCTGGTCAAGCGCGGCGCCACCACCATCGAAGAAATCAAACGGGTGACCCTGCATGCGTAGATGGATTCGCCCCTTCCTCGGCCAGTCGCTGCGCCTGGGCGTCGCGCCGGATGCGCTGGCCCTGGTGCGCACCAGCATCTGGCCGCACGAGCGCACCCGCCTGCTGGGCGAGACGCGCTTTGCCGCCAACGGTTTCGAGGCCATCGGCCGCGCCCTGGATGCGCTGCTGGCCGAACACCGGACCGACGGCTGGCCGCTGCGGGTGGTGCTGTCGGACGAACTGGTGCGCCTGTGGCAGGTCACGCCGCCGGCCGGCGCCACCCGCATGGCCGACCTCGAAGCCGCCAGCGCGCTGCGCTACCAGGCGCTGTTCGGCGCCAGCCCGGCCGGCTGGCAGATCCGCGCCGACTGGCGCGCCACGCAAGCCTTCCTGGCCGCCGCCGTGCCGCAGGCCCTGGCCGAGCGCCTGCGGCAGTCGGCCGTGGACCACGGTTTCCGCCTGGTCGAAGTGGCGCCGCATTTCGTCGCCGCGCTGAACCGCCACCGTTCGCTGCGCCGTCCCGGCGCCTGGTTCGGGCTGGTGCACGGCGGGGTGCTGAGCGTGGCCGCCTTCGACGGACCGACCCTGGCCGCGGTGCGCACCGCGCCGATCCCCGAAGGCGCCGACCGCGAGTGGCTGGAAGGCCACATCGCGCGCGAGGCGCTGCGCGTGGGCCTCGGCCGTCCGGAGCGCTTGCAGGTGAGCGGCCCGGCGCCGGCCAGCTGGGCCAGCAGCGCCGGACGCCTGAAGTTCGCCTGCACCCTGTTCGAGGACGATTTCGATCCGCTGTGGCCGGACAGCGCGCGGCTGGCCCTGGCGGGGAGGGCGGCATGAAGAAAGTACACATCGATTTCGCCCCGCCCGGCCTGGCCCGGACAGTGTTCCGTACGCCGCGCCATACCTGGGCCGTGCTGTGGGCGGTGTTCTGCATGGGCGCGATGCTGGCCGGGGTCATGACCGGCCTGCGCAACCGGCAGTGGGAGGTCGAGCTGCTGCGCGCGCAGTCGCAGGCGCGCACGCAGTCCCAGGAGAAGGCGAAGGCCGCGGCGCCGTCCGTCGTGCGCGCGCCGGTACCGGAGTCCCAGGCTGCCGCCGTCAACGCCGCCGTGCTGCAGTTGAACCTGCCCTGGCGCGCCCTGCACGACGCCCTGCAGGCCGGCACGCCGGCGAACATCGCCCTGCTGGCGCTGGAGCCGGACGCGAAGAAAAGCAGCCTGCGCATCACCGCCGAGGCAAAAAGCAGCGACGACATGATCGCCTACATCGAGCAGCTGCAGAAGGGCGACTGGTTCAGCGCCGTGCTGCTGTCGCGCCACGAAATCAACGAGCAGGACCCGAACCGTCCGATCCGCTTCCAGCTCGATGCGCAATGGAGGCCAGCGCAATGAGCTCGCCATCCTTCGGCCGCCTGCTGCTGCGCCTGCGGCTGGCGTTGCGCACCAATCCGCTGGCGGCGCTCGGCGGCGCGATCTGCATCGCCTTCCTCGGGATGGCGGCCTGGGCCCTGCACGCGTCGGCGGCGCTGGATGCCGAGCACGATGCGCTGGTGGCTGCGCGGACCGCGCGCGACGCCGCTGCCGTGCGCGGCGGCGCGCCTGCTGCCACCTCCGCCGGCACGCTGGCGGCTGCCGCGCCGCCTGCGCCCGCCGTCGACAACCTGGATGCCTTCTACGCCGCGCTCGGCCCGCGCCGCTACGCCGAGCAGCAGGTGCGGACCCTGTTCGCACTGGCCGGCAAGAACGGCCTGTCCCTGAGCCAGGGCGAATACAAGGCCGGCTACGACCGCAATGCGCGCGTGAGCACCTACCAGGTCAACCTGCCGGTGAAGGGCAGTTATGCGGCGATCTGGCAGTTCGCGATGGGCGCGCTGCGCGAGATCCCGTTCGCCTCGCTGGACGACATCAGCTTCCGCCGCGACACCATTGGCGACCCTTCCGTGGAAGCGCGCCTGCGCCTGACCCTGTATTTGAAGGATGTGCCGGGAGGCGCGCCGTGAAGCCGCGCCACCTGGTATTGGGCGCGCTTCTTGCGGGCGCCGCGCTGCTGGTGCTGTTCGGCGACCGCACGCCCGAGGCCGAGGTGGCCGAGGCGGTCGAGCGCGCGCCGCGGCTCCCGTCGCGCGCCGCGGCTCCCGTCGCTGCGCCGGCTGCCCCGATCGCGGCGCCGCCTTCCGCGACGCGCGACGCGGCCGCCGCCGGTGCTGCCGCCAGCGCCGTGAACGGACCGCGGATCCTGGCGCTGGTGCCGCGCGACACCCTGATCGGCGACAGCAGCGATCAGTTCCGGCAGGGCGAGAATGGCGTGTTCGGGCGCCAGGACTGGACCCCGCCGCCGCCGCCGCCGCAACCCGCGCCGCCGCCGCCGCCGCCGAGCGCGCCGCCGCTGCCGTTCACCTTCATCGGCAAGTCGGTGGCCGACGGCGCGTGGGAAGTCTACCTGGCGCGCGGCGACCGCACCTACGTCGTGCGCGACAAGACCGTGATCGACGGCACCTACCGCGTGGACGCGATCGCGCCGCCGGTGCTGACCCTGACTTACCTGCCGCTGAACACCGTTCAGCAGCTCAATATTGGAGTGTTCGACTGATGCTGCGTCTGCCCCCTAAATTGGCCGCCCCGCTGGCGATCGCGGTCCTGTTGTCGGGCTGTGCCGCCCAAATGGCCTACCGCGAGGGCAATGCGCTGGTGTCCCAGGACAAGGTCGAAGCCGGCCTGGTGAAGTACCAGGAAGCGGTGGCCGCCGACCCGACCAACGTGGTCTACAAGACGGCCTACCTGCGCGCGCGCGACGGCACCACCAACCGCCTGCTGACCGAGGCCGACCGCCTGGTCGCCGACGGCCAGGCCGCGCTGGCGCTGCAGAATTACCAGCGCGTGCTGGCCATCGATCCGGTCAACGACCGCGCGCGCGCCGGCCTGCGCCAGGTCGAGGCCGACCGCCGCCACGCGGTGCTGATGGAAGAGGCGCGCGCCGCCGTCGAACGCAAGGACTACGAGGCCGCGCGCCACAAGCTGGGCGCGATCCTGAGCGAGCGCCCCAGCCACGAGCCGGCGCGCCAGCTGCTGGCCGAGGTCAACGACAAGCTGTCGGCGGCCCCGGCCGAAGCCGCGCTGGACAAGGCATTCAAGTCGCCGATCAGCCTGGAATTCCGCGATGCGCCGCTGAAGCAGATCTTCGAAGTCATCTCGCGCCATTCCGGCCTCAACTTCCTGTTCGACAAGGACGTCAAGGGCGACCAGCGCGCCTCGATCTTCCTGAAGAACAGCACGGTCGAATCGGCGGTGTACTACCTGTTGATGACCAACCAGCTCGAGCGCCAGGTCATGGACGGCAACACCATCCTGATCTACCCGAACGTGGCGGCCAAGCAGAAGGAATACCAGGAGATGACGGTCAAGACCTTCTACCTGGCGAACGCGGAGGCGAAGAGCATCGCCAACACCCTGAAGACCATCCTCAAGTCGCGCGACGTGGTGGTCGACGAGAAGCTCAACCTGGTGATCCTGCGCGACAGCCCGGAAGCGGTCAGGCTGGCGACCCAGCTGGTGCAGCTGCAGGACGTGCCGGAGCCGGAGGTGGTGCTGGACGTCGAAGTGCTCGAGGTGCAGCGCAACCGCCTGCTCGACCTCGGCGTCGACCTGCCGACCACGCTGTCCTTCGCGCCGATCGCGAGCGCCGGCGCCGGACCGCTGACCATCGACCAGCTGCGCGGCCTGAACTCGAAGAGTATCGGCGTCTCGTCGATCTCGGCCCAGATCACGGCGCAGAAGACCGACGGCGACGCCAACACGCTGGCGGCGCCGCGCATCCGCGTGCGCAACAAGGAAAAGGCCAAGGTCGTCATCGGCGACAAGCTGCCGACCATCACCACCACGATCTCCTCGGGCGTGGGCGGCTTCGCTTCGGAGTCGGTCAACTACGTCGACGTCGGCCTGACCCTGAACGTCGAGCCGACCATCTACCTGAACAACGAGATCGGCATCCGCATCTCGCTGGAAGCCAGCACCCTGGTCGACACCGTCACCACCAAGAGCGGCACCACCGCCTACCGCATCGGCACCCGCTCGGCCGCCACCATGCTGCAGCTGAAGGATGGCGAGAACCAGGTGCTGGCGGGCCTGATCAAGAACGACGACCGCAGCAGCGCGACCCACCTGCCGGGCCTCGGCGACCTGCCGATCGTCGGCCGCCTGTTCGGCAGCCGCCAGGACACGCGCGACAAGACCGAGGTGGTGCTGTCGATCACGCCCCACCTGGTGCGCAACATCCAGCGCCCGGCGGCGAATGTCGCCGAGTTCAGCGCCGGCACCGAGGCCAGCTTCCGCCGCCGTCCGGACGGCGCGGCGCGGGCGCCGGCGCAGCTGCCGGTGCGCGTCCCGGCTGGCGCGCCTGCTGCCGCGCCGGGCGCTGCGGCGCCGCCGGGTGCGGCGGCAGCGCAGCCGGGCGCGATGGTGCCGGCCACCAGCGTCAGCGTCGGCGGTCCGCCGCCGTCCGCGCCACCGGCGTCGGTGCCGGCAAGCTCGCTGCCGCCGGCGCCGGGCGTGCAGGTGGTGCCGATCGCGAAACCCGACGTGACGCCGCTGCCGGCGCAAAAATGATGCGTCGGGCGCGCGGCTTCACGCTGATCGAGCTGCTGGTCACGCTCGCCATCCTGGCCCTGCTCGGGGCCCTGGTGGTGCCCAGCGCCAGCATGGCCGTGCAGCGCCGCCACGAACAGGACCTGCGCCTGGCCCTGCGCGAGATCCGCCTCGCCATCGACGCCTACAAGAAGGCCAGCGACGAAGGCCGCATCGCCAAGGCGGTCGGCGCGACCGGCTATCCGCCCAAACTGGAACTGCTGGTGGACGGCGTGGTCGACCAGCGCAGCCCGAAAAAGGCGAAGATCTACTTCCTGCGCCGCCTGCCGCGCGATCCCTTCAGCGGCGACGCCGCGCTCGACGACGCCCAGACCTGGGGCAAGCGCAGCTACGCCAGCGAAGCGAAAGAGCCGCGCGAAGGCGACGACGTGTACGACGTGTATTCGCTGTCGGGCAAGACGGGCCTGAACGGCATCCCCTACAGCCGGTGGTAAAGCCCATGAAACGCAATCGCGGATTCACCCTGATCGAACTGCTGGTGGTGCTGGGGATCGTGGCCCTGCTGCTGACCCTGGCCGTGCCGCGCTTCTTCCCCAGCGTCGACAAGACCAAGGAGACCATCCTGGCCGAGAACCTGCGCAACACGCGTGCGGTGATCGACCAGTTTTATGCCGACACCGGCCGCTATCCGGAATCGCTGGAACAGCTGGTCGAGAAAAAATACCTGCCGCGCCTGCCCTTCGATCCGGTGGCGGACAGCGATGCCGCCTGGGTCATCGTGCCGCCCGAGGATAGCGGCCGCGGCGCCGTCTACGACATCCACAGCGGCGCCGAGGGCAAGGGGCGCAACGGCAAGCTCTATTCGGAATGGTAGGCGGTTCATGACACGCCGCCGCAGTCCGGCCCGCGATGGCGGCTTCACCTACGTCGGCCTGATCGTGCTGGTCGCCATCATCGGCCTGGTGGGGGCGGCCACGCTGAAGGCCGATGCGCTGCTGCGCCGCGCCGCGGCCGAGGAAGAGCTGCTGGAAATCGGCGCCGCCTTCAGCGCCGCGCTGACCAGCTATGCCGAAGCGACGCCGCGCGGCCAGCCGACCCAGCCGCCGTCGCTGGACGAGCTGCTGAAGGACCCGCGCTTTCCCGGCATCCGCCGCCACCTGCGCAAGATCTTCGTCGACCCGATCACCGGAAAGGCCGAGTGGGGCATCGTCTGGCTGAACAAGGGCAGTACTGGCACGTTCGGCGGCGCCAGCGGCGGCACCGGCGTGCTGGCCGTGTACAGTCTGTCGGCGTCGAGGCCGCTGAAGCAGGCGAATTTCGATGCGCGCTTCCAGAACCTGGAAAACCGCGAGCACCTCTCCGAATGGAAGTTCGCGGCGACGGGGCAGGGCGTGGCGCAGGGGCAGACCGGCCAGCCCGGTCAGCCGGGCGAGCCGCCACGGTTCGGGCAGCCGGGACAGCCCGCTCAGCCGGAGCAACCGGGGCAGCCGGGGCAGCCGAATCAGCCGCCAGGCGAGCCGCCGTCCTTGTTCCCGGGGCGCGGCAATCCGGGCGCGCCGACGCCGCCGCCGGCGGAGCCGCCGCCCTTGTCGCCGCCGCAGCCCGAACCCGCGCCGCCGCCCGAGAAGGTCGAGCCGCCGGAGCCGCCGGAGCCGCCCGAAGCCGGCGACGAGGACAGGAAGGACAAGGACGAGAAGGACGAGAAGGACGAGAAGGACCGCACGACCGGCGATCCGAATCGCCGGTAGCGGCCTTGGGCGGCGTCGAGCGGCCTTGGGCGGCCATGCGCCGCCGTCGGCGCCTTACTTTGCGCGGCGCATGAAGTCGCGCGGACGGAAGCCGAGCGCGAACAGTACGGCAAAGTAGACCGCGGCGCTCAGGCCGATGATCAGCAGCAGGGCGCCGAGGCGCAGGATCGGATGGGCGCGCAGGGCGGTCCAGTCGAGCTGGCCCTGGCCGTACCAGGCCGCCAGGCCCATCACGACCACCGCCACCACCACTTTCAGGAAGAAGCCGGTCCAGCCGGCATGCGGCGTATAGATCTGGCGCCGGCGCAGGCCGGTGTACAGGAACAGCGCGTTCAGGCAGGCGCCCAGGCCGATCGACAGCGCCAGGCCCGCTACGCCCATCCCCACCAGCTGCACGAACACCAGGTTCATCAATTGGGTCGCGACCAGCACGCCGATCGCGATGCGTACCGGGGTGCGGATGTCCTGGCGCGCATAGAAGGCCGGCGCCAGGATCTTGACCAGGATGATGCCCAGCAGGCCGGCGGCATAGGCCATCAGCGGCGCGGTGGCGGCGGCGACGTTGGCGGCATTGAACTCGCCGTAGTTGAACAGGGCGGCGATCAGCGGTTCGGACAGCGCCGCCAGCCCCACCGCCGACGGCAGGGCCAGCAGGAAGGTCAGCCGCAGGCCCCAGTCGAGCAGGGCGGAGTATTCGGTGCTGTCGCCGTCGGCATTCGCTTTGGACAGGCTGGGCAGCAGGATGGTGCCGAGGGCCACGCCCAGCATCCCGGTCGGGAATTCCATCAGGCGGTCGGCATACTGCAGTACCGAGACGCTGCCCGCACCCAGGCGCGAGGCGTAGCTGGTGTTGATGAGTAGGCTGATCTGGGCCGCCGAAACGGCGAACACGGCCGGCCCCATCTTTTTCAGGATGCGCCGCACGCCGGGGTCGCGCAGCCCGCTCAGCGGGTTGAACGAGAGGCGCGGCAGCATGCCGATGCGCTTCAATGACGGGATCTGCAGGCCGACCTGCAGGATGCCGCCGACCATCACCGCAACCGCCATCGAATAGATCGGCACCTCGAAATACTTGACCATGAACAGCGAGAAAAAGATCGAGGAGAGGTTCCACAGTACTGGCGTGAAGGCCGGGATCTTGAATTCGCGCCAGGTATTCAGCACGGCGCCCGCCAGCACCACGAAGGACATGCACAGGATGTAAGGGAACATCAGGCGCGTCATGACGACGCCGGCGTCGAAAGAGGCGCCTTTCAGGCCGCCGGCGATCGCATACAGGATCAGCGGCGCGCCGACGATGCCGGCCAGGCTGACCAGCAGGGTGGCCCACACCAGGGTGGTGGCGACGTGATCGACCAGCGCCTTGGTGGCGGTATCGCCCTGCTGGGTCTTGTATTCGGCCAGGATGGGCACGAAGGCTTGCGAGAACGCGCCTTCGCCGAACAGGCGGCGCAGCAGGTTGGGCAGGCGGAAGGCGATGGCGAAGGCGTCGCTGTAGGCGTCGGCGCCGAATGCGCGCGCATACAGGCTTTCGCGCAACAGGCCGGTGATTCGGGAAACCATCGTCATGCTCGAGATGGCTGCCAGGGTGCGGAGTAGGTTCATAGCCCGCGATTATAGCTGGGCAATAGCCTGCGGAAACTTCCGGACGTCGCTTTTTGCGGCGCGAAGCGAGCGCAAGTATGAATTTGGAATTGCCCTGCGATGAAACCTTCGCTATAATCGAGGGCTGTATTGAATTCTGTTGGCAGACACTAATCGTTTGAGGTGTTTGCGGACGCAACTTACACCGATTAGGAAATTCCATGGCAAATACCGCACAGGCGCGTAAGCGCGCTCGTCAAGCAGTTAAGCAAAACGCGCACAACTCGGCCCAGCGCTCGACCCTGCGCACCGCAATCAAGGCTGTCAAGAAGGCCATCCAGGCTGGCGACAAGGCCGCTGCGACCACCATCTTCCAGCAGTCCGTGTCGACCATCGACAGCATCGCTGACAAGAAAATCATCCACAAGAACAAGGCCGCTCGCCACAAGAGCCGCCTGGCTGCCGCCATCAAGGCCCTGTCGGCCTAATACCAGCCCGGCAGGCGCGGCCACTGCCGCGCATGTTCTGTAGGAAGAAAAACCCGCCCGACTCCGGTCCGGCGGGTTTTTTCGTTTGCATCATGTCTCAAAATCCGGGGTCAGACTCCCGATATTGGAAATATTCCCGAGGCAAGTCCACAGACAAGACCGGGGTCGGAATGAGATCTGACCCCGGTTTTTGGAAATGACTCCTGGGAAGTTGCCAAAAACCGGACTCTGACCCCGGTTTTGCTTCACTCTTTCCGGCCGCGGCCGGTCCCCACGGCCTCGGCCGGCACCTCCATCCAGTCGCCCGGCATCAACGGATGGCTGGCCAGCGAGAACGGGCCGATGCTGGTGCGCACCAGGCGCAGGGTCGGCAGGCCGACCGCGGCCGTCATCCGCCGCACCTGCCGGTTCTTGCCTTCCTCGAGCGTGATCGCGATCCAGCCGGTCGGCTTGTCCTGGCGGACCCGGATCGGCGGATTGCGCGGCCACAGCCATTCCGGTTCGGCGATCGCCACCGCGCGGCAGGGTTTGGTGACGAAGTCGCCCAGGTCGAGCGGCGCCTGCAGGCGGGCGAGGGCGGCCGGGTCGGGTGCGCCTTCCACCTGCACGATATACGTCTTGGCTTCCTTCTGGTCCGGATGGGCGATGCGGTGCTGCAGCTTGCCGTCGTCGGTGAGCAGCATCAGGCCTTCGCTGTCGGCGTCCAGGCGGCCGGCCGGGTAGATGTTCGGGATGTCGATGTAGTCCGCGAGCGAGGCGCGGCCGTCTTCGGCGCTGAACTGGCAAAGCACCTGGAATGGCTTGTTAAATAAGATGAGGGACATGAGGATGGTTTTTGGCGCAAAATAGCATTTGTCAGCAATATTGTGATTATCGCAGTTCACGCCCGTCCACTTCGGAGAACACGAGATGTACCAACATATACAAGTCCCCACCGAGGGTCAAAAGATCACCGTCAACGCCGACTGCTCGCTGAACGTGCCGGACCAGCCGATCATCCCGTATATCGAGGGCGACGGTACCGGCATCGACATCACCCCGGTGATGCTGAAGGTGGTCGATGCCGCGGTGGCGAAGGCCTACGGCGGCAAGCGCAGGATCGTCTGGATGGAGATCTTCGCCGGCGAGAAGTCGACCCGGGTCTACGGCCCCGACGTCTGGCTGCCGCCGGAGACGCTGGACGCGGTGAAGGATTATGTGGTGTCGATCAAGGGGCCGCTGACGACGCCGGTGGGCGGCGGCATCCGTTCGCTGAACGTGGCGCTGCGCCAGGAGCTCGACCTGTATGTCTGCCTGCGCCCGGTGCGCTACTTTGCCGGCGTGCCCTCGCCGCTGAAGGAGCCGCAGAAGACCGACATGGTCATCTTCCGGGAAAACTCGGAAGACATCTACGCCGGCATCGAATGGGCCGCGGAGTCGGAAGGGGCGAAGAAGATCATCGACTTCCTCGTCAAGGAAATGGGCGTCAACAAGATCCGCTTCCCGGATACCTCGGGCATCGGCGTCAAGCCGGTCTCGCGCGAAGGCACCGAGCGCCTGGTGCGCAAGGCGATCCAGTATGCGATCGACAACGACAAGCCCTCGGTGACCCTGGTCCACAAGGGCAATATCATGAAATACACCGAAGGCGGCTTCCGCGACTGGGGCTATGCGCTGGCCCAGCGCGAGTTCGGCGCCGCGCTGATCGACGGCGGCCCGTGGTGCAAGTTCAAAAATCCCAAGACCGGCCGCGACATCACGGTCAAGGATTCGATCGCCGACGCCTTCCTGCAGCAGATCCTGCTGCGTCCGGCCGAGTACAGCGTGATCGCCACCCTCAACCTGAACGGCGACTATGTCTCGGACGCGCTGGCGGCCCAGGTCGGCGGCATCGGCATCGCGCCGGGCGCCAACATGTCGGACTCGGTGGCGATGTTCGAGGCCACCCACGGCACCGCGCCCAAGTATGCCGGCAAGGACTACGTGAATCCGGGCTCGCTGATCCTGTCGGCCGAGATGATGCTGCGCCACATGGGCTGGACGGAGGCCGCCGGCCTGTTGATCAGTTCGATGGAGAAGGCGATCACCTCGAAGCGCGTGACCTATGACTTCGCGCGCCTGATGGAGGGAGCGACCCAGGTCTCGTGCTCGGGCTTCGGCGAGGTGATGATCGAGAATATGTGAGGGAAGACAGGCTGCCCGGCGAAGCTGCCGGGCGCTTGATCCATGACAGGGGAGGTCATGGCGGGACGGCGTACATTGTTTCCCTCAGGGAATATTGTGGCTGCCGAGGGAAGGGCGGAGAGGCTGAGGTTGGCGGTAACGAGGCTGCGATAACAAAAAAGGCCCCGCCGGAGCGGAGCCCTATGCTTCCGAGGGGGTTGCTTACGCGCCCACGATGTTGGAAGCTTGCTTGCCTTTCGGGCCTTGCGTGACTTCGAATTGGACTTTCTGACCTTCTTTGAGGGTCTTGAAACCGGCCATATTGATTGCGGAGAAGTGCGCGAACAGATCTTCGCCGCCGTCATCAGGAGTGATGAAGCCAAAACCTTTGGAATCATTGAACCATTTAACAGTACCAGTTGCCATAAAAAACTTTCAAATAAAAACTAATCACACGAGCCATAAAAGCAAGAAGCTTCTTGCCCCCTCCTCAGCCTGCTCACTTCTTATCAACAAGTACATAAGTACATGTCAATAACTGCATTGTTGGTGCAATAATCTTGTAAGTCAAGCGGTTTTGAGCGCGTGTTGTAAAAAAATCCACTGCGGGTTCGAATGGCACTCGCGGGGGACTCTTGATTTTCGCAATCGGGGCGCCATCTGCGCCCAGCACGGAAAACGCGTAAGATGGAAAACAACCGGGCCTCACTGGATTGCCCTGATTGTTAACGTACGCACGAACAGAGAAAGCATCTTAGAATACTCTTATGGCAACCAAGCACGATACCGAACAGCTGCTGGAGCGGCAGACCGTAAAGCCACCCCCCCTGTATCAGGTGGCGCTGCTGAATGACGACTACACGCCGATGGAGTTCGTGGTCGCCATCATCCAGGAGTATTTCAATAAGGATCGCGAGACGGCGACGCAGATCATGCTTTCCGTACATCGCCATGGTAAAGGGGTGTGCGGCGTGTTTTCCAAAGATATAGCGTGCACCAAAGTGGAGTTTGTATTAACGCATGCGCGCAAGGCAGGCCATCCCCTGCAGTGCGTGATGGAGGAAGTATGATTGCGCAGGAATTGGAAGTCTCTTTACATATGGCCTTTGTCGAAGCGCGGCAGGCTCGGCACGAGTTCATCACGGTCGAACATCTGCTGCTGGCGCTGCTCGACAACCCGTCGGCCGCTGAAGTCCTGCGTGCGTGCGCGGTCAACATCGACGATCTGCGCAAGACCTTGACGAATTTCATCGGCGATAACACCCCGACCGTGCCCGGCACGGGCGAGGTCGATACCCAGCCGACGCTCGGTTTCCAGCGCGTGATCCAGCGTGCGATCATGCACGTGCAGTCGGCCTCGAACGGCAAGAAGGAAGTCACCGGCGCCAACGTGCTGGTGGCGATCTTCGGCGAGAAGGATTCGCACGCGGTCTACTACCTGCACCAGCAGGGCGTGACCCGCCTCGACGTGGTGAATTTCATCTCGCACGGCGTGCGCAAGGACCAGCAGATCGACAGCCAGAAGGCCTCCGAAGGCGTGGAAGAAGCGCAGGTCGAAGGCCAGGCCAAGGAAAGCCCGCTGGACCAGTTCACCCAGAACCTGAACAAGGCTGCCGCCGATGGCCGCATCGATCCGCTGATCGGACGCGAGGAAGAAGTCGACCGCGTGATCCAGATCCTGTGCCGCCGCCGCAAGAACAACCCGCTGCTGGTGGGCGAGGCCGGGGTCGGCAAGACCGCGATCGCCGAAGGCCTGGCATGGCGCATCGTCCAGGAAGACGTCCCGGAGATCCTGCAGAATGCCGTCGTGTATTCGCTGGACATGGGCGCGCTGCTGGCCGGCACCAAGTACCGCGGCGACTTCGAGCAGCGCCTGAAGGCGGTCCTGAAGCAGTTGAAGGACACCCCGAACGGCATCCTGTTCATCGACGAGATCCACACGATCATCGGCGCCGGTTCGGCCTCGGGCGGCACGCTCGATGCGTCGAACCTGCTGAAGCCGGCCCTGGCGAACGGCCAGCTGAAGTGCATCGGCGCGACCACGTTCACGGAATTCCGCGGCGTGTTCGAGAAGGACCACGCACTCAGCCGCCGCTTCCAGAAGGTCGACGTCAACGAGCCCTCGGTCGAGCAGACCGTGCAGATCCTGCGCGGCCTGAAGTCGCGCTTCGAAGAGCACCACGGCGTGAAGTACTCGTCGTCGGCGCTGTCCACCGCGGCGGAACTGGCGGCGCGCTTCATCAACGACCGCCACCTGCCGGACAAGGCGATCGACGTGATCGACGAAGCCGGCGCGGCCCAGCGCATCCTGCCGAAGTCGAAGCAGAAGAAGACCATCGGCAAAACCGAGATCGAGGACATCATCGCCAAGATCGCGCGGATTCCCCCGCAAACGGTCAACCAGGACGACCGCAGCAAGCTGCAGACCATCGACCGCGACCTGCGCAACGTCGTGTTCGGGCAGGACCCGGCGATCGAAGCGCTGTCGGCCGCGATCAAGATGGCGCGCGCCGGCCTGGGCAAGCAGGACAAGCCGATCGGCTCCTTCCTGTTCTCCGGTCCGACCGGCGTCGGCAAGACCGAGGTGGCCAAGCAGCTCGCCTTCATCCTCGGCATCGAGCTGGTGCGCTTCGACATGTCGGAGTACATGGAACGCCATGCGGTCTCGCGCCTGATCGGTGCGCCGCCGGGCTACGTCGGCTTCGACCAGGGCGGCCTGCTGACCGAGGCCATCACCAAGAAGCCGCACGCGGTGCTGCTGCTGGACGAAATTGAAAAAGCCCACCCGGACATTTTCAACATCCTGCTGCAGGTGATGGACCATGGCACGCTGACCGACAACAACGGCCGCAAGGCGGACTTCCGCAACGTGATCATCATCATGACCACGAACGCGGGCGCCGAAAGCCTGACCAAGCGTTCGGTGGGCTTCGTGGATTCGAAGGCGCAGGGCGACGAGATGGCCGACATCAAGCGCATGTTCACGCCGGAGTTCCGCAACCGCCTGGATGCGATCATCAGCTTCCGCGCGCTGGACGAGGAAATCATCCTGCGCGTCGTGGACAAGTTCCTGATGCAGCTGGAAGAGCAGCTGCACGAGAAGAAGGTGGAAGCCGTCTTCACCGAGAAACTGCGCAAGTATCTCGCGAAGAAGGGTTTCGATCCGCTGATGGGCGCCCGTCCGATGTCGCGCCTGATCCAGGACATGATCCGCAAGGCGCTGGCCGACGAGCTGCTGTTCGGCCGCCTGGTCAACGGCGGCCGCGTGACGGTGGACCTGAACGAGAAGGACGATGTGTTCCTCGAGTTCCCGGAAGGCGACGTGCCGCCGCCGCCGGAGCCGGTCGAGACGGTCGAGATCGAGTAATCGACATTGCCGGCCTCCAGCCGGCCGCAAGAACCCCGCCCAGGCGGGGTTTTTTTTCGCCCGGCGCCGGCGGTCATATTGTTGTCACATGGCAATCCTATACTCCCGGCATTCCCGATTCCGCCCACCGCCATGCGCCTTGCCACCCTGCAAACCGGTACCAAGATCATCGGCGCCTTTGCCGCCGTCTCCGCCGCCATCCTCGTCATCTGCGCCGTCGCCCTGTGGCACATGCAGGCCGCGGACGCGCTCACGCGCGACCTGGTCGACAACAAGCTGGCCAGCCAGCAGCTCACCGCCGAACTGCGCGGCATGGCGCGCCTGAACGGCGTACGCGCCGGCGCCATCGCGCGCAGCGACAGCCTGGAAGCGGGCGACTATTTCCAGGCCCAGCTGACCCAGGGCGACAGGGAAGAAGCGGCGCTGGCAAAGCGCCTGCAGGCGCTGGCCGCCACGCCGCAAGAACGCAGGCTCGGCGAGCAGGCGGCGCAGCGCAAGGCGGCCTACCTGGCGGTGCGCATGCAGGTGTTCCAGGCCAAGGAGCTCGGCAAGACCCAGGAAGTGGAGCAGCTCGCGTCGAGCACCATGACGACCACCTTCGACGCCTACGTCGCCGCCCTCGACGCCCTGCTGGCGCACCAGACCCGCCAGGCCCGCGCGATGGCCGCGGCATCGCAGGGCGCGTCGTTGTTCAGCCGCACGCTGCTGGTGGCCGTCGGCGGCGCCGCGCTGCTGCTGGGCGGGGTGGCCGGCTGGCTGCTCACGCGCAGCATCGTCGCACCCCTGCAGGAGGCGGTGACGCTGGCCGAGCGCGTGGCGCGCGGCGACCTCAGCGCCACCATCCGCCACGTCCGCGGTGACGAGATCGGCCGCCTGTTCGACGCCCTGAATCACATGACCGGCGGTGTCGCCGCCACGGTGGTGAAAGTGCTAGCCAGCGCACGCCTGATCGACGATGCCTCGGCCGACCTCGCCAGCGGCAACCGCGACCTGTCGCGCCGCACCGAGCACCAGGCGGGCAGCCTGCATGCCACGGTCGCATCGATGATCGCGCTGACCGAAGCGGTGCAGCAGAACCATGTGAACGCCCATGACGCCAGCGAGCTGGCCCTGGCCGCATCCGGCGTGGCGAAGGAGGGCGCCGGCGCCGTCGACCAGATGGTGGAACGCATGGCGACCATCCGCCAGTCGGCCGCGAAGATCGGCGACATCACGGCGATGATCGACGGGATCGCCTTCCAGACGAACATCCTGGCGCTGAACGCGGCGGTGGAAGCGGCGCGTGCCGGCGCCGAGGGCCGCGGCTTTGCGGTGGTGGCCAACGAAGTGCGCAGCCTGGCCCAGCACTCGGCGTCGGCCGCCAGGGAAATCAAGACCCTGATCGCCGAATCGCTCGGCGCCATCGAATCGGGCGCCGGGATCGCAGGCAGCGCCGGCGCCACCATGCGCCAGATCCTGGAACGGGTGCGGCAGGTGGCCGACCTGCTCGGCGCCATCGACGCCGCCAGTTCCGAGCAGGCCGAGGGTATCGCCCGGGTGCGCCGTACGGTGGCCGAGATGGACGAGGCGACGCGCCAGAACGCGGCGATGGTCGAGCAGGCCGCCGCGGCCGCCGAGACCATGCGGGCGCAGGCCGAAGAGCTGACCGGCGTGGTGGGGAGCTTCAAGGTGGCCTGATGTTTTTTGCATGGTTGCACGCCAACCAGGCGTTTCACTATGGCAAACTCATGCTTCTTAGCAAACTTTGCCTTGGTGAATCCCAGTGAACATGTCCCGCACCATCCTTGCGCTGTCATTGGCGCTGCTCGGCCAGCAGGCCGGCGCCGCCGATCCCTATTTCCGTTTCCCCGCCGTGCGCGGCGATACGGTCGTGTTCACCGCGGAAGGCGACCTGTGGCGCACCTCCACGCAAGGGGGCAAGGCCACGCGCCTCACTACCCACCCGTCGAGCGAAACCCATGCCGCCATTTCGTTTGACGGCAAGCTGGTCGCCTTTGCCGCTTCCTACGAGGGCGCCCAGGAAGCCTATGTGATGCCGGTCGAAGGCGGGCTGCCGAAGCGCATCAGCTTCGACAACGGCGGCGTGACCGTACTCGGCTGGACCGCCCAGGGCGAAGTCCTGGTCAGCCTTGAAAACCCGGTCGGCCCGGCCAAGCTGCGCGTGGTCGCCGCCATCGATCCGCTCAAGCTTACACGCCGCGTGCTGCCGCTGGCCGACGCCAACGACGCCACCCTCGACGACGCCGGCCGCACCGTCTACTTCACGCGCATGGGCCTGTCGATGACGAACGATAACGTCAAGTCCTACCGCGGCGGCGCCCACGCCCAGCTGTGGCGCTTCGATCTCGGTGCGAAGACCGAGGCCCAGCCGCTGTTCAAGGGCGACCCCTCGAACAACCGCCGCGCGATGTGGTGGAAGGGCCGCCTGTACTTCATCGGCGATGCCGGCGGCGCCGACAACCTGTGGACCTCGCTCCCGGACGGCAGCGACCGCCGCGAGCTCACGCATCACAAGGAATGGGACGTGCGCACCGCCTCGCTGGGCGACGGCCGCATCGTCTACCAGCTTGGCGCCGACCTGCGCGTGTTCGACATCGCCAGCGGCCAGGACACGCTGCTGCACGCCAGCCTGGTGTCGGACTTCGACCAGCAGCGCCTGCGCCGCGTGAAGTCGCCGCTCGACGCCCTGACCGGCATCGAAGTCGCCAGCAAGGCGGAACGCATCGTGCTGACCGCGCGCGGCCGCGTGACCATCGCCGGCACCGGCAGCCACCGCCGGGTCGAGATCGCGGTGCCGGACGGCGCCCGTGCCCGCGGCGCGGTGTTCAGCCACGACGACAAGTGGATCTACGCGATTGCCGACACCAGCGGCGAAAACGAGATCTGGCGCTACGCCGCCGACGGTTCCGGCCACGGCGAACGCCTGACGACGGACGGCGCCAGCCACCGCTCGGCCCTGTACCCGTCGCCGGACGGCAAATGGCTGGCGCATACCGACAAGAAGGGCCGCACCTGGCTGCTCGACCTCGCAAGCCGCACCAACGTCGTCATCGACGACGCCGGCCAGGCCGGCCTGGACCGCTCGGACCAGGTGGTCTGGTCGCCGGACAGCCGCAACCTGGCCTTCGTGCGCGCCGGCAGCAGCGAGCGGCGCGACCAGATCGGCATGTTCAGCCTCGGCACCCGCGCCATCACCTTTGTGACGACCGACCGCTACGAAGCCAGCTCGCCGGCCTTCTCGCCGGACGGGCGATGGCTGTACTTCCTGTCCGCGCGCCACTTCAACCTCGGCAATGCCTCGCCCTGGGGCGACCGCAACATGGGGCCGGTGTTCGACAAGCGGGTCGGCGTGTTCGCGCTGGCGCTGCAGCCGGGCCTGCGCTTCCCGTTCAAGCCGGAAGACGAGCTGACCGCGCCGGAAGAAAAGTCGCCCGAGGCGGCGGCCAAGGCGGCCGTCAAGTCGCCCGGCGCGGACGAGGCGGACAGCGCGAAGGGCGCGGCCGTCGCCGCCGCCGCCGCCGCGGCCGAGGCGAAAATCAAGGCCGCCGGCGCCGACAAGAAGGCCGCGCCGACGCCGGCGATCGTCTACGGCGGCCTGGGCGAGCGCCTGTACGAAGTGCCGGTCGCGCCGGGCAACTACCGCGCGCTGGCCGTCGACGACAAGCGCCTGTATCTGCTGGAAGCCGGCGACGACGAGCGCGCCAAGGGCACGCTGAAGACCCTGGCCATCGCCCGCAGCAGCCCGCAGCTCGAGACCTTTGCCGGCAATGTGCGCGAATTCGGCCAGTCGGCCGACCGCAAGCACATCTACTACCGCACCTGGGCCAAGGGCACGCCGGGCGAGATGCTGGTCGTCGACGCCGCCGCCAGGGCGCCCGCCGACGTGTCCAAGGCCAGGATCAAGATCGACGACTGGGCGGTGAGCTCGAACCCGCGCATGGAATGGAAGCAGATGTTCAACGACGCCTGGCGCATGCACCGCGACTTCCTGTACGACGCCAACATGCGCGGCATCGACTGGAATGCCGTGCGCGCGCGCTACGCGCCGCTGGTCGAGCGCGTCACCGACCGCGCGGAGCTGGACGACGTGCTGGGCATGATGGTCGGCGAGGTCGGTGCGCTGCACTCGCAGATCCGTCCCGGCGACGTGCGCCGCGCCGCCAGCGAAGGCAGCCCGGCCAGCCTGGGCGCGGTGCTGAGCCGCGTGCCGGAAGGCTACCGCGTCGACCACGTCTACCGCAGCGAGCCGGAGCTGCCGCTGGAAGCCGGTCCGCTGGCCGCGCCGGACGTCGACGTCAAGGAAGGCGACATCATCATGGCGGTCAACGGCAAGTCGCTGCCGGAAGCGCGCGACATCGCCGACCTGCTGCTGGACACCGCCGGCAAGCAGGTGCTGCTGCAGGTGAAGCGCGCCGGCGACAGGGAGAGCAAACCACGCGCCGTGATCGTGACGCCGGTGCCGATGGCGACCCACGCCAGCCTGCGCTACGCCGACTGGGAGCAGAGCAGGGCGCGGCAAACCGAGGCCGCCTCGAAGGGCAAGATCGGCTACCTGCACCTGCGGGCGATGGTGGCGCGCGACATCAACGCCTTTGCGCGCGACTTCTACGCCAACATCAACAAGGACGGCCTGATCATCGACGTGCGCCGCAATAACGGCGGCAACATCGACAGCTGGATCATCGAAAAGCTGCTGCGCCGTTCCTGGGCCTTCTGGGCCTCGAACGGCAGGCAGCCCTATTCGAACATGCAGAACACCTTCCGCGGCCACCTGGTGGTGCTGACCGACGAACTGACGTATTCGGACGGCGAGACCTTCGCGGCCGGCGTCAAGGCCCTGAAGCTGGGGCCGCTGGTCGGCAAACGGACCGCCGGCGCCGGGGTCTGGCTCAGCGACGGCAACGGCCTGGCCGACAACGGCATGGCGCGCGTCGCCGAGAACGGCCAGTTCTCGAGCGACGGCGACTGGCTGATCGAAGGCGTCGGCGTGACGCCCGACGTCGAGGTCGAGAACCTGCCCTACGAAACCTTCAATGGGCGCGACCGCCAGCTCGAAACGGCGATCGCGCTGCTGCAGAAGAAGCTGCAGGAGCAGCCGGTCAAGCAGTGGAAGCCGGCGGCGATCCCCGCTTTGAAGCGCGGTTCCGAAGCGCCGAGCCGCTAAGGTATCAAATCGCGGCCAGCGCCCGCGCCAGGTCGGCGCGCTGGTCGTCGACGTGCTCGATGCCGACCGACAGCCGGATCAGGCCGTCGCCGATGCCCAGCGCGGCGCGCTGTTCCGGCGGAATGGTGGCATGGGTCATGATGGCCGGATGTTCGATCAGGCTCTCGACGCCGCCCAGGCTCTCGGCCAGGGTGAACACTTCGCAATGCTCGAGGAAGCGCCTGCTGCCTGCCAGGTCGGTATCGAGGTCGACCGAGATGATGCCGCCGTAGCCATGCATCTGGCGCCGCGCCAGCTCGTGCTGGGGGTGCGAAGCCAGGCCGGGATAGAACACGCGGCTGACCTTGCGCTGGCTCTCCAGCCACTGCGCCAGCGCCAGCGCGTTCGACGAGCTGCGTTCGACGCGCAGGGCCAGGGTCTTGATTCCGCGCAGGACCAGGAAGCTGTCGAAGGGGCCCTGGATCGCGCCGACCGCGTTCTGGATGAAGCCGAGCCGCTCGCGCAGCGGCTGGTGGCGCGCATCAAGGCCGACCACGGCCACCCCGCCGATGACATCTGAATGGCCATTCATATATTTCGTGGTCGAGTGGACGACGATGTCGATGCCCAGCTCCAGCGGGCGCTGATTGACCGGACTGGCGAAGGTGTTGTCGCACACGCTGAGGACGCCGCGTTCGCGGCACAGCGAGCCGATGGCGTGCAGGTCGGCCAGCTTCAGCATCGGGTTGGTCGGCGTTTCGACCCACACCATTTTCGTGTCCGGCCGCAGCGCATTGGCCAGGGCCAGCGGATCGGTCAGGTCGACGTAGGTGAATTCATGGCCGGCGCTGTGGCGGCGCACGCGCTCGAACAGGCGGTAGGTGCCGCCGTACATGTCGTCGCCGGCGACGACGTGGGAACCGGCCGGCAGCAGTTCCAGCACCGCGGCGATGGCCGCCAGGCCGGACGCGAAGGCGAAGGCCGCGCCACCGCTTTCGATGTCGGCCACGCAGCGCTCCAGCGCCCAGCGCGTGGGATTGTGCGAGCGCCCGTAGTCCAGGCCCTTGTGCACCCCCGGGCTTTCCTGGGCAAAGGTCGAGGTCGCGTAGATCGGCGGCATCACCGCGCCGGTACTCGGGTCCGGCGCCTGGCCGCCGTGGATCACGCGGGTGGCGATGTGGCGCTTGTGATCGTCGTGGCTCATTTCAGCGTCCTGCGTAGATGGTTGAGGAGGTCGAAGCGGGTGATCAGGCCGTAGAAGCGCTCGCCTTCCGCGATCACCACGGTCAGGCCGCTGTCGAGGATGTCGCGCAGCTGCTGCATGCTGCCGGACGGCGGCAGGGTCTGCAGCTCGGCCGTCATGGTGCCTGAAACCGGCGCCTGGAAGTGCTGGCGCTCGTCGGTGACGTGCATGAGGATGTCGGATTCGTCGACCAGGCCCACCAGCCGGCCGCGGTCGATCACGGGCAGCTGGGCCAGGTCGGCGCTGCGCATGCGGTTGAAGGCGGTCAGCAGGGTGTCGGTGGGGCTGACGGTGACGACGTCGCCGTCGTCGAAGCGGCGCCCGATCAGGTCGCGCAGGTCGCCCGTGCGCGGACGCTGCAGCAGGCCCTGGTCGACCATCCAGCCGTCGCTGTAGACCTTGGTCAGGTAGCGGGTGCCGGTGTCGCACACGAAAGAAACCACGCGCTTCGGGCTGCTCTGCTCGCGGCAGTAGCGCAGGGCGGCGGCCAGCAGGGTGCCGGTCGAGGAGCCGGCCAGCAGGCCTTCCTGGCGCAGCAGTTCGCGCGCGGTGTTGAAGCTCTCTTCGTCGCCGATGGTATAGGCGCGGCGCACCCGCGACAAATCGGCGATGGCGGGGATGAAATCCTCGCCGATGCCTTCGACCGCCCACGAGCCCGACACTTCGGACACGCGCCCGGTGCGCACGTACTCGGCCAGGATCGAGCCCTGCGGATCGGCCAGCACGAACTCCACGTCCGGCTGCACCCGCGCGAAGTACCGCGACAGGCCGGTCAGGGTGCCCGAGGAGCCGACGCCGACCACGATCGCGTCGACCTCGTGCCGCATCTGCTCCCAGATTTCCGGACCCGTGGTGGTTTCGTGGGCCAGCGGATTGGCGGGATTGTTGAACTGGTCGGCGAACCAGGCGCCGGGAATCTCGCGCGCCAGCCGCGCCGCATAATCCTGGTAATACTCGGGATGGCCCTTGCCGACGTCCGAGCGGGTCAGGTGGATTTCGGCGCCGAGGGCCTTCAGGTGCAGCACCTTTTCGGCCGCCATCTTGTCCGGCACTACCAGCACCACGCGGTAGCCCTTGATGCGGGCCACCAGGGCCAGGCCCAGGCCGGTGTTGCCGGCGGTGGCCTCGACCACGGTGCCGCCGGGCTTCAGGCGGCCGTCGAGTTCCGCCGCCTCGATCATGGCGCGGCCGATGCGGTCCTTGATGGAGCCGCCGGGATTCTGGGATTCGAGCTTGAGGAAGAGTTGACAAGGGCCGGTGTCCAGCCGGGTGACCTCGACCAGCGGGGTGTTGCCGATCAGTGAAAACAGCGCCGCCGCCGACGCGGGCTGTGGAGCAGGCTGCGAAGCTTTCATGTTGCCTCCGATAGGGCGCAAAGCGCGCGCCGGGCCGTCGATAAAACGGTGATCTTATGACGGATTCCGGGCGCCCGATTTGGCCCATATTAAGCCTTTCACCGCGATGGCGTCGCCGGGTTCAGGCCCCCGCTTTCAGGCGCCGCCACAGGGTGGTGCGGCTGATGCCGAGGTGGCGCGCGGCGGCCTCGCGCTGGCCGTCGAAGCGGGCCAGCACCTCGGCCACGGTCGCCGGCGGCGGCGCGGTCTGCGCCGGATCGTGCAGCGCAGCCGGCGCGGGCAGGGCGCAGGCAGGCGCGGGCGCGGCCCGGCCCAGCTCCGGCGCCACCGCCAGCAAAAAGGCCGGGGTCAGCGCCTGCAGCGGCTCGGCGGCGAGGAACAGCGCCAGCCGCTCCATCAGGTTGCGCAGCTCGCGCACGTTGCCCGGCCAGGCATAGGCGGCCAGCAGCGGGGCGCAGGCCGCGATCTCGGCGGCCAGGTTCGGATGCGGGCGGGCGTCGAGCGCCGCCATCGCATTCTTCAGCGACCATTCGGCCAGCGCCGGCAGGTCGGCGGCGCGCTCGCGCAACGCCGGCAGCACCAGGCGCAGCACCGCCAGGCGGTAGAACAGGTCGGCGCGAAAGCGCCCCTCGCGCACCCGCGCATCGAGGTCGCAGTGG